>JANNCN010000194.1:0-54931 GCA_031386665.1 Rhodoferax sp. | reverse complement strand
GCGGGGCGCTGCGAGGCGGCGCAGGCAAATTCTGCCAAGGCGCGGCTGGCGTCCAGCATGTTGGATTTATTGAATTTGGATGGGACGCTAGCGTCGGCCAAGGCCGCCGTGGCCAAGGCCACCCTGGCCCGGCTGGACGCGCCCTGCGGCGTCAGGTCCAAGGGTGACGCGGTGCTGGACAACACCGCCACCCGCATCGGCAAGCGGCAGTCGGCGACAAAATGGCTGTAGCCCAGCGCCGGGCTGGGGTGCTTGGCGTCCATGTTCGCGTTGACCCGAACCGCCACCCCTGAAATATGCCGACTGTCGACAATCGCCAGCGACACCGGGTCTACCCCGTGCAGCACGTCGTCAATGCGCTGCACCAGCAAAACGCCTTTGCCTTGCGCAGCTTGCGCGGGCTGTGCCATGGCCGTTGGGCCTACGGCGCAAACTGCCACGAGAGACAAGAGGGCGACGCGTTGGCACTGGGTTGAAAGGGCTCTGGACAGCAATGGCATTGGGAAGCGAGTTTGAAATAGGTCTTGATTTTAAGGTTTCGGCTTTGGCGTTGCTATATTCAGGCACCTCCATCACTTCACCTTTTAGTTTCATGACGACACTTTTGCCTTTCATTCAAATCGAAACCGCGCCCAACCCGACAGCCTGCGTCATCTGGCTGCATGGCCTGGGGGCGGACGGCAACGACTTTGCGGGCCTGGTACCCGAGCTTGATTTAACGGGCTGCCCACCGATTCGTTTTATTTTTCCGCATGCGCCGCAGATTCCGGTCACGATGAATGGCGGCTACGTCATGCCTGCCTGGTACGACATTGTGGGGGCCGACTTGCAGCGCCGTGAAGATGCGGCGGGTATTCTTCATTCTGCAAAGGCGATTGAAGCGCTGATTGCCAACGAGGTGGCGCGCGGCATTGCGGCGTCTTCCATCGTGCTGGCAGGCTTCTCGCAGGGCTGTGCCATGGCGCTGCACACGGGCGTGCGGCATGCGGCGCGGCTGGGCGGCATCATGGCGTTGTCGGGTTACTTGCCGCTGGCAGACACGGTGGCGGCAGAGCGTAGCGCGGCCAACCAGGCTACGCCCATCTTCATGGCCCACGGCACACAAGACCCGATGGTGGTTTTGAGTCGCGGCGAGGCCTCGCGCAACGCCCTGGCTGCGCTGGGTTACGCGGTGCAGTGGCACACTTACCCCATGCCGCACAGCGTTCATCCGCAAGAGATTGCCGACATCGCCCAATTTTTAAAAAGCGTGTTGCAACAGGCCAAATGAGTGCTTTTTAGAAAAAAAGAACCTACAGGTTCTTTTTTTGTGTTTTGAGCCGAAAAACCCCAAAATATCAATAAAATTGGCCTCTAGCTCCCGATTAATATAGATAGTTTGCTATATTTATTATAGCAATTTGTGGAATGGTGAGTCGGGCAACGCAACGGAGCTTGCCAAGCGAACCGGGTATATTGGGCCGATGCAAACCCAATCCAGGCACTTTTACACCCGCGCCGACCTTGTGCGCCTCGCCACCAACGCCATGGTCGAACGCGGGCTGGCGCCCGAATTTTCAGCCAATGCCTTGCAGCAAATGGCGCACATCGTCAATGCAGACTCGGCTGCGCGGGCGCACGCTGCAAACGGCAACGCGCAGCTTGGCAAAGGCGATGCCGCCATCGCCGACCTGCGCCACCTGCTGTGGTGCTCTATCGACAACGACGACTCGCGCGATCTGGATCAACTGAGCGTGTGCGAAAGCCTGCCCCAAGGCGCGGTGAAGGTCTGGGTCGCCATTGCCGATGTGGACACGCTGGTCAATCAAAACACCGCCATTGACCTGCATGCCCAAGTCAACACCACGTCGGTTTACACCTCAGTGCGCATTTTTCCCATGCTGCCTGAAACCTTGTCCACCGACCTCACCTCTCTGAACCCGCAGCAAGACCGCTTGGCGATGGTCAGCGAGATGATTTTCAACGCCGACGGCTCGCTGGCGGGTTCTACCGTGTACCGGGCGCGGGTGTTCAACCACGCCAAGCTGGCTTACGACGCAGTCAGCGCGTGGATCGACGGCAAAGCCGCATTGCCAAGAGCGGCGGCCGCTGTGCCGGGCATGGATTTTCAAATTCGCACCCAAGACGCGCTGGCGCAGGTGCTGCAAGCGCGCAGGCGGGCTGAGGGGGCGCTGGAGTTTGAAAGCTTTCAGCCGCGTGCCGTGTTCGACGGCGAAAAAGTCGTGGGCATTGCCCAGCAAGCGCAAAACCGTGCACGCCAGTTGATTGCCGAATTGATGATTGCCACCAATGGCTGCACCGCGCGGTATTTGGTGGCAAAAGGCAGCTCATCACTGCGCCGAGTGGTGCAATCGCCCGAGCGTTGGCTGCGCATTGTGGGCGTTGCCAAAGAGTACGGCGAAGTGCTGCCGCCCGCCCCTGATTCGAAAGCCCTTGAGGTCTTCTTGCACAAGCGCCGCTTGGCAGACCCGCTGCGGTTTCCTGATTTATCCCTGGTCATCGTCAAGCTGATGGGGCGCGGCGAGTACGTGGTGCAAACGCCTGGCACGGTGCCCATGGGTCACTTTGGCCTGGCCGTGCGCGATTACACGCATTCCACCGCGCCCAATCGCCGCTACCCAGATTTGATCACTTCGCGCCTCGTCAAAGCCGCGTTGCTGGGTCAGCCTGCACCCTATGACGACACAGAGCTGGGTAGGCTGGCGGCGCACTGCACGCACCAAGAGGAGGGCGCGCAAAAGGTCGAGCGGCAAATGCGCAAATCAGAAGCCGCGCTGCTGTTGCAATCGCGCCTGGGGCAGGCCTTTGAAGGCATCGTCACCGGGACATCGAGCAAAGGCACCTGGGTTCGGGTGTTTGATCCACCTTGCGAAGGGCGGCTGGACGAGGGGCGCAGTCGCGTCCAAGTGGGCGACAAGGTTCATGTGAAGCTGGAATCGGTGGACGTTGAGCGCGGGTTTATTGATTTTTCGCTTCGAAAATGAACCAAATGACGCACACAACGCAAAAAATACAGATGACGCAATCAGTATGAAACCCACCGTCGAATTCAACGGCCAAAGCAGCGATTCCGAGGTCTTTTTCCAGCGCTACCAGCACTCTGCATCGGCCCTACGATCTCTTGGCGTGGGCAGTGGCGACGTGGTTGCCGTCATGATGCGCAATGGCCCCGAGGCGTTAGAGGTGATGTTGGCGATTCGCTGGATTGGTGCGCAGTGGTGCCCCATCAACTGGCACTTTAAAACCGATGAGGTGCAGTACATTTTGGGCGACAGTGGGTCCAAAGTGCTGATCGTCGATGCTGACCTGTTGGCCACCCTGCCTGGCTTGAAGCTGGACGCCCTTCGCGCCTATGCCAGCGGCGTGGCCCCTGACTTTGCAAGCCACCCTGCAAGCCACCTTGCAGCGGCTGCGTTACCACACTGGAATGCGTTTCGAGATGCCTGCGCTTTGCCCTCTGCAGACGCCGCACCCCCCCGAGGTGCCATGTTTTACACCTCGGGCACCACAGGCAAACCCAAGGGCATTCGCCGCGCACCTGCCACGCCTGAGCAAGCCGCCAAGGGCCTGCAGATACTGCGCCACTGCCTGGGGTTTGAGCCTGGCATGCGGGCTTTGGTGAACGCGCCCATGTACCACAGCGCCCCCAATTCGTATGCTATGGGGGCGTCGCAGGAAAGTGGCCACCTGTTCATTCAAACCCGTTTTGATGCTGAAGAAACCCTGGCCCTGATCGCGCGGCACCGCATCACCCACGCCTACTTGGTGCCCACCATGTACGTGCGAATGCTGCGCCTGCCCGCCGAGGTGCGCACAAAGTACGACCTCAGTTCCATGCGCTTCGTGTCGTCCACCGGCTCACCCTGCGCGCCGGACGTGAAACGCGCCATGATCGAATGGTGGGGCCCCGTGATTTATGAAGCCTATGGTGCCAGCGAATTGGGTTACATGACCCGCCTGGACAGCCATGAGGCGCTGCGCAAACCTGGCTCGGCGGGCAAGCCGCTGCCCGGCGTGACGATGCAGATTCTGAACGCGCAGGGAGAGCCCGTGCCCCAAGGCCAAGCCGGGTTGATTTATGTCAACCAGTCGGCTTATGCTGATTTCACCTACATTGGCAACGACGCAGCAAGGCAAAAAATGGAATGCCGAGGCCTTAAAACCCTGGGCGACATTGGCTACCTGGACGAAGATGGGTTTTTGTTCATCGTGGACCGCTCGGCCGACCTGGTGATTTCAGGCGGCGTGAACATTTACCCCGCAGAAGTTGAAGCCGCCTTGCAAATGATGCCCGGCGTGGTCGATTGCGCGGTGTTTGGCATTCCAGATGCCGAATTTGGCGAAGCGCTGGCCTGCGCAGTGCAACCCGCTGACGGCACCGTTTTGAGCGACGCTGACATTAGCGAGTTTTTGAAGGCCCGACTGGCCGCCTTCAAAGTGCCCAAGGTCTTCACCTTTCACACCGACATGCCACGCGAAGACACAGGCAAAATTTTCAAACGCAAACTGCGCGAACCGTATTGGGCAGGGCAGGCGCGTCGGGTTTAGGCGGGTTTAGCCGGGCGCGGTGGCAGAACAAAGCAACAATTCATTCGGCCCAACCCACCCTGAGGCCGTTGTGAAAACGTCCAGCTTGGCTGCCATGTCTGCCCACGCCGCGTCCTGCGCTTTGGTGTCCAAGCCTGCCAGTATCTGCATGATGGGCGACCCCGAACTTCGCACAAAATCAACGTAGTGTCCTGCGCTGGCCAACTGAAATGGCGCGGACACAGCTTGCACATGAATGTCTCTAAATCCCGCGTCACCCATCAGCTTGGCCATCAAACCAGGCTGACCCAGGCTGAGCAAAGTCCCAGGCGCATACGGCGATTGCGCGGCGGCCCCAGCAGCCTTGAGTGCTGCGCCCATCATCACCGTCAGACACGGGTTGCTTTGCGGGGTTGAGAACACCACCGCTGCTAGCCGCCCACCTGGCTTCAGGGCCGCGCGTGCGCTTGCCAAAGCCTGCAGCGGCGCAGCACAAAACATGAGCCCCAAACGGCTCACAGCCGCATCGAAATTAGAGCCTGCAAGCCCTAACGCCTGCGCGTCGGCCACCCGGGTTTGAATGTGCGTCAACCCGCAAGTCCGGGCATTGTCCTTGGCCAGGGTCAGGCTGTTCGCCGAGACGTCAGTCGCCAACACGTAACCCTTGGGGCCAACGCGCCGCGCAATGTCCAGCGTCTGGTTGCCGGCGCCAGCGGCAATGTCAAGCACCGATGAACCGGTGCCAATGTGGGCGGCGTCCATCATCGCGGCGGTGACATCGGCAAGCCAGGCTGCGATCAGGGCTGCGTGGTGGTTCCAGCCGTCTGCGGCTTTGTCCCAGGCTTGTGCGCTGGGGGTCGGCGGGTTCAGCATCAGTCTGCCTTGATGCCTGAGGTGCGAATGGCAGGCTCCCAATAGCGTTGCTCTTGGGCGATGCGGGTGGCAAGTGCTGCGGGTGTACTGAAACCAGGCACCATGCCAGATACCGCGAAAGCACTGGCCAGTTCGGGACGGGCGATAGCCGAGCGCATCGTCTGTGAAGTGGTCTCCACCACGGCTTGTGGCACTTTGCCCGGCATGAAAAATGCAAACCATTCACGCACCACCAAGTCCCGATAGCCTTGTTCAACCAGGCTGGCCACATCGGGCAGGTAGGTGCTGCGCTGCGCTCCAGAGGTTGCCAGTACGCGCAGTTTGCCCGCCGCGCGGTGTTGCCGCAGCAGGCCCTCGGGCAGAACCAGCACGGCCACTTGGCCGCCCATCAAGTCCACCAGCGCGGGCGGGCCACCGGCATACACCACGTGCTGCCAGGCCACGCCTGCTTCTTTGAAAAGCATCGCCTCCAGCAAATGCGGCAAAGTGCCCGTGCCGGGGGACGCTGCATTGGCCAGCTTGGGGTTGGCACGCATCCATTCAACCAGTTCCCGCACAGTCGCCACGCTGTCTGGCACCGCTGGACCCACTGCCAAGCCCAAGGTCATTTCTGCAGCCAGCGACACGGGTTGCAAATCGGCGACCGGGTCATAGGCCAGCTTGGCATACAAGTAGGGGTACACCGTTGCAATGGCACCTTGCGCCAGCAACACTGTAGAGCCATCTGCCGGACTGGCCTTCAGGGCGTTCACAGCGATTTGACCTGCCGCGCCGGGTCGGTTGTCCACCACCGTGCCACGCGGGTAGCTGGCGTTCAGTTGCTCCGCGATGCGCCTTGCCACGATGTCAGGAATGCTGCCCGCAGGGCCACTGCACAAAATTCGCAGTTGCTCCACGGGTGACTGCGCCTGTGCCATGCGCGAGTGGCCAAGCCCTAGCCCGAGCCCCAGGCCAAGTTGCGCCGCAACGGTGACCGTGCCTTGAAGCATTTCGCGCCGTGATGGAGAGCCACTGTGGGGATTGAATTGATTTTTCATGACAGTTCTTTCGTTGGGACAAATGATTGAATCAGGGAGTCAAAAAGCGCACTCAAAAACTCAAGCTCGCGAGCGACAGGAATAAAAACCAATGGTTTTGACACAGGAGCCTCCGAGACTTCAAACGGATGGGTCGGCGTTCAATCATGCGCAAGTTAAGGTTTGGTTTCAGTTTCTGGGTCGGGACGCCGCCCGTGCATCCCTAATTTGCAGGATAAAAGCAGACTTCCTAGAAATGGCTTAACGATTGAAATGTGCAGGCTTCTGTGGCAACCTTTTGCTGGCTGCGTGTGTATCTAAAGGTTTCGAAACTGCGCCACCAGCGCCTCGGTTTGGGCTGCTGGGCGGATGCCCAGAACCACCGACAGGTGATGGCGACAGCGTCGGTACACCTCGTAGGCCTCGGCTGGCTGACCCATCGCGATGTGGCAGCCCATCAGCCGGCGGTAGATGTCTTCAGCCAGGGGTTGCTGCTCGACCACCCGCTGGTAAACCTGAGCCGCCGCCGCAACGCTGCCCTGCGCTTCAAGCTTGGCACCGATGGTGCCCATTTGGCGAATAAAACGAGCCTGCAGTCGCTCCCGGGCGACCAGCACGTCGGGAAGATCTTCTTCGCCCGCCAAAAACTCGCCTTGGTACAGCGCCATCAGTTGGACGGCGAGGTCCGACAACTGCGCTGCACTGGCCTGAGAATGGGTTGGGTCTGCCTGTGCCAGCAGGGCGTCAAGGGCCAACACATCAACCCAGCAAGTGGCCGTGTTCAAGCTCAAACCGCCCGAATGCAGCAGCACATGCTGGTCACCTCCCAAAAGTTTGCGAAGGCGATGCAGTGCATTGTCAAAAGAGTTGCGAGCGGCATCGCCTGGGGCGTCCACCCACAAGGCCGCGCTAAGCCGAGCGATTGGCACTGACCCGCCACGGGTTGCCCCACCCAACGCGACCAGCAATTTCAACAAATCCAGTGGCTTACGGCTTTCCTTTCGGGACGCTTTGGGTGCTTCACCCGCATGCTGTATCCGAAACTGACCCAGTGTTGAAATGCGAATCGGCCAGGGCCAGCTCTCGTGCGCGTCGGCAGGCGCAGGCAATGCATAGCGACGAACAATTTGCAGCGCAAACGGCACGTCAATGTTGTGTGCAAGTGCCTTGGACGCAACTTGAGACATCATGTCGCTGCAGCAATAGGGCATGGGGCCAAAGTCATAGCCGTATTGACGGCCAATGGCAAACGCTTGCGCAATGGATTGCAGGCAACGGGCCATCTCTTTGGTCTTCAGGGCCAACTGCGCCTCAATCAAGGCGGCAAGCCACTGGTGCCAGGGGCAAACGGCAAAAAAGCGATGCGCTTTAACCGTCGCCAAGGCTGCCTCGGCCTGCGCAAAGGCACCCGTTTGCACCGCCGTCAAGGTTTGGCCCAGCAAAGCGATGTGTTCACGCAGCGGCCAGGCGCTGGCACGACCGCTGGCAAGCGCCGCGTTCATGGACAAAGTGGCGCTGTCCCAATCGCCCTCAAGCAGCATCAAAAGGCCACGCTGAAATTCATAGGTGGTGGCGTCAATCGGGTTGGCGGCGTTCAGAAGGCGAGCGGTTGCTGTCAGGTGCAGTCGGGCCAGGTTGCTGTCGCGGGCTGCCAGTGCTGCCAGCACCACCATCAAATGGGCCTTGGCAAGTAGGGCATCAGGCAGATTTTGCGCAAGATACAGCGCGCGCTGGGCTTGCTCCAAGGCTTCCTCTGTGCGACCCAACAGCGAGCGAATCAACACGCCCACGCCTAGCCATCGCAGCAAAGTGGCCGTGGCGACTTCAGACCCGGCCGCCATGCGGTCTATTTTGATCATGATGCGGTCAAGCCGCACACTTTGCCCCGTCCATAGCAGGTAGTAAGCCAGTGAACCCAACAGAATGCGTTGACTGGCGGCCAGCGGTTGGTCCAGCAGCCGCTCTGCCAAGTCGGCCAGAGGCGCAGTCAAGGGGTGGCCGGTATCCAAATGCACGAATGCCCCAAGCAGCCCGGGCAGCACCCGCAGATCGGTTTCGGGGTCTCGATTGGCCAGGTAAATGGGCGCATACGACTTCAGCAAAGGCAATAGCTCGGTCAAACCTTCCAGGCTGTTGCCAATTGAAATAATGGCGTCTGCAGCGGCCGCGGCCGCCAGAAAAGCACCCTGCGCGTCGCCTGCCGATTTCATTCTGTGATGTGCCACGAGCAGGTGAGACATGGCGCTGACAGGATCGGTTGCTACTTCACAACAACCCAGCCAATACGAGGCAAGCGCACCCTGGCGCATGGGTTCTGGTAAGGCAAGCAACCACGTCACAATGCTGGCGGTGCGCCCCTGCGCAAAAAAACTGCCCGCATTCAAGACGATCAGGGCCAGCGCAGCGTCCCACGATTGGGCTTGCATCAGCAGGGCAATGGCAGCATCGGTTTGCCCGTTTGCAGCCAAAAGCTGGGCGGCGTGAAGGCGCAATGCGTGGAGCGCCTCAGCACTCAGCCGTTCGGTCGCGCGGGTGCGCAAAAATTCACCAAAAAGCGCGTGAAACGTGTAGGTCGCCTCAAGCCCTGCACGGCAATCTGTGAACAGGCTGCGCCGGGCCAGATCCGCCAGCAATTCGGCGGCATGCTCGTCGCCTGCAATGGCACCTGCCATGTCGGCACTGGCGCTTGGCAGAAACGCAATGCGCATGAGCGACGTGGCGTCAGACAGAGGCATCTTCTCCATCACTTCACCCGCAAAAAGCGCAAACAGGCGATCGCGCGTGGTGTCGCCACTCATTGCCGTTTCAGAGTCCAGGTCGGTTCGCGCGGCCAGCATCAAAATCATGGCCGCAGCCCAGCCGTCGCTCGCGGCTCGTAGCTTTTCGGCCTGCCAGTCACGTCCATGCAATTGAACCAGTTGCTGCGTTTCGACTTCGGTGAAACGCAGGGCTGGGGACTCGATCAAGATGAGCTGTTGCAGCGCCAGCGCCTTGGCATACTGTGCGCCGGGCGGCTCGCGGCTGATGGCAAACAGCCGGGCTTGTTCGGGCAGCTCGGTCAGGGCGCGGGCAATTCCTGCGTGTAGCCAAGGCGCCATGCCCAGCTCTTGCACGTTGTCCAGCACCATGGCCCAAGGGCCTTGCAACTGCGCCGACAAAAATTTAGAACAACGGCGCAAACAAAGGCAGATGAAGTCTGGCACGTTGCGCAGGTCATCGGCGGTGGGCAGCGGCAAGCGAAAATTGGGTTGGGGTGCGAGCCGGTTGGCCGCCGCCCGCAAAAAATGCACCAAACTGGCTGGGTCTATGTCGCCTGAATCCAGCTGCAACCAAAGGCAGGGCAACACGCGTTGATGCAAGTAGGTGACCACCAAAGTCGTTTTGCCAATGCCTGGCGGCCCTGCAATCCAGATAGCGGGTGCTTCTTTGATTCGATCAATCTCTGCAAAGAGGCGGTCACGGGCAATCACTCGGGTAAGCCGGGGCGGGCTAAGCTTGCCAAGTGCCGTGGGGCGCGGGTGCGGGTGAGGCATCTGATCATTCTAGGAGCCTGAGGCGCATAAGGGCGGCCCAAGTTCATTGGTTGGTACGCTCAGTTCAAGTAACATTGGCTTGAGTGGGGTGGCAATTTCGCCGCTCTGGACTGTTTCAAGTTATTATTTTTTCATGACCCGAACGCCCCTAATCTCTGCCCTGGGGGCAACCCAAAACGGCGCTGACTGCGTCGTGCTCGCGGTCGCGGACTTGTGTTTTAACTTTTCGCAACAACAGCTTTTTGACAGTCTGCAAATGTCGGTGTTGGCAGGCGTCACCTTGGTGCAAGGCGGCGACGGCTCGGGGAAAACGACCCTGGTACGGCTTTTGGCAGGCGACTTGCCACTGCAAAAGGGGCAGCTTGAATTGATGTCACAGTCAATGGGCGGCATAGTTTTAAATGCCCATTCCGACGCATTGCAAGCCAAAGCTTACCGCCAGCAGGTGTTTTGGATCGAGCCGCGCAGCACCGAGTTTGATCAAATCTCGCCTCGAACCTACTTTGAGAAGCAAAGCCTAGCTTGGCCTGATTTTGACCAGACGCGCCTGCCAAAGCTGATTGAAGGTTTGTCGCTGCCCGAGCTCATGGACAAACCGCTGTACATGCTGTCCACCGGCTCCAAACGCAAAGTCTGGCTGGCGGCGGCGTTTGCATCCAATGCAATTTTGGCGTTGCTGGACGACCCATTTGCCGCGCTGGACAAGCCGTCCATCCGCTACGTGACCGAGGTTTTGAACAGCCTGGCCCAGCAATCGAAACGTGCCGTGGTGATGACCGGCTACGCCGCGCCCGAGGATGTGGCTCTGGCGGGGGTGATTGACTTGGGTGGTTGAGGCGGTGAGTGTGGCCCTAGTGCCTTTGTAGTCAGCGCAGGCTGACCAGCTCTGTGATGGTGGAGTTCACCGTGCTGTCGATCACGCCGTCGCCGTTTGTGTCGATTTGCAAAGTCACGGCATTGTTCGCAGACAGAATAATCCGCATGCTGGAGTTGGCCGCACCGGTCACTCTCAATTCGCCACTCGAAAATGCGCTGGTCGCCTGATTGAGTGCCAACGGCGTGATAGTCGACAGGGTGTAGCTGCCGCCTGTTGGGCCAAAATTTGTGTTGTCGGTCTGAACAGAAGCCGTCACGGAGTAATTGAATCCTGTCGCATCCACATTCAGCACATGCCGATAGTTTTGCCAAGTACTGGTTCGGGTTGTGCCTGCGCTGCTGTTGCGCAAGGTCAGTGTGGTACCGGCCACAACCATGGTTTGCTGGCTGAGATTGGTGACCGTCCATTCGAAGGTTTGTGCTCCAGATAGGATCTGAGTCAACCCTGCCACTTCAAAGGATAAATTGTCAATCACCGTGTTGGCGCTCACGAAGCTGGGAAACCCGCCTACCGCACCCGAAGTCACGGCCGTTGAGGTGTTGCCATGCAGGGTCATGCTTGAATTGACGCCAACGACCTGTGCTAGCGTGCAATTGTTAAATGATGCCGCCAAGCGGTCGCCCGTGGTAAGTCCAGCCAAATTTGCCAAGGTGCCACTGACCAGCGCAGTGCCTAGATTCGCGCAAGGTCTGACTAGGTTCAATTGGCTTCCTGTGAATGTGCCATTGCCCAAAAAGATGCTCAACGTGCCCATCGAAATCGGAGACGTTGCTGCTTGTTGCGCTGCCGACGCTAAAAATTTGGCATTGGCAGATGTCACCGCCACTGCGGCAGATGTTGGAACCACGGTCAATGGTGTTGTGACTACTGGAGCAGACGTCGTCCCGCCACCCCCGCCGCCCCCGCAGGCTGTGACTAGCAACGCGGCAGCAATTGCCAATGCGGATATTTGAAATTGCATGTCTTTCTCCCTGGGTTGTTGAAAATATTAAAGTAAATTTGTGAGTTCGATGGCACTTGCCGTGAGCGTGGCCTCAAAAATACCGTCACCATTGGCGTCTATTTGAATCGTCGCCGAGCCGTCATTGTTAAGGCTGATGCTGGCTCTCGAGCCAGCTGCGCCAGCAAGCACGATCACCCCTGTTGTCATCAGACCCGAGATGCTGCTTCGCACGACGGGCTCCATTGTGGTCAGGCCAAAACTGCCACCACCGGGTGCCACAACGCCGTCGGTTTGAAGGGTCATGCGCAAGCTGTAGTCAGTATTGGTACCCCGGACGATGAAGGTCTGCTGGTAACCCGTCCACAAGGTATTGCGGTACAGATCGCCAATGCTTCTTTTGACCGTCAAGCTCTTGCCACTCAGGCTGTAGCGCCGAGCGAAGTAGTCACTCGTATCAAAATCAACGGCCTGCTCGCCCGACAGCTCCCAAGAACTTGTCTGTACGCTGCCCGTGAGCTTGGTCAGGATAGTTTGCCCAATGAACAAATTGGAAAAGGAGTATTTTGAAATCTTCAAAGTTGCTAACCCGTCAAGTGTTGCCCGTGCTTGCATGGTGTTGGTGTACTGGCATTTTGTGAACGTGGTCGAAAGCTGGTCGCCAAGGTACAAGGTAGCGTTTGCAACCTGAGGGCTAATGCTTATGTTGCCGCCCAAAACGCAAGGCTCAGTTCGCGTGACGCTGCTCAGAAAGATGTGAGTAGCTAAAATCTGGTACAGGTCAATCGTGCTGGAGCTTGCCTGAGCCGCCAATGGATTGGTCGTCGCGTCCAGCGCAACGGCTGCCAGCGTCTTCGCGTTGGCAGCGGAAATAGCTATCAGGTCTGACGGCGACGGCGGAGATGGCAGAGTTGGCTGAATCGCGACCGGTGAAGTTGCGGCCGGGGCAGTCGGCAGCACGGGGGTGACAACAGCAATAGGTGTTGGCGCCGGAACCACGAGCACCGCAGGCGCGGCAAGCGCTGAGTTCGCGGGGCCATTCGCGGGTTCATTGCTTGAGCCTCCCCCTCCCCCGCAGGCAGCGGTAAGGAGTGAACCGAGCACCGTCGCAAATGCTGTTCGAAAATTCAAGTAATTCTCCCTGTGTTTTGAGAAATATCTTAGCATTTCGTGCGACCCATGCTGTCCGTACTCGTATAAAAGGTATCTATCGTGATTAGTTTTACTTCCAGACATTCGCTAAGTGGTAAACCTTTGAGCCGCTTTGCTTTAATTAGGTCCACAGCTTTCTGCTTGGCCTATGTCGGTTTGTGGGGAGTGCTGATTGAGCCGAGCCATGCACAGACGCTGGCACCAAGTCCAGTCGCCCCGGCCAAAGCCATCTTCGCCGGCGGTTGTTTTTGGTGCGTTGAATCTGACTTTGACAAGGTGCCCGGCGTGGTATCGACCACGTCGGGCTACATTGGTGGCAAAACGGCCAAGCCGACCTATGCCGAGGTGTCCGGCAATGGCACGGGCCATGCTGAGGCGGTCGAGATTGTGTTTGACCCGGCCAAAGTCAGCTACTCGCAGTTGGTCGAGCATTTTTGGCGCACCATTGACCCCACCACCAAAGACCAGCAGTTTTGTGATCGGGGTTCGCCCTACCGCACGGCGATTTTTGCGCAAGATGCCGAGCAGCTAAATATCGCTCAAGCGTCGCGCAGCGCCCTTGAAAAATCCAAACCGTTCAAAGAACCCATCGTGACCCAGGTGGTTTTGGCCAACGCCTTTTACCCGGCGGAAAGCTACCACCAAGACTATTATTTAAAGAATCCGGTGCGCTACAAATACTACCGAAGCAGTTGTGGCCGAGACAGCCGGCTAAAACAATTGTGGGGCGACAAGGCGGCGCATCGAGCGAAGCAATGAAGCCTCTTTAAGGTCGTCAATAAATGCTATAAAATAAATAGCAAACTATTGAATTAATTCGAGATCTAGAGGCCTATTTGAACCCGATTTTCGATTTGAAGGCTGCAACATACCCAATTTGGGTATAAAAACACTATTCTTGCCTTTAAGTGGCCCAAATTCGCGGCACTGGCGCAGTTTGGCGCCACATTTCGCGTCGCCAGGCTGCCCACACGCTTTTAAGCAATTGCATGGCGGGCTCGACCACGGGGGCCAGTACGCGCACCACCACCACGCGGTCGTTGGGGCTGGTGGCGCCGGCCACCACTGCAGCCCCCGCGGTCACTCCAGCCCCTGCGGTCACTCCAGCCCCTGCGGTAGCGCTCAGCAGGTGCAAGTCGATCTCAGCGCGGGCCGCGTCCAGCGCACTTTGGCGTCGGGTTTTGTCCATTTTGTGGGCGGTGATGAAGAAAATTGACGCCATGCAACGCTTGCCCGCCAGCCCCACCGGGCCGTTCAGCAGGCGCACGTCGCTGGCGTCCAGCCGACCGCGCTCTAGCCATGCGCCTGGCACTTCAATGTGCTGGCAAAAACTTCCACGCTCAAACGGCTGGTTGGCATAGGGCAGGCCCAACGCGGTCACATCCCAGCCGATAAGTTCGGATTCGTCCATCAACTCCATGCGCAATTGATTTTCAGCCAGGCAACCGCTGTAGCAAATCGCCTCCATCGGCAGCCACTCAAGCCGGGCGTTGTCGCGAAGCTGAATGTGGCTGCGTTGCAGCGCCAGTTCGCCTTCAGATCGGTAAAAGCGGGTGGCCCCCGGCGTGGTGACCAAGCCATGCGCATCGCCCTGCGCGGTGACAGTAATGTCCAGCGTGTCGCCACCGACCAAACCCCCCGGCGGGTGAACCAGCACGTTGTGGCATATCGCATCGCCTTCAGGGTACAGGCTTTGCAGGATGCGCAATGGGCCGCTGTGGGCAAACCGAGCGATGGTTTTTTCACCATCCCGCGTGTAGTCCAGCTTGAGTTTTGCTTGCCAGGCCATGCAGGACTAAGGGCCGCCGCCGCGCCGGGCCGCCCCAAGCAAGGCACGGCCCCCTCGGGGGGCAGCGCAGTACACGCAGTGACAAGCGTGGGGGTCAACCATATTGCCGCCACGGGCCGCCCCAAAAGCGTGGGGGTCAACCATTCTGCGAACCCCGGTGCGCCCAGCCCGTGGTGTGGTTTTCAATCGCGCTGAACAGCTCGTACATTGCCATCGCCATGGCACCCACGACCAGCAGACCAGCAAAGGCCAGGCCCATTTGCATGGACGAACCGGCCGATATCAGCAGGTAGCCAATGCCTTCATTGGCGGCGGTCATCTCCGACACGGTGGTGCCCACAAACGCCAGCGTGATGGCGACTTTGAGCGAGCCGTAAAAGTAGGGCATGGAGCGCGGCAGGCCAACCTTGACCAACACGTCCCAGCGCTTGGCACCCAGCACGCGCAGCACGTCTTCAAGCTCAGGTTCCAACGTGGCCAGGCCCGTGGCAATGTTGACCATGATGGGGAAAAAGCTGATCAAAAACGCCGTCAATATCGCAGGCCCCACGCCAATGCCAAACCAGACCACCAAAATGGGCACAAAGGCCGCCTTGGGCAAGGCGTTGAAAGCCGTCATCAGCGGGTAAACAGCGGCATAAGCCAGGCGCGAGCTGCCAATCACAAAGCCCAGCAAAACGCCCACCACGATGGCAATGCCAAAGCCCGCCATTGTCACCCAAAAAGTACGCCAGGCATGGCCGGCAATCACGCCTTTGAATTCCCAAAACTGCGTCCAGATGCGCCAGGGGCTTGGGAAGATGAACTCCGACACGTTGAAAGCCGAGCAAATGACCTGCCACAGCAGCAAAATGACCACCAGCAAAAACCAGGGTGACCAGCGTTCAATTTGTTTTTTAGTCATGCTTGGCGTCGAACTTTGGTTTTAGATCGAATTTAGGCCGTGGCCTTGGCGGTTTGGCGAATGGCACCAATGTGTGAACGCAATTCATGCACGATGTCGCTGAACTCTTTGGTGTAAGTCACTTCCAGGTCACGCGGGCGCGGCAGGTCAATGTCGCGCTTGACGACAAACCGGCCAGGGCTTTTGCTCATCACGTACACGGTGTCTGCCAAAAAAACTGACTCGCGCAGGTCGTGTGTGACCAAAATGACATTGAATTGCTGTTCGGTCCACAGGTCGCGCAAAATGCACCACAGCTCTTCGCGGGTGAAGGCGTCCAGCGCGCCAAAGGGCTCGTCCAGCAGCAGCATTTTGGGTTCGTGAATCAGCGCACGGCAAATGCTGGCGCGTTGTTGCATGCCGCCTGATAGTTCCCACGGAAACTTGTCCTCGTAGCCGCCCAAGCCGACCTTTTGCAGCAGCTTGCGGGCGCGTTCGACATACTCGGGCCGTTTGGCTTTGAAGTTGCTGCGAAACGGTTCCACAATTTCGAGTGGCAGCAAGACGTTGTCAACCGTGGTGCGCCACGGCAGCAAAGACGGCGCTTGAAACGCCATGCCCGATATCTTGAGCGGGCCTGTGACCGGTTGCTGGTCGATCAGAATTTTACCTTTGGACGGCATTTTCAAGCCGGTGGTCAACTTCATGAAAGTCGATTTTCCACAACCCGATGGCCCAACAATGGCGATAAATTCGCCCTGCCGAACCTTCAGGTCAATGGCTTCAACCGCAAAGTGCTTTTGCGCTAAAAGTTCGTCGTTGTAGGCGAGCCAAACGTCCGCAAAATCGACAAACATGGCCCCCACGCTTGCCACTTCGTGTGCTGCGCTGCCCCCCGCGGGGGCTAATTTCCCTAGGGGCGGCCCGTCGGGAAATTGCTCGTTCATGGTTGTAGTCACTTCCTGGGTGCAGGCAGCACGTTCAGCTCGGCCTTGGTGGGCAAAAACGAGCCATTCCAGACGGCATCGGGGTTGACGCGGCTCTTGGTGTTGAAGGCGTCAGACACTTGCGACGCCATCAGCGCCAAACGCGGGCCATTGACTTGGCCAAAGCCCTCAGCGCGGGCGTTGGGGCTGTTGATCACCGTGTCAATCGCCAGTTTGAGGCGGCGTGTTTCAAGTTCAACATTCACAATGCCGTCGCGCGCTTTGACGTGGGTGATAGCATCTGCCGGGTTGGCAATCACGTCTTTGATGCCCTTGGACAAGGCGACCAAAAAGGCTTTGACGGCCGCTGGGTTCTCTTTCAAAATTTTGGGTGTCGCAATGACAGCGTTGCCGTACAGCTTCACGCCAAAGTCGGGGTAGGGCAAGATGGTCACGTCTTCGGCTTTCACACCGCGTGCTTCCAGATTCAAAAGCGAGGTGAAGGTGAAGCCGGTGATGGCGTCCACATCGCCACGCACCAACATGGTTTCACGCAGCGGCGGGTCCATGGCGATCCAGGTCACGCCGCTGATGTTGTTGGCTTTGGAAAATATAGGGAATGCACGGCGACCTGCGTCAAACACCGGTGCACCAAGCTTTTTGCCATTCAGGTCAGCCGGTGTTTTGATGCCAGACTTTTTAAGCGCCATGACCGACGCGGGCGTGTCGTTGTAAACCATCATGATGGCGACCGGCTTGTTAGGCGCGTCCGGGTTGTTGGCGTGAAATTCCATCACCGCTGCCAAATCGGCAAAACCGATGTCGTAGGCGCCCGACGCCACCCGTGTGACCGCGCCACCCGAGCCATTGCCTGCGTCAACTGTGACATCCAGTTTGGCGTCTTTGAAGTAACCCTTGGCAACGGGCGTCAAAAACAGGGCAGCGGGTCCCTCAAAACGCCAGTCCAACTGAAATTTAATGGGCGTCATCTGGGCTTGCGCCGCAGCGAATACCGAGCTGAGCGCCAATGCGGCGCTGAGTTTGAGCAAAATCCGTTTTTTCATGGTGACTCCGTTGTGTTTGGATTGATGTGCCGCGTTGAGGTAAGAATAAATACAAGCAAGAACAATGCCTGATTAGGGATTGTTCAGAAGGGTATACAGTTTTTGTGTACAGATTATCGACCGCGTGGTCATCTGACCCATCGCGGGAAACCCTTAGGGGAACTTGTCCAACTGCATGCGACAGTGCCGCGAAGTCGGGCCGTTGACCTGGCAATTGGCTTGTCAATGCCTGTTGCGAACAGGCGCCAGAAGGTCGTGCAGCACGCGGGAGATCACTTTGGTGGCGCGGCGAAGGTCTGTTAAATCCAATCGCTCGTCAGCCCGCTTGGCATGCGACTCCAGCACGGTGCGTGGCCCGGCACCGTAAATCACGCCAGGAATGCCTGCTTCGCAAAACAAGCGCACATCGGTGTAAAGCGGTGTGCCCAGTGCCGGAATGGGTTCGCCAAACACCACTTCACCATGCTTTTGAATGGCCTCGACCAAAGGCTGGTTGCCGGGCAGAGGCTGCAAGGCATTGGCCAGCAGCAGGCGTTTGATGTCAACCGTCACACCAGGGCGCGAGGCTGCGGTGTCTGCAATCAGTTGTCGCAGGGTGGCCTCAACTTCAACCGGGTTCTCTTCCGGAATCATGCGCCGATCCAATTTGAAGGTGACCCGACCGGGCACCACATTGGTGTTGGTACCGCCTTCAATCAAGCCCACATTCAAATACGGGTGGTTTATGCCATCAACCGCCGAGCTGATTTTTTTGTAAAGCGTGTTCTGGTGGAACAGCACACTGAGAATAGCCACCGCTGCCTGCATCGCGTCTACACCCGATTCGGGAATGGCGGCATGCGCCATTTTGCCGTGCACCGTCACTTCCATTTGCAAGCAACCGTTGTGCGCTGTGATGACCTGGTAGCTGAAGCCCGCAGCAATCATCAGGTCGGGCTTGATGACGCCATGTTTGAGCAACCATGCGGGCCCCACCTCGCCACCAAACTCCTCGTCATAGGTGAATAGCAGTTCCACTGCGCCAGTGCTTGGCTTGGCAACAGCCTCCAAGGCGCGCACTGCAAAGGTGTAGCTTGAAAAATCGCACTTGCTGACGGCTGCTGCGCGGCCATAAATTTTGCCGTTTTCAATCTCGCCGCCGTAGGGGTCTTTGGTCCAGCCTTCACCGGGTGGCACCACGTCGCCGTGCGCGTTCAGCAACACGGTGGTGCCAGCGCCATACTTGCGGCGGACCACCAGGTTGGTGATGCTCTCCAAGCCTGCAGCTTTCACCTCGGCATCGGGCACGCGGTGTTGTTCAACCTCTAGCCCAAACCCTTGTAAAAGTTCGGCGGTGCGCACCGCGTGCGGCGTGTTGTTGCCAGGCGGCGTGTCGGTGGGGACGCGAATCAATTCTTGTAAAAAGCGCACTTGCTCGTCAAAGTGGGTGTCAATCCAGGCGTCTAGCTGTTCGTAAGTGGTCATGGGCTTGGGGTTTGTCAAAATATCAAGGTTCGGCGGCCAAGCTGTGCAGCAAATTGGCAAAGGCGTCAACCGCCAATTGCATGTCGTCACTGGTGGTGGACTCCAGCGGGTTGTGGCTGATGCCAGAGTTTTGTCCGCGCACAAACAACATGGCTTGGGGCATCATTTCATGCAGCTTCATGGCGTCATGACCCGCCCCGCTGGGCATCCGGTGGATTGGAACGCCCAGTGAAGCCACGGCCGTCTCCCAGCGAGTTTGCAAGCCTGGGTCGCTCGGCGCTGCCGACGCCCGCATGGTTTCTTCCAGCTTGTAAGTTACTTGTCGGCGCTTGCAAATGGTGTCAAGCGCTGCCAATACATCGCGTGCCAGCAAGTCACGCTGCGCATTGGTCGGCGCGCGCAAGTCCAGCGAAAAATTGCAGCGGCCGGGCACGACGTTGACCGACCCATTGGGCACATTCAGCTGCCCAACGGTGGCGACTGAATCGCCGTCAAGCCCTGCCCGGGCTTCAACCGTCAAAATGACCTCTGCCACGGCGGCTGCCGCGTCGCTGCGGGCGTTCATGGGCGTGGTGCCCGCATGGCAGGCGGTGCCGATCACCTCTGCGGCATAGCGCACACTGGCGTTGATGGACGTGACGATGCCCAAGGGCAGGTCAAGCTGGTTGAGCACAGGGCCCTGTTCAATGTGAATTTCTACAAAGCCCAGGTAATGAGCGGGGTCGCGTTTCAAGCTGCCAATGTCAGCAATAGTCAGGCCTGCGTGGGCCATGGCGTCGCGCAGGGTGATCCCATCAGCGTCCTTTTGCTCGAACCAATCAGGGTTGAACTGGCCCACGAGTGCGCCCGAGCCTAAAAACGTGGCCTTGAAGCGCTGGCCTTCCTCTTCGGCAAAACCCACCACTTCAATGTGAAAGGGAAGTCGTTGGTTCGCGGTTCTGAGGGTGCGAACACAGGCTATGGGTGCAAAAATTCCGAGCCGACCATCGTACTTGCCGCCGTTGCGCACCGTGTCGTAGTGCGAGCCCGTCATCAGGGTTTTGGCCAAAGGGTCAGCAGCCAGGTAGCGGCCCACCACATTCCCCACCGCGTCAATTTGCACTTCGTCAAAGCCAGAGGCTAGCATCAGTTGTTTGATTTGAAGAGCGCAGGCTCGGTGCGCATCCGTCAGGTACGTCACCGTCAATTGGCGTTTTTCTGCGTAGCCAGGATCAGTGTGAACGGCCAGCCCCTCATGCCAGTCCCAAACCAGGTTGCCGATGACGGGCTCAGCGGCAAATTTGTCGTTCAAACGAATCTCGACAATTCGGTGAATGTTGCGCAAACATTCTGGCAATTCGAAACTGGGGTGACCCTGAAGACGTCGCTCAAACGTGTCAATAATTTGCTGCTTGCTTAAGCCCGTGCCACGCGGCCCACGCACCGCCAAAATGAAGGGAAAACCAAACTTGGCGTTGTAGTCCGCGTTGAGCTGGTGAATATGAGTGAACTCCGCCTGTGTGCATTGGGTCAAGCCCGCTTGGCTTTGCTCGTGGGTCGATTCTGCGGTGAGGGTTTGAGCCACCATGGCCTTGCCTGCCAGCTCGGGGTGGGCCCGCACCAAGGCCACTTGCGGTTCGCGGCCAGCAGCGTTCAAAACTTGCACCATGCAATGTTTCAGGTGCGCTAACGAGCGAAACGGGCGCTGCTGCAGTGCGGCTTCGGCAATCCACGGCGAGTGTTCATAAAGGCCGTCCAGCATATTGACGGCGTCAGGCAACGTTGCTGCATTGAGTTGGGCCAGTGTCAGGCTCATGGCTTGGCTGCCTTGGGAGGGTGCACTTTGGCCCAGTGACGGGCGATGTCCAGCCGTCGGCAAATCCAAACCTGTGGATGGTTTTGCACGTGGTCTAAAAATCTTTGCAGGGCCCGAAACCGCCCCGGCCTGCCGAGCAAACGGCAGTGCATGCCAATGCTGAGCATCTTGGGGGAATTGCTGCCCTGCGGGTCGCCTTCAGCGTAAAGCACGTCAAAGCTGTCTTTGAGGTAAGTGAAAAAGTCGTCGCCCTGCGCAAAACCCTGGGCTGACGAAAAGCGCATGTCGTTGGTGTCCATGGCGTAGGGCACGATCAATTGCGGCACGTCGCTGCCATCGGTTTTTTGTACCTGCATCCAAAACGGAAGGTCGTCGCCGTAATAGTCACTGTCGTATTCAAAGCCCCCGTAGTCCGCCACCAGGCGGCGTGTGTTGGGGCTGTCTCGCCCGGTGTACCAGCCCAAAGGCCGCTGGCCAGTGAGCTGGGTGATGACGTCCATGCCAAGGCGCATGTGCTCCCGCTCAGTGGCCTCGTCGACATTTTGGTAGTTGATCCAACGCCAGCCATGGCAGGCAATTTCATGCCCGAGCGATTGGAAGGCTGCCGTCAATTCGGGGTGCCGCTGCAAGGCCATGCCCACGCCAAACACGGTCAAAGGCAGCTTGCGGTGTTCAAACTCGCGCAAGATACGCCACACCCCCGCGCGGGAACCGTATTCGTAAATGCTCTCCATGCTCAAGTGCCGCGCAGCAAATGCCGCCGGGTTGAACATTTCTGACAAAAATTGTTCAGACTGCGCGTCACCATGTAGCACGGAGTTTTCGCCACCTTCTTCGTAGTTCAGCACAAATTGAACGGCAATGCGTGCCTGCCGCGGCCACTGCGCATGGGGCAGGTTGCGCCCATAGCCTGCCAAGTCGCGGGGATAAGTCATGGTCAAAAAGCTTCAGGACAGTGCCATGGAGATGTCGTTGGTCGGAATGACGCGATCAAAGGTCAAGTTTTCCTCGACGTGCAACAGGTGATCATTCATCAGTCGCACGGCCAGTGCTTCGTCTTTGGCCGCAAGCGCCTTCACAATTTCGGCGTGCTCTTCGTTGGAATGTTCAGCGGCGCGCGCGGTTTGGTACATCAAGGTGATCAAGGCGCAGCGTGAAATAAGTTGACTGAGCAATTGCGCCAGCACCTCATTGCCCATCAGTTCGGCCATGCGCACGTGAAAATCGCCCAGCAGTTCAGCTCGCCCTGGGGCGTCATCTCGCAACACCGCCAGCTTTTCCTGGGCCACGTGGTCTTTCAGCGCCTTGATTTTGCCGGGTGTCACCTGCTGCACGAAAGCACGGGTCATTTCGGTCTCCAGCATGCGCCGCACGGCAAACACTTGCTTCGCCTCTGTCACCGACGGCGCGGCCACAAAGGCACCACGCGCGGGCTCTAGCGTGATCAATTGGTGTTGCGACAGCTGCAACAGCGCCTGCCGCACCAACGTGCGAGAGACGCCAAAATGGTCGGCCAGCTTTTGTTCGGCCAGCTTGCTGCCGGGTTGCAGCCGATGCTCAACAATCGCTTTGGTGAGGGCCTGAACGATCAAGCCAGTTGATGATGCTTCCATAGCGCCATGATAGCGGCAAATGCAAAAAGTGTATACACTTTCAAAGCAAATGTAGAGTCTGCAAATTGAGAAGGATATGAAATGGGTTTGAGCACACACGTACTGGACACCATGCATGGCTGCCCTGCGGCGGGCATGGCGGTTGCCCTGTACACCACCGAGGGCGACTTTGTGACCTTGGTCAAAAAATTTGCACTGAACCAGGACGGTCGCAACCCTGACGGTTTGTTGTACGACTCAGCCAGTCTTCGCAAGGGGACTTACCGCCTGGTATTTGACGTGGCGGCATACTTTGCAGCGCGGGGCGTTGCCTTGCCAGAACCCAATTTTTTGAACAAAGTCAGCCTGGATTTCGGTGTTGCCAACACTGAGCAGCATTACCACGTGCCGCTGCTGGTGAGCCCCTGGAGCTATTCGACCTACCGGGGCTCATGAAGGCCGACCTGAAAGGTTTTGGCCCGAGCTAGAGCTGACCTTCAGTCAGCGTGTCAAGCTGGAATTTGCCACTTGCATCCCACAGCCAAGTGTCGGTGTAAGTGACTTTGCCCAAGCGCGTGGGTGCCGGGTAGGGCTGCGCCTGGCGCACGGTGCGTTCAATTTCAGCAATCACTTCGGGCGCATGTTTGGGCGCACGCAGCCAATTCGTGGCCCTGACCTTTCCCTGGCCATCCACTTCGACTTCAAGCACGCCAATGGCGTACAGCATGGGCGGCAACTTGCCTTTGTAAATGCGACTTTCGTTGCGCGCGTACAAGTGGCTTGCCGCGTCGCGCCGATACGCTTTTGGCGTCGCGGCGACCGACGCGGTTGCAAAATGGACAGGCGGCGTTTGCGCGCCAGACTGAGGCGTGGCATCGGGTGCGCCGGAACCGTAGGAGGGCACAGCGCCCGACGCGGCTGGCGGCGGCAGGCGCGCATCGGGGCCTTGGGAGGGCGGCATGGGGGACGACACGCAACCTGCAACCAAGGCCGCAACAGTGACGCCAACCGCCTTGGCGGCAGCCAAAAGGCCATTCAATCGGCGTGGGAACTGATCATTCATCTTGCGGTGCTTTGTTGATAATTGGGTGAAAGAATTTGAGAACTTAAGAACTTAAGAACTTAAGAACTGGGCGAATTGGAGCCACTGCGCAGCGAACCCAAAGTATAGAAGGCTCACAGGCCGCAATCAAGGCCATCCAGATGTCAAAACTTGTAAAAGTGTATACACTTCGATATGCAAAATTTTAGGTGGTTCGATTTTTTAAGCAGGTGTTCGATGCAGTTGTGTTCGTGTCATTTTTCTTCGCTTCTTTTGTTCTCGCTTGTGGATTGAGCGAATTGAGTTGAACATGGAAAGCTATTACCTCGACTGGGCCAACCTGCTGTTGCGCTGGGTGCATGTCATCACCGCGATTGCCTGGATTGGTTCGTCCTTTTATTTTGTGTTTTTGGACAGCAGCCTGACGCCGCCGGTTGACCAAGACCTGAAAGACCAAGGCGTTAGCGGTGAGTTGTGGGCAGTGCATGGCGGAGGGTTCTATCACCCTGTCAAGTTTGCCGGCGCGCCACCCAAATTGCCAGCCCATCTACATTGGTTTTATTGGGAAAGTTACTCGACTTGGCTTTCAGGTTTTGCACTCTTCACAGTGTCGTACTTGTGGAGTGCCAGCACTTACTTGATTGACAAGTCGCGCATGGATTGGGCACCTGCCACAGCGATCGCCGTAGCGCTGGCGTTTCTGGTCGTATTTTGGCTGCTGTACGACGCGGTGTGCCGCATTTTTGGACAAAGAAAAAACGGCGACGCCATTGTGGGCGGGCTGGTTTTGGTGCTGGTTTGCGTGGCCTCCTGGCTGGCATGCCACTGGTTTGCGGGCCGCGCGGCATTTTTGCTGGTGGGGGCCATGCTGGCCACCACCATGAGCGCCAGTGTTTTCTTCTGGATCATTCCCGGGCAGAAGAAGGTGGTTGAGTCAATCAAGGCCGGCCTGCCAGTAGACCCCGTGCATGGCCTGCGCGGCAAGCAGCGCAGCGTGCACAACACGTATTTCACGTTGCCAGTGCTGTTTGCCATGCTCAGCGGGCATTACAGCTTCACGTACACGCACCCGCAAAACTGGTTGATTTTGATTTTGATGATGTTTGCCGGGGCTGCGATCAGGCAATTTTTTGTTATGCGGCACGGCCACAAGCTGGGGCGCAATGGCAATCCTCTGGGCTATGCGCTGGCTGGCATTGCAGTGATCATTGGCGTGATCGTCTGGCTCAAACCTGGCCATCAAACGCCTGAAGCTTCAGTGGCGGGTGTTGCCGCCAAAGTGACGCCACTCGCGACACAATCTGCAACGCCACCAGCCAATTTGGCAGCCGTTCAAGCAGTGGTTGAGCAGCGTTGCCTGATGTGCCATGGCGCACAGGTTCAGATGAAAAATGTCCGGCTGGACTCGGCTGACAACCTGAAGTTGCATGCTCAAAATGTTTACCAGCAGGTGGTGGTGAGCAAGGCCATGCCCATGAACAATTCGACCGGAATCACCGACGCTGAGCGCCTCGTGATCAAGCAGTGGTTTGAGGCGGGGCCTTAAGTGTTGTGAAGTGCTGTGAACGCGCGAACGTATTCAACGTCCCATTCGCTGGTTGACGTTTCAACGAAACCATGTCGCTGGTAAAAGCGATTGGAGGCGCTTTGCTTCAAGGCGCCCACATGCACATTCAAACCCAGGCGATCAGCTTCTTCAAAGACGAGCTTTAAAACATTTGCGCCCAGCCCCCGCCCTTGAAATGCAGGTCGAATGTAGAGGTGATCGAGCTTCAGTCCGCTGGCATGCGCAGTGACGACAACGAAGCCTGCGCGCGCTCCGTCCAAATCAATATGGCGGGTGTGGACGGCCGAAAACGTGTCGCGCAGCCGGGCACCCGCACGTGCTGGGTCGAATCGGCCAATTCGCTCCAGGCTCTCTTGCATGGCTTCGATGCGAATGGCAATCAGCCCTTCGAGGTCAGAGTTGATGGCCGCCGAAAAAGTGACTTTCATTGGGTTGCCCGAAAGGCGTCAATAATTGAAAAAGTAACCTGCAGGTTAATATTTTCCAATTTTAGCTCAAAATTCAAAAAATTTGAGTCAAATATGCCCCTAGCTCTCGAATTTATTGCATAGTTTGCTATGTTTATTAGTCCTTTGTCGACGGTTTTGATTCAGCCCTAAGGTGCCACGTGACCTAATCGGGCAAGCATGCAATGACCAATTAGAGGCCATGGTCAACGGCTTTGTAGCCCCGGTGCAATGACTACACTTCACGATGTACGCGGCATCATCTAACTCTCCAACATGAAAACCTACAGAATAGCTTGCATCCCTGGCGACGGCATTGGCAAAGAAGTGGTGCCTGCGGGCCAGAAAGTGCTTCAGGCCCTGGCCGCGTCCAGCGACCGCTTCAAATTTGATTTTGAAACCTTCGGCTGGGGCGGCGACTGGTACCGTGCCCACGGCGAAATGATGCCGCAAAACGGCCTGGACGCGCTGCGCGACAAAGACGCTATTTTGTTTGGCTCCGCAGGCGATCCGCACATTCCGGATCACATCACGCTGTGGGGACTGCGCCTGAAAATTTGCCAGGGGTTCGATCAGTACGCGAATGTGCGCCCTACGCGCATCCTGCCTGGCATTGAAGGCCCCCTGAAAAATTGCAAACGTGAAGACCTGAATTGGGTGATCGTGCGCGAAAACTCTGAAGGCGAGTACTCGGGCGTGGGGGGGCGCGTGCACCAAGGCCATCCAACTGAGGCGGCGACCGATGTGAGCCTGATGACCCGCGCGGGTGTCGAGCGCATCATGCGCTTTGCCTTCAAGCTGGCGGCATCTCGCCCACGGAAACTTCTGACTGTGGTCACCAAGTCCAACGCCCAGCGCCATGCCATGGTGATGTGGGACGAAATTGCCCTGCAAATCAGCCAAGAATTTCCGCTTGTAAATTGGGACAAAGTGCTGGTGGATGCCTGTACCGACCGCATGGTCAACCGCCCCGCTACCTTGGACACGTTGGTTGCGACCAACTTGCATGCCGACATATTGAGCGACTTGGCCGCCGCGCTGGCAGGCAGCCTGGGCATTGCGCCAACCGGCAACATTGACCCCGAGCACCGCTACCCCAGCATGTTTGAGCCAATTCACGGGTCAGCCTTTGACATCATGGGCCAGGGGCTGGCAAACCCCGTGGGAACCTTCTGGAGCTGCGTCATGCTGCTGGAGCATCTGGGTGAGAATCAAGCTGCAGCGCAACTGATGGCCGCGATTGAAACGGTGACGGCAAACCCGACTTTGCACACCCGAGATTTGGGGGGAATGGCCACGACGGATCAGGTGACAGCGGCGGTTTGTGCCCAGCTTGGTGCGGCGTGAAGTCTGTTTTCCAAAATAGGAGATTGAATATGAAGAAGTTGCTGGTTTTTCTGGGTGGCCTCTGCCTGGCGTCTCTGGTTTCGGCGCAAGCCTGTCCCGATAAAAATGTTTTGTATTGGCAGGCTTTTCCGCCGGGGGGTGAGTCGGATTTGTCAGCCCGCCACCAGCAAGTTGTGTTGAAGAAAAAGTGCGCGGCGATTGACACCATCATCCAATACAAAGCGGGTGCAGGTGGGGCGCTCATGTGGTCGCAAATGAACCAGTTGCCCGCAGACGGCTTGAACATCGTCGGGGTGAACTTGCCACACATCGTGTTTCAACCGATCGAGGGAGAGGTGCAGTACAAAACCGCTGATGTAACCCCCGTATTCTGGTTTCATTTCACGCCTGATGCATTGGTGGTGCCCGAGTCCAGTGCCATCAAAAACTTTGCTGAATTTATAGCCGCCGCCAAAAAGAACCCCGGCAAAATGAATTTGGGAGGCTCGGGGCTGAACTCGGCTAATCACGCATCGCATGAGCGCCTTAACGCCGCCTTTGGTATCAAAAGCACCTATGTTCCCTACAAAGGCACGGGCGACATGGCTCTGGCCGTGGTAAGTGGCCAGATTGACGGTGCGGTGACCTACACGCCCTTTGCCATTGGCAACAAAACCAAGGTGCGGGCGCTGGCCGTTGCCATGGACAACCGTCACCCGCTGATGCCCGATGTCCCGACGTTCAAGGAGTTGGGGGTCGATTGGGTTGACGGCGCTTACCGGGGCATCGGCGTGCCCAAGTCAACGCCGCCAGAGGCGCGCAAACGCATTTCTGACCTTTGGGCCGCGCTGAACAGCGAACCGGAGATGAAAGAACTGGCTGCCAAAAGTGGCTTTGAACTGCTCAATGTGGGCGTGGATCAGATGGATGCGTTCATGAAAGACAAAACCCGGCTTTACACCGACGGGGCGCAGCGCTTAGGACTGGGCAAGAAGTGACAGGTGATCTCACTCTGCCTTCACTCCCACATTCCATGCCAAACCCGTCACCCGACCCCCGCCTGCAGCCTCGTGAATTTCTTGAACACCTTTACCGAACTGCGGTAAAACGCGCCTTGCCGCTGCACAACACTTCGGCTTTTTTACCCACCCCGCCCAGCAAAGCCAGCGGGGGCCGCACGCTGGTGTTAGGCGCAGGCAAGGCTGGTGGGGCCATGGCGCAGGCGGTTGAAGCCCTCTGGCCGTTGGATGCGCCATTAAGCGGCTTGGTCGTGACGCGCTACCACCACACGCCACCGCGCCCAGCGGGTTTGCCTGAGCGCATTGAAGTGCTCGAGGCGTCGCACCCGGTGCCCGATGCGGCAGGTCTGGCGGCTGCAGAGCGCATTCTCGAGTTGACCCAAGGCTTGACCAAGAATGACCTGGTCTTGTGCCTGATTTCAGGCGGCGGCTCTGCGTTGTTGACGTTGCCCGCTGAAGGTTTGGGTTTAGAAGAAAAGCAGCGAATCAACAAAGCGCTGCTGAACAGTGGCGCCAATATCAGCGAGATGAATTGCGTGCGCAAGCACCTTTCGCGCATCAAGGGCGGTCGTTTGGCACAAGCCTGCGCGCCTGCGCGTGTTGTGACGCTGACCATCAGCGACGTGCCGGGCGATGACCCGAGCGTCATTGCCAGCGGCCCCACCGTGCCCGACGCGACAAGCTGCGCTGACGCCATCGCTATTCTGAAGCGCTACGGCATTGCCCTGCCAGCCGCCTTGGCGCATCAGCTTGAAACGGGCGCTCTGGAAACCCCAAAACCGGGCGACACAGCCTTTGATGGACAGCTTGTTCACCTGATTGCAACGCCGCAGCTGTCGCTGGAAGCCGCCGCCGACGTAGCGCGGGCGGCTGGGCTTGCCGCTTATATTCTGAGCGACGAAATGGAGGGCGAGTCGCGCGAAGTTGGCAAGGTGCAGGCGGCTGTTGCACGCGCTGTGGCGAGGGGCGTCGGTGCGTTTCAAAAACCCTGCGTCATTTTGAGCGGCGGTGAAACCACGGTGACGGTTCGGTCTCAAGCCATTGGCGCGGCGCGCGGTCGGGGTGGGCGAGCGGGTGAATTTGGCTTGGGCCTGGCGCAAGCGCTGCAAGGCCAAAGCGGTGTGTGGGCGCTGGCCGCTGACACCGACGGCATCGACGGTATTGAAGACAATGCGGGTGTTTTTGTGAGCCCAGACACCCTGCCGCGCGCGCTGGCCAAGGGCCTGAAAATTGACAGCCACCTGGATCGCAACGACGCTTATGGATTTTTTGATCCTTTGAATGATCTGCTGGTGACCGGCCCCACATTCACCAATGTCAATGATTTCAGAGTGCTATTAATTATATAGCTAACTATGCATATTATTCGAGAGCTAGAGGCCAATTTAATCAATAATTTGGCGTTGAAGCGTAAAAAAGAACCTGCAGGTTCTTTTTTATTGAAACAGGCCCAAATCAAACCTCATCAATCAAGCCTAGTCAATCAGGCCTCACACAAGCTTCGAATGTCCGGCGGGATCGGCACCGCCTGAATCAACGTGTCGCTGCCTTCGCGGCGCTTGGCAAAAATGCGCACCTCGTCGCATTGCATGATCAGAGTGTCGCCGCGCATGACGTCGTAATGCTGCACAAAACTCTTCTCGCGCCATTCAGGAATGGAGACGTGAATGTCCAGCACGTCGTCGTAGCTGGCGGTGTTGACGAAGCGCGAACGGGTGTCGACCAAGGGTGTGCCAATCACGCCCAGCGTCTTCTCGGTCTCGCTCCAACTTGGCACGCCGCATTGCACAAAATAGGTACGCGACGCCGCGTCAATCCAGCGAAAAAAATTGGGGAACCAGACGATTTTGGCGGGGTCGCAGTCGCCAAATTCAACGCGCACGGTGTGAGTGACGGTTTTAATTTGATCAGTCACCGATGATCTTCCGTTCTTTGATCAACGCGCCAAATTTCTTCGAATCGTCTGCGGCTTTGGCGCCAAACTCGGCCGGAGACAGCGGCAAAATCTCGCCGCCCAAGGCTGCTATTCGGTCTTTCACGGCTTGGGTGTTCAAGATGCGGTTGATTTCGCGGTTCAATCGTGCGATGACGTCGGCGGGCGTGCCAGCGGGGGCATAAAAACCAAACACGCTGTCGGCATCAAAGCCCTTCAAGCCAGCTTCGTCCAAGGTGGGAACATCGGGAAACATCGCAGAGCGCTTGGGGCTGCCCACAGCGAGCATCTTCAGCCTGCCGGTCTTCACGTGGTTCAAGCCAATGCCCGGGTCAAACATGAAATCAATTTGCCCCGCCAGCAAATCTTGCAAGGCGGGCGCCGCACCACGGTAGGGAATGTGGGTTGCAAAGACGCCCGCTTGGGCTTTCATCATTTCAGCGGCCAAGTGGGGCGAACTGCCATTGCCCGGTGTGCCAAAGCTCAAGCGACCTGGGTTGGCCTTCATGTAGTCCAGAAATTCCTTGATGGTGTTTGCGGCAACCTTGGTGGGGTTCACTTCCAGAAACACCAGCACGCGCGCGGCTGACGCGACAGGCACGATGTCTTTGGCCGGGTCAAACGGCATCTTGGCGTAAATGTGCGGGTTGATAGACACCGTACCGCCCGAACTCATCAGCAGCGTGTAGCCATCGGCTGCCGACTTGGCAACCAGGTCTGCGCCAATGTTGCCGCCTGCTCCTGCCCGGTTTTCCACCACGACGCTTTGACCCAATGCTTCTGCCAGTGGCACCGACACAGCCCGGGCGATGGCGTCTGCCGCACCACCGGGCGGAAAACTCACGATGACGCGCAGTGGCTTGGTGGGCCAAGGGGCGGTTTGGGCGTGCACGGCCGTGGCAAGGGCACTGGCGGCCAACACCGCCATGGTGGCCAGGGCCACTGTCAGTTTCGGTTGAAAGCGGGGCATCGGGAGTCTCCGGTTTGTTGGAATTGGATAGGGGTGTGCCAAGTCAAGTTAGGCGGACTTTGAAGCGGCGCTGCCGCTGCGCCCAGGTGGTTTTTTGACCCAGCGAATGGGCTGTGCCTTGACTGGCCTGGCGGGAGCACCGTGTTGTATCAGCGTTTGGTCCAGGGCGCGTCCGCCTTCGTCGGTTAGCGCGGCTGCTCTGGCCTGCGTGATGGCGTTGGCTCGCGACGTATCGTCGGCAAAGTTGGCAGCCTGAGCCAAATGGTCAATGACATGCAGCAAGTTGTCTTTGGCACGTTCATTGGTGGCACCGTAACCCTTGATCAGCCGACCACACAAGGCAATCTCGTGCCCAAGCTGCCAGTGGCGCTGCAGCCCCGTCACCGTTGCATTGAGCCACTTGTCAATCATCGCTTGCTCAAGGGCATAGCGGCTTCCCCGCACGCGGAAGCCTTTCAAGCTGGCCAGCAAGCGCAGCGACGCCATACCCACCACCGAATGGGTGCCGATTTTGAGCGCCATGGCCCATGGCAATTTGCCTGAAGCTGCGCGGCGCTTGTCCCAACTGAGGACCCTGTTCGCCAGAGTGGTTGGCAACAGCGCAGCGAACTCTGGCGCGCCGGGTTTGAAGTGGTCGTAAACATAGAGCAGGTCTTCTGGCCTGGCCTTGACTTCGCCTGTCACTCGTGCCCAGCGGCTACTGCGGCTTTTCAGGTCGGCGACGCGCACGAGATCGTCAAACGCCATCCACAAGGCCAGCCAGCGAATCATTTCACGGGTGGCCGCAAAGTCGTGGGTGCCAGCAGGGTCGGCCTGCCGTTCAGCAGCCAAAACCTGTTGCAGGCGGCTCACATACAAAGCGGCGTAGTGTGCGTCCTGGTAGTCGATCATGCGGGCGTGCCCCAAGGCCAGCAAGCTGTGCAAACTAGGTGGAAAGGCCGCAGCCAGGGTTGAGTTCAGCGGACTCGAAGCGGATGAGCTTTGGGACATCCCCGGCAAAACGTCTTCAATCATTTGAAGCTGCTCGCGTTGCTGTTGAACGGCGGCAAAACCCAAGGCAAATCCTTTCAAGCTGGCTGTGGCGTTCTGGCCCCTGTTGCCGATGACAGACTCAAAATACACCCGCTTCATGGGCAGCGCGCCACTGCCAGCCAAACAGCCCAACATGGTGGCGCTGACCACGGTGCCCGCGTCTCGCGTGAGCTGCGCCATGTCCACCACATGGTGCGCACGGCTGTGTTGACGCACCAGGTCCAGCAACCCAGACTGTTCGCGCCTGCCGTCGCCCATTTCCATTTTCTCATGCGTGGTTAGCGCCCGCGCCGACGAGGTGATGACCAGCGTGTGCGTGTTCGACGCCAAGCCGTTGCCAATTTGCCGAGCGGTTTCCAACAGTTCGCTGGACACCAACACATCCAGCCGACCCGGCAGCGGGTTCAAGCCAAAAACGGGTTTGCGACCCCCTAATTCTGCAATGGGCGTCGGAAAAATCTCCAGGTAATATGTGGTCGCCCCGGTTCGTTGCGCAACCCCGGGAATCGACGTGGCCTGTGCTGCAAAGCCCGCTTGCCGCGCAATGTCGATCAGCCATTCCGACAACACGCCACCGCCTTCGCCGCCCAGTGCGCACAACAAAATTGAGATAGGTTCTTGTTTCATGCTGCCCGAAGCGCGTTGACCATCAAACTTCTTGCGCCTGCAATGAATCGCTCATGCCAACGTGGGTTTTGAATCACCTCGGCCCGGTAAAACGAGGGGCACAGCGTAGCGGCATGCGCGTTAGCGCCGCACAAGCCGCAGCCGACGCAGCCGTCGATCACGGTGGCCACCGGGTCTACTTTCAGCGGGTCGGGGTTGTCTTTGAGCGTGAGTGTGGGGCAGCCCGAAAGGCGAATGCAAGCGTGGTCGCCATTGCAGACGTCTTCGTCCACGCCGTACTTGACGCGCACCACGCGCTTGCCTTTTTTGAGCAAGTTGGCAAGCCAAGGTTTGATGCGCCGCTGGCGTTCTAACTGGCATTCGCCTTCGGCCACAATGACTTTCAGGCCGTTGAAGGAGGTGGTGAAAGCCTCTGTCAGCGTGGCTCGCATTTTGTCAACTTCATAGGTGTTGACGCTGCGCATCCACTTCACGCCCAAGCCATTCAGGGTGTTTTCAATCGTCTGGTTCAAGTGCGCCAGGCTTTGCAGCTTGTCGATGCTCGCCGCTTTGTCGGCTTCATCAGGGGTAGAAATAATCTCTTGCGTGCCGGTGGCCGACGTGTAGCCATTTTTGAAGATCAACAGCACCGCGTCGTCACCGTTGAACAAGGCGCTTTGCACACCGGTCAGCAAGCCGTTGTGCCAAAAACCGCCATCGCCCATCACGCTTAAAACACGGCGGTTCATCATGGGCGACACGCCCGCGCGGCTGGCCAGGCTCATGCCATAGCCCAAAATCGAATGGCCGAATGAAAACGGCTCGAAAGTAGCGAGTGCATGGCAACCAATATCACCCGAAATATGCACGTCGCCCACGTCTTGCTGCGCCAGTTTCAGCGCCGAAAAAACCGGCCGCTCAGGGCAGCCCACGCACATGCTGGGCGGGCGGGCGGGCAGGGGTGCGGGCAAGGACTTGGCGACCCACTCGCGGCGCTCCCGGTTGCCTTGCAGCCATTGCAGGGTGGCTGGCGGCGTGTGCTGCGGCAAGTAGTGTTGTAAAAATTGGGCTAAGCCGCCTGCCATCACCTCAGTGGTGTACTCGCCCGCCTGGGGCAGCATGTCTTTGCCGTGCAGCGGGGTTTGAATGTCGGCGCGGCGCAGCAAGGTGGCCAGTTCTTGCTCGATGTACTCGGGCTGGCCTTCCTCCATCATCAAGACGGCGCGTTTGCCAATGCAAAACTCGCCAAGTTGCTGCGGTACCAGCGGGTAGGTGACGTTGAGCACCATCAATGGAATGTCTGTTTGCCCAAACGCATCGGCCAGGCCAAATTGCTGCAAAGCCCGAATCAGGGTGTTGTACAAGCCGCCTTGCACAATGATGCCGAGGTCGGCATGCTTGCCATCAAAAAACTCGTTTAGCTGGTTGTCAAGAATGTACTTGCGCGCGGCGGGCAGGCGTTCTTCGCCCTTCAGCTTTTCATGCCTGAACGTGACAGGCGGGTGCGCCAGGCTCATGTAATTGAAGCTGGCGGGCTCTTCAATCAGGTTTTTGGTCGAGAAGGTCGACGTGACGTTGTCCTTGCATGCAAAACTGCCGCGCACATGGCAGGCGCGAATGCGCAGCTCCAAAATCGACGGCATGTTGGACGCCTCAGACAGGCGAAAACCGTGCTCCACCATGTCCACCATTTGCCCAAGGTCGGGGCGCGGGTCCAGCAGGCACATGGTCGACTTGAGTGCATACGCATGGGTGCGCTCTTGAATGACACTGGCACCTTCGCCATAGTCTTCGCCCACAATGATCAGCACGCCGCCCTTGACGCCTGGGCTGGACAAATTGCTCAGCGCGTCTGCCGCCACGTTGGTGCCCACAATTGACTTCCATGTCACCGCGCCGCGCAATGGGTAGTGAATGCTGGCCCCCAGCATGGCAGCGGCAGAGGCTTCGTTGGAGCAGGCCTCGACATGCACGCCCAGTTCGTCCATGTAGGGCTTGGCCTGCACCATCACATCCAGCAAATGCGACACCGGCGCACCTTGGTAGCCGCCCACATAGGCCACGCCGGATTGCAGAAGCGCCTTGGTGATCGCCAAAATGCCCTCGCCATGGAAGGTGTCGCCTGCGCCCAGGGCGAGAGATTTGATTTCTTGGGTGAAGGAGACTTCCACGGATGGCCTCTGAAAATATGTGCGCCAAAGTTATTTGAGGTCGCGAATTTCTCCATTATCCGCAGTCGCGTGGCTCAGACGCGCAGGGGCGTGCAATTGTGTTTTTCAGGTGGCCTCGAAGGCTGCTGGTGTGGAAGGCCCTCGAACTAAATTTTGGTACTGCGACTATGTTTTGACTTGCGCTCACGAGCGCACACTTGCGCAAAGACCCAACGTGCCTTCATCTTCAGTGAAAGGCGAATTGCCCTTCATTACAGAGCGACGCCCTGTGGTTGAACCAAATTAATTGGAAGGCTGTGGAGACTGGATTTGGGCAATTGAAGTAAAAGTCATATCACCGGTGATATGACTTTTATGAAAAAAGCACTCGACCGTCAAATTATTGACAAAAAATGCCTCTAGCTCTCGTAAAATATCAATAGTTTGCTATTTATAGCATAGCAATTAGACGCAATGTCATTCTGTGCCCGGCAGGTGTGAAATCAGAGCCAGGCAGATCAATATCCCAGCGCCTTCATCACGTTCTCGGCGGTGGCAGGTGCTATGAGGTTCACGGCCTGCCCATCAGCCCGCGCGTTCGCAACCGCATCGCGCAGAGCTTCGAAAACGCTCAAGGCCAGCATGAAAGGGGGTTCTCCCACGGCCTTGCTGCCAAAGATGTTGTCTTCCGGGTTGGGGTCCGGCCATAGGGCGACTTTGAAGTGTTGGGGGACATCGCCCGCAGTCGGAATTTTGTAGGTGCTGGGTGCGTGCGTGGTCAGCAGGCCTTGGTCGTTCCAGACCAGTTGCTCGGTGGTCAACCAGCCCATGCCCTGAATGAAACCGCCTTCAATTTGGCCAATGTCGATGGCCGGGTTAATGCTGCGACCGACGTCGTGCAGGATGTCCACCTTGATCACGCGGCTCTCGCCGGTTAGGGTGTCGATAGCCACTTGGGTGCATGCCGCACCATAGGCAAAGTAATAGAACGGTCGCCCGGTTAGCGTGGTTTTGTCATAGTGAATTTTGGGGGTGCGGTAGAACCCGTCGCTCCACAATTGAATGCGGTTGGCATAGGCCTGTGCCACCACATCGTCAAACTTGCGGGTTTGGGTGGGCGACGACACAAGGCCTGCTTCGAACCGCACAGCGCCTGCGCCGCAGTTGTCCAACCCGCTCACAAACGCAGCCAAGTTGTCGCGCACGTTGCGCGCGGCAAACTGGGCTGCACGGCCATTCAAGTCAGTGCCTGCGGAAGCCGCAGTTGCCGAAGCGTTGGGAATTTTGCTGGTGTCGCTGGCGGAAATCAAAACGCGTTCATAAGGCACGCCCAGCTCGTCGGCCACGATTTGGCAGACCTTGGTATGCAAGCCTTGGCCCATTTCAGTGCCGCCGTGGTTCACCTGCACGCTGCCATCGGTGTACACGTGCACTAAGGCGCCCGCTTGGTTAAAGAGTGTGGCGGTAAAGCTGATGCCAAATTTGAGCGGTGTGAACGCAATACCGCGTTTGATGATGTCGTGGTTGGCATTCCAAGCGGCAACTGACTCGCGCTCTTGCTGGTAGTTGCAAGTACGCGCCAGCTCAGAGATCAGTGGCTGCAAGATGTTGTCTTCGACCTTCATTTGGTAGTGGGTCACGTTTCGGGTGGTGACCTCGTACAGGTTGCGTTGACGCACTTGCAAGGGGTCAAGGCCCAGCCTGCGCGCAATGTCGCCCATGATGGCCTCCATCACGATCATGCCCTGTGGCCCACCAAACCCCCTGAAGGCCGTGTGGCTCTGCATGTTGAGCTTGCAGCGGTATGACGCGATTTCAACGTCTTCCAGAAAATAGGCGTTGTCTGCATGAAAAACCGCGCGGTCGGCGACAGGCCCAGACAAATCTGCGCTGAAGCCGCAGTTCACCGCCATCATGATCTTCACGCCACACAGGCGGCCCGTGTCGTCAAAGCCTGCGGTATAGGCGTATTCAAACGGGTGGCGTTTGCCAGTCACCAAAAAGTCATCGTCACGGTCAAGCCGCAGTTTGACTGGGCATTTGAATTTGTGCGCTGCCACAGCGGCCCACACCGCGACGTGCCCAGCCTGCGTTTCCTTGCCACCAAACCCGCCCCCCATGCGGCGGCATTCGACCTTGACGGCATGGTTGTCCAGCCCCAAGGCGTGAGCCACCCAGTGCTGTACTTCACCGGGGTGCTGTGTGCTTGAGAAAATTTGCCATTGATTTTGCTCATGCGGCACGGCGTAGGCCACCTGACCTTCCAGGTAAAAGTGCTCTTGGCCACCGACTTCCAGCGTGCCAGACAACGTGTGAGGGGCCATCGCCAATGCGGCAGTGGCGTCACCGCGCTTCACAAACACGGGCGGGAGCACATAGTTTTTGGCGGCAAGAGCAGCTTTGACCGTCAACACCGGCGGCAATGGGTCGATTTGCAATTCAATCTTGCGAGCGGCCTTGCGGGCCTGCATGAAATCATCAGCCAGCACCAAGCCCACAGCTTGGCCGATGTGCTGAACAGTGTCAATGGCAAACACGGGCTCATCGCCAATGAACGATGCCAATTGGCGGTGCCCCGGCACATCGCCCGCCAGCACAACGCCGCGCACGCCTGGCATGTGCATTGCCGCGCGGGTGTCGATGCCCAGCAATTTGCCGTGGGCTAGCTTGGAGAGGATCGGGGCCGCAAAAAGGGTGCCCTTGATTTCAGGGATGTCGTCAATGTAAATGGCACGGCCCGACACTTGCGCGGCGGCGCTTTCATGCGGGATGGAGCGGCCCGCAGCGCGAGCGCTGCTTAGGGGTTCAGCGCGAGCGCTGGTTAGCGGTTCAGCGCGTGCGCTGCCTGGTCCCCTCGCGCGGGCCCTGCTTAGGGGCGTGACGCGCGCACTCACAGCGCCACCTCTTCACCGCCATCCAGCGTTTCCAAATTCAAACCCGTCTCGCCTTGGCTTTCCAGCCAGAACCGCTGCAACAAATTGCCCAAAACGAGGCTGCGGTAGCCACTGCTGGCCCGCATGTCGGATATCGGTGAAAACTCGGCCCGCAAGGCAGCTTTCGCCATATCCACGGTGTGCTGCGTCCATGGCTTGCCAGTCAAAATACCTTCGGTTTTTACCGCTCGAACTGGTGTCGCTGCCACACCACCCACCCCAATTGAAGCTTTGCTGACCAGACCGTCTTCAAAATGCAGACTCACAACCAGACACACGGCAGAAATGTCATCTTCAAAGCGTTTGGATATTTTGTAAGCGCGCAAAAATTCATGCGGCGAAGGAAGCGGCACCTTGATCCATGCCAGCACTTCGTCGCGTCGCATGGTGTTTTTTCGGTAGCCGGTGTAAAAATTTTCGATTCGCAACTCTCGGTGGTGAATTCGCCCGGCTGCCCACCGCATCAGGACAATGCTGGATTGCAAGGCAATCAGCAAAGGCATGGAATCCCCAATGGGCGAGCCGTTCACCACATTGCCTCCCAGCGTGCCTGAATTGCGAACTGGCGGGCCTGCAAAGCGGTCCGCAAACGGCTTGAGTTGTAGGCGATCACGCACCAAGGCGGCGAACGCATCGTTCAGCGAGGTGCCAGCCCCTATTGCTACATGGTTCGGGTAGGTCTCAATGCGTTTGAGTTCAGCCGTTTGGGTGATGTCGATGACCTGCGCAAAATCCATGTGCAACTTGTTAACCCAAAGCCCCACGTCAGTGCCCCCGGCGACGATTTGAGCCGTCGGGTGGGCTGCGCGAACCTGCAACAAATTCGCCAATGATTGAGGCAAAAAATAGGCAAGCGTCGCGTTTTCGCTTGAATCGCTCGAACTGCGCGCATTGGGTGCGCGCGCCAAGAGATTTGTCGGGTTGGCCATTGGCAGGGCTTGCAAAAGGCGCACCAGATTGGCCGTGTCAACCCGCACCGGGGGCAGGGTCGCCATGGCTTGGGCAGCGTCCAAAATAGGGCGATATCCAGTGCAGCGGCACAGGTTGCCTGACAAGTCGTGCTGTGCCGATTCACGCGTCACGGTTTCACCTTTGCAAACCCTGTTTTGGTACGTTGCAAACAGGCTCATGACAAAACCTGGCGTGCAAAAGCCGCATTGCGAGCCAAAGCAGTCCACCATGCTTTGCTGGGCGGGGTGCAGGCTGCCGTCTGCATGGGCAATGTCTTCCACCGTCCAAAGTGCTTTGCCGTCAATGGCGTGTGCAAAACGAATACAACTGTTCACCGTTTGGTAGCGAACTTCATTGCCAATGGCGTCCCCAATCACCACGGTGCAAGCACCGCAATCGCCTTCGTTGCAGCCTTCCTTCGTGCCCACACATTGCAAGTCTTCGCGCAGCACCTGCAAAAGAGTTCGGGTGGGTGGTACATTTTCAAGGGTGACAACTTCGCCACGTCTGATAAAGTGAATTGGTTTCATGGTCATAGTGTTTTACCTTAGCACAATAGGTTGATTTTGGCAGGCAAACTCAGTATGCAAACCAATCAAGTCGTCCCCAGGTTGGAGCTTAGGGGCATTAGCAAACGCTACCCCTCGGTCGTGGCCAACAGCGACGTGTCTTTGATCGTGATGCCGGGCCAAACGCATGCCGTTTTGGGTGAAAACGGGGCAGGCAAATCGACTTTGATGAAAATCATCTACGGGTCGGTCAAACCCGATGCTGGCACAGTGCTGTTCAATGGCAAGCCAGTGAGCATTCGCAACCCGCAAGAAGCCCGTGCCTTGGGTATCAGCATGGTGTTTCAGCATTTCAGCCTGTTTGACACGATCACGGTGGCTGAAAACGTTTGGCTGGGTCTGGACAAGTCCCTGAGTTTGGCGCAAGTCACGCAGTCAATTGCCGCCAAAGCGTCCGAATACGGGCTGGACATTGACCCTGCGCGCCCAGTGCACACCTTGAGCGTGGGCGAAATGCAGCGGGTCGAGATCATCCGTGCCTTGCTGACCAGTCCGCAACTTCTCATTCTGGACGAACCCACCTCGGTGTTGACGCCCCAAGCCGTTGAAAAGCTCTTTGTGGTGCTGAAAAGGCTCAGTTCTGAAGGCTGCAGTATTTTGTACATTAGCCACAAATTGCATGAAATCCGCGAGCTTTGCACGGCCTGCACCGTGTTGCGCGGCGGCAAGGTCACAGGTGTTTGCAATCCATCTGAAGAATCCAACGCGTCTTTGTCGCGCTTCATGATTGGTGCCGAACCCCCACAACTCGTGCACCGCGAGCTCAAAGCAGGTGCCACGGTGTTGCGCGTCCAGGGCCTGGACCTCGCGCGAGAAGACCAGTTTGGTGTTGACCTGGAGGCAATCAACCTGACCGTGCGAGCCGGTGAGGTGGTTGGCATTGCGGGAGTTTCGGGCAACGGCCAGCGGGAACTCTTGTACGCCCTGTCGGGTGAAGATGTGCGCGCGCCCGCTGCGTCCATTGGCCTCGGAGAAACCGATGTCTCTGGCATGAACCCCGCGCTGCGGCGCAAATTGGGCCTGCATTTTGTGCCTGAAGAGCGACTTGGGCGAGGGGCAGTGCCTACCCTGAGTCTTGCCCACAACTTGCTTCTCACGCGCAGCGAAGCGATTCTAAAGGCCGGTTTGATACCGGGTTGGGTCAGCGTGAAGAAGTTGCAAGCCCAAGCGGCAGATGTGATTCGGCAGTTCTCAGTCAAGGCTGGTGGGCCGCAATCGGTTGCGCGATCCCTCTCTGGTGGCAATTTGCAAAAGTTCATCGTGGGCCGAGAAATTGACGCCAAGCCCAAACTTTTGATCGTCTCTCAACCCACCTGGGGTGTGGACGTGGGTGCCTCTGCCCAAATTCGCGGCGCGATTTTAGCCCTGCGGGACGCTGGCTGTGCAGTGCTTGTGGTCAGTGAAGAACTCGACGAGCTGTTTGAAGTGAGTGACCGCCTGCATGTGATCGCGCGGGGGCGGCTAAGCCCTTCCATGGCGGTGGCAGACGCGACGGTCGAGAGAATTGGCGAGTGGATGAGCGGCCTTTGGGCGGATGACACGCTGGCCCCAGGCAAGCTGGCCAAGCCTGAGCGAGGGGCGATTCATGAGTAGCCCCGTCAGTTTCAAGCTCGAAGCGCGGCCTGAGCCCTCTGCGTTTTGGAGCTATGGCTCGCCCTTGCTCGCACTTTTCGTGACGGTGGTCATCGGAGTGCTGATGTTCTTCGCCCTGGGCAAAGACCCAGTCAAGGGCCTGGAAATGTTCTTTTGGTTGCCAATCAAAAGTGGCTATGCCATTGGCGAGTTGTTGGTCAAGGCGACTCCGCTTTTGATCATTGCCTTGGGTCTGGCCGTCTGCTTTCGCTCTAATGTCTGGAACATTGGCGCTGAAGGCCAGTACATCATCGGTGCGATTTTTGCGGGTGGCGTGGCTTTGATGGCCGACAAAGCGACCAGCGGCTGGATCGTGCTGCCCATTTTGTTGGCGGGAGTCGCTGGGGGCATGCTGTGGGCGGGCATCACGGCGCTGCTCAAAGACCGATTCAACGCCAACGAAATTTTGGTCAGCCTGATGCTGGTTTATGTGGCCGTGCAGGTGTTGAGCTACATGGTCGGTGGCCCCTGGATGGATCCCAAAGGGTTTAACTTTCCGCAGACCCAAACTTTTGAGTCGGTCACCAAAGTACCGCGACTTTTCAGCGGGTCGCGGGTCACGATTGGGGCGCTGCTGGCTGTTGTGGGTGTCGCGGTGGCCTGGATGTTTCTGTTTCGAACCCGGGCTGGGTTTGCCCAGCAAGTGGGCGGCTTGGCCCCGGCGGCATCGCGCTATGCCGGTTTTTCGTCACGCAAGGCACTTTGGACGGCGTTGCTGATTTCGGGCGGTGCAGCCGGTTTGGCCGGTGCGCTGGAGGTTGCGGGGCCAATTGGGCAGCTCACTATTTACGTGCCGGCAGGCTATGGGTTTGCGGCCATCATCGTGGCGTTTGTCGGCAGGCTGCACCCCATCGGCATGGTTTTTTCAGCCCTGCTGATGAGCATGTTTTACATTGGCGGCGAAATGGCTCAGTCCCGTCTGGGGCTCACCAAATCACTCACGGGCGTGTTTCAAGGGCTGTTGTTGTTCAGTCTGTTGGCTTGTGACACCCTGATCAACTACAGACTTGTGCTGAAAAGGGCTGCTTGATGGAATCTTATGCATTGCTCGTTGCTGCCACCTTGAATGCCGGAACGGTTCTGGCCCTTGCGTCGCTCGGCTTGCTGATCAATGAAAAGGTCGGAATTGTGAACCTGGGTGCCGAGGGCATGATGCTTTGCGCCGCATTGGCTGGCTTTGCAACCGTGGTTCACACTGGCAACGACTGGCTGGGTTTTGCAGCTGGCATGGCCGCGGGTGCTGTTTTGGCCAGCGTTTTTGGGGTTTTGGTGATTTGGCTCAACACCAACCAATATGCCACGGGACTGGCACTCACCCTTTTTGGAACCGGGTTCTCCGCCTTTGCGGGCACCGCTTTTGTGCAGGCCAAAATTCCAGAGCGCAGCAGCTTTGCCATTCCGGTTCTGGCTGACATTCCCTTGCTTGGGCCGGCCTTGTTTCGGCACCACCCTTTGGTTTATTTCACGGTGATCCTGGCTTTCTTCATGATTTGGTATTTGTACCGCACCCGCAGCGGTTTGGTGCTGCGAAGCGTGGGCGAAAGCCCCGAATCAGCGCATGCCCTGGGTTACCCGGTTCGCCACATTCGTCTTTTGGCGGTGATTGCGGGAGGTGCCTTGTGCGGGTTGGCGGGCGCTTACATCTCGGTCATCTACACGCCGCTTTGGGTCGAAGGCATGGTTGTTGGCAAAGGCTGGATTGCCTTGGCACTCACCACATTTGCCACCTGGCGCCCGGCACGGGTTTTGCTTGGTGCTTATTTGTTTGGCGGTGTGACGATGTTGCAATTTCACCTGCAAAGTACGGGGGTCGAGGTGCCAAGTCAATTTTTAACCATGTTGCCCTACTTGGCGACCATCGTGGTGCTGGCCCTGATCTCGCGCAACCCGCAGTGGATCAAAATCAATATGCCCGCAAGCATTGGTAAACCCTTCTACCCAGGGGGCTAGTGGCGCGTACATAATTGAAGGTTGTAGATTTCGCGTTTTGCCTTTTATCAATCGATTTTTATAAATCAAGGAAACTTCATGACAGACTTGCAAAAACGTTCGCTGATGCGATTCGCAGCTTTGACCGCCGTGGCCAGCGCTGCTTTGGTGGGTTGCGGCCAAAAGGAAGAGCCAAAACCTGCGCCTGCTCCGGTTGCTGCCGCGCCTGCAACGCCACCTCCACCGCCCAAGCCTGAGCCACTCAAAATTGCCTTCGCCTATGTCGGCCCAGTGGGTGACGGTGGTTGGACTTTTGCCCATGACAATGCCCGCAAAGCCCTGGAAAAAGAGTTCGGCGACAAGATCAAAACCTCATTTGTTGAAAACGTGCCTGAATCGGCTGATGCTGAACGCGTCTTGCGCGACATGGCAACCCAAGGCAACAAGCTGATTTTTGGCACCACCTTTGGCTATATGGAGCCCATGCTGAAAGTCGCTCCAGACTTCAAAGATGTGAAGTTTGAGCACGCTACAGGCTTCAAGCAAGCCGACAACATGCGCACCTACGACAGCCGCACCTACGAAGGCGCCTACATGGCGGGCATCATCGCTGGCAAGATGACCAAGAGCAACACTTTGGGAGTCGTCGCTTCGATCCCCATTCCAGAAGTGATTCGCAATATCAACGCCTTCACTTTGGGCGCGCAAACGAGTAACCCCAAGGTCAAAACCAAAGTGGTTTGGGTGAATGGCTGGTTCGACCCACCGAAAGAAACCGAAGCGGCAACCGCTTTGATCAACGGTGGTGCAGACGTTTTGTTCCAGAATACAGATTCACCGGCCGTTTTGAAAACCGCTGAAGCCAAAGGCAAACGCGCCTTTGGCTGGGACTCTGACATGACCGCCTATGGCCCTAAGGCGCATTTGGCTTCAGCCATCATCAACTGGGGCCCATACTACATCAAGGCCACCAAAGAGGCGCTTGATGGCTCTTGGAAGGGTGGCGGAGGCGTTTGGTACGGCGTGAAGGAAGGCGCAATTGACATTGTGTCCATTGCTGCCGATGTGCCTGCTGAGACTGCAGCCAAAGTCGCTGAAGTCAAAAAGGGTCTGGCCGATGGCAGTTACACAATTTGGAAAGGCCCCATCATGGACAACACGGGCAAGCCGATGGTGGCCAAGGACGCCGCTGGTGACGACAAATACCTGAGCGGCATGAACACCTATGTCAAAGGCGTTGAAGGCAAAGTGCCAGGCGGCGACAAGAAGTAAACACCCGCCGTTTGAGCCAAAGAGCTGCTTTCGGGCAGCTTTTTGTTTTTGGCGATGATGCTTAGCTGCACGGTCTCATTTTTGTCTCAATATTCCTTCCATGATTGAAGAAACTCACTGGCACCCGGTCGCTCTTTTGGGCGATGTTGAATCAAAGCCTTTGGCAGTCACGTTGCTTGGCTGCGCGCTGGTTCTGTGGCGCGACGCGAGTCACGTGGTGCATGCGTGGGCGGACCAATGCCCCCACCGAGGCGCAAAACTGTCGCTCGGGCAGGTTCGTGACGGCAAGCTGGAGTGTGCCTACCATGGTTGGCAATTTGCAGGGTCGGGTCAATGCACCCTGGTGCCTGCCCTGCCTGACTTCAAGCCGCCAGCCGCCCATTGTGCAAAGGTATTTCAAGCTTGCGAGGCCTTTGGTCTGGTTTGGGTTCGGCTGGCGACGGCGCAACGTTTGGGTGAGCCAGACTCAGCTTCGCCACTACGGCCCGCTAGTCCAGCTTTTCCGGCTTCCCCTGCGTTGCCAGCTTTTGCAGCCGAAGAAAGCAAGCAGCTGCGCAAAGTGAATTGCGGCCCCTATGACGTGGCCACCAGCGCGCCACGCATTGTTGAAAATTTCTTGGACATGGCCCATTTTGGTTTTGTGCACGATGGTTGGCTTGGGACGCGCGCCGCCACCGCAATCGGGGATTATGAAGTTCAAAGCACCGCAACTGGATTGAAAGCGACAGAGTGCAAAGCGTGGCAGCCACAGTCGAATCTGCTGTCAAAAACGGCGGCCTTGGTGGAATACACCTACGAGGTCACAGCGCCGTATGCAGCGGTTTTGACCAAACTGCCAGACCCTGACAGCATGGTGTCTACGGCCCAGAAGCAGCCAAATAGCCCTTACCACGAATCTATTGCTTTGTTCATTTGCCCGCTCGAACCAGATCGCAGTCGGGTCTGGTTTCGCCTGGCCGCTGCTGATGTGGCAAGCACTGACGGTCAGTTGCGTGATTTTCAGCATGCGATTTTCATGCAGGACAAGCCTATTTTGGAATCGCAAATCCCAAAGCTCCTGCCTTTGATGCCGGGCGCTGAGCTGCACTCGCCGGCTGACAGAGCATCGTCATCCTACCGTCGCCATTTGAAAAAGTTGGGAATCACTTTTGGAGTCATTCAATGAGTTTTAAAAATTTCACTGTCAAGGACCTGTCTGCTGAACGCTTGCCCCATCTCTTGCGCACCATGCCCAAAGCCGAACTTCACATGCACATTGAAGGCTCGTTGGAGCCCGAGCTGATTTTTGCCTTGGCTCAACGCAATGGTGTGCCGCTGGCTTACCCCAATGTGGACGCGCTACGCGGCGCCTATGTGTTTGATGATTTGCAAAGTTTTTTGGATATCTACCATACAGGGACGCTGGTTTTGAAGACGGAGCAGGACTTCTATGACATGACGCGCGCTTACCTGCAGCGTGCAGCAGCCGACAACGTGCTTCATGCCGAGATATTTTTTGACACCCAGACCCATACGGGGCATGGTCTCAGTGCCGATACGGTCATCAATGGTTTGCACCGTGCCTGTGCGGATGCTCAGGCAGAGTTTGGCGTGAGCGCCTCGTTAATTTTGTGCTTTTTGCGCCATTTGAGTGAGCAGGAAGCCTTTGAGAGCCTGGAGCAAGCGCTGCCATTTCGCGACAAGATTGTTGGTATTGGCTTGGCTTCGAGTGAAATGGGCCATCCGCCTGAAAAGTTTGCCAAAGTGTTCGCACGAGCTCGTGCCTTGGGTTTCCGGCTGGTCGCCCACGCTGGCGAAGAAGGGCCTCCGGCCTACATTTGGAGCGCGCTGGATGTGCTGAAGGTTGAGCGCATTGACCATGGCGTTCAGGCCTTCAATGAACCAGCGCTCATGCAACGCCTAGTCCAAGACAAAATTCCGCTGACGGTGTGTCCCTTGTCCAATCTGAAGTTGAAGGTATTCAAAACATTGGCAGATCACAACATCGGCCACATGCTGGATGCAGGCATTGTTGCGACTGTCAATTCTGACGACCCGGCTTACTTTGGCGGTTATGTGAACGAAAACTTCACCCAAACGTTCGCAGCCTTGGGTTTGACCTCTCAACACGCCTACCGTTTGGCCCGCAACAGCTTTGAAGCCAGTTTTGCCGAAGACGAACTCAAACAAAAGTACATTGACCGACTGAATCAGGCCTTTGAAACCTTTTAAAACGCGCAAGTGATTCAGTCGTTTCGGCTGATACCTTAAAATTGAGAGTCAAGCTCGCTGTTCCGGCGGGCTGAACCCAAACCCGCCGCTCTGGCGGGTTTGGTTTTTAGTGTTCGGAGCCATGTAGAGGACTACCATGTACAAAAACCTCGTGAGCACGCTCGTCTTGTCGAGCGTGGCCGCCTGTTGTTTCACTTCCGCCTTTTCTCAAACCCCTGCTGCGCCCAAGGTTCCGCTCAAAATCGGCTTTGTTTATGTCGCACCGCTAACTGATGCGGGATGGGTGCGCCAGCACGACCAGGGGCGCAGAGCAGTTGACGCCGCACTCGGTGACCGCGTCAAAACCACTTACGTCGAAAACGTGGCTGAAGGGCCTGACGCTGAACGCGTGATTCGGGACCTTGCGCAGCAGGGCCACAAGCTGATTTTCACACCCAGTTTTGGCTACATGGAGCCCACGCTCAAAGTCGCCAAAGATTTTCCGGATGTCCGATTTGAATCCATCACGGGCTACAAAACCGCGACCAACGTTGCGGTAGCCAACGCGCGGTATTACGAAGGCCGGTATCTGGCAGGCATTGCAGCCGGGCGCATGACCCAAACGCACGTGGCAGGCTACGTTGCGGGTTTTCCAATTCCGGAAGTCTTGCAAGGCATTAACGCCTTCACTTTGGGAATGCGCTCGGTGAGCCCTAAGGCGACGGTGAAGGTGGTTTGGTTAAATGCTTGGTTCGATCCCCCGCGTGAGCGTGACGCCGCCATGACGCTGTTCAACCAAAACGTGGACGTGATCGCGTTTCACACGGGGTCGAACGCGGTGATGGTTGCTGCTCAAGAGCGCGGCAAGATGGCGGTGGCCTACCACTCAGACATGCGCCGCGTAGCGCCAGACGCCCAAATCGTGGCCGTCAGCCACGAATGGGGCAGTTACTACACGCAGCGAGCTCAAGCTGAGTTGAACGGCACCTGGGCCAGTGGCTCAGTCTGGGGCGGGGTGGCCCAAGGCATGGTTAAGGTCGATTCGTTTGGTCCCAAAGTGCCACAGGCTGTGGTGCAAGAAGTCATGGCTCGGCAAAAAGAAGTTGCCAGTGGCTCGCTTCAGCCTTTTGCAGCAACGCAGCAAGCGGTGTTGGACAACGAAGGCCGCGTCATGATCGCCAAAGGCGCCGCCCTCAACGATGGGCAAATTCTGGGAATGAATTGGCTGGTTGAGGGTGTGGTGGGCAAGCTGACCCGCTGACCTGCTAACCTGCTGACTTTGAATTCGACTTGAGGTCACCCATGTGTAAGGCATCGCAAATGGGTGATGTCGGCAAGTGAAATGGCGCGACACAACCGCAAGGTGACCCAAGCGGTCGGATTTGATCCAGATCAACTCTCGCGGGGTGGACGCGCAGTACCCTTGCCGCATGCAATCCGCTGCCTCCCTTTCTCGACCCGGCGCAGAGGCGTTTAAAGGACTCGAGGATACTGATGTTGCAGGACTTGCCTGTTACGACGATCCGTTGGAATGGGCAGTTTTCAGCCAACTAGTCGACAAGCCCTCAGTTAATGCGCCCGCCCAAGTCGTCCAGTCATTTGTAAGCGTCAAAGGCTTTTATTGCAGCGCCTGCGCGTTGACCCTTGAAGCAGCCTTAGGCCGAGTAAAAGGTGTCGAGTCAGCGCAAGTTAGCGCTGCCAGTGCAACCGCAATGGTTACCTGGTCGACGGCAGTGACTCGCCCTTCCATTTGGATGGCCGCGGGGCTGCCTGAGGGCTACCAGATTTTGCCTGCGCAAGACGTGTCGTCCGTCGAAGATGACCGTCAGCTGACCCGCTTGGCGCTTTGGCGTTGGTTGGTCGCTGGTTTTTGCATGATGCAAGTGATGATGTATGCAACCCCTGGCTACTTTGCCTTGCCAGGGGACATTGCGCCTGACATTGAAAGGCTTTTGAGTTGGGCATCCTGGGTGCTGAGTTTGCCTGTGGTGCTATTTTCATGCGGTCCGTTTTTTTCCAATGCCTGGCGTGATTTACGGCGCGGCGGAATCAGCATGGATTTGCCTGTGGCGATTGGCATTGCTGTGACCTTTGCTGCGGGCACGGCAGCCACTTTTGAACCACAAGGCTGGTGGGGGCACGAGGTTTACTTCGATTCGCTCACCATGTTTGCTTTTTTCCTGTTGACTGGGCGATGGTTAGAGCAACGTTTGCGCAACCAAACGGTTGGGGCATTGGGTGCGCTTATGCAGCGCCTGCCCGCCACAGTTTTGCGGCAAAGTCCAAACGGCGAATTTGAACGTGTCGCCGTGCGCCGCCTGGTGGTAGGTGATTCGGTGCGTGTTTTGTCCGGAGAAGCATTTCCTGCAGATGGCGAAATTCTGGTTGACGCCACCCACACGGACGAAGCGCTTTTAACGGGAGAGTCAAGGCCGGTTCGGCGCGGTGTCGGTGATTCGGTGATGGCAGGCAGCTACAACCTGGGCAATTCGACGGTTGTGCGGATAGACCGACTGGGCGCGGCAACCCGTTATGCCCAAGTGGTTGCCTTGATGGCGCGGGCCTCACTTGACAAACCCCGTTTGGCCCGGTTGGCCGACCTGGTCGCCAAACCGTTTCTCATTGGGGTTTTACTGGCTGCAGCCGCGACCTTGGCAATGGGTTGGCAGCAAGACCCGGCGCATGCATTGATGGCTGCCGTTGCGGTGTTGATTGTCACCTGCCCCTGCGCCCTGTCACTGGCGACTCCAGCGGCCATGTTGACCACGGCGGGGCTGCTGGCGCGCCATGGCGTGTTGGTGCGGCGCCTTCAAGCGATAGAGTCGTTGGCAGAAATTGACACCGTCGTTTTTGACAAAACCGGAACCCTGACGAAAAACGAGATGCGACTGGGAGCTGTGAACACCCGGCCAGATGCCAGTGTGAACCAAGTGCTTCAATGGGCCGCCAGTCTAGCCAAACATTCATTGCACCCAATGTCTCAATCCCTGGTCGCAGCGGTTGGTCCAAGTGCCGCAACCAGTTTGACCCAAGTGACCCAGGTGACCGAGCTTGCAGGCGGAGGTCTTGAAGGTCGGTTTGACGAGCCTTGTGCAGACGCAGCCCGCTGGGTTCGCCTGGGTTCAAGCACTTACTGTGAACTCGACGATGGAGATCGCCATTTGCCTGATGGCGCAACAGGCTCGCACGTGTTTCTTTCAGACGGCCAAGGCTGGTTGGCCACCCTGTGCCTTGAAGAAACGCTTCGGCCAGATGCTGTGGATTCGATTGCGCGGCTGAAGGCGCTGGGCTTGTCGGTCCTCATGCTGTCCGGTGACACGCAGGCGGCGACCCAGGGCGTGGCCAAGCAGCTTGGAGGCATCCACGCGCAGGGAAACTGCACGCCAGAAGGCAAACTGGCGCAGATGCAGGCGCTGCAAGCAAAAGGCCACAAAGTTTTGATGGTTGGCGATGGATTGAACGATGGGCCCACTTTGGCAGCGGCGCATGTGTCGGTTGCAATCGGTGCAGCTGTACCTCTGGCGCAAGCGCTAAGTGACTTTGTGCTGCCTTCAGCCCAACTGGTGATGTTGCCGCTCATGGTGACGCAAGCCAAAGCCACTGTGCGCATTGTCAAACAGAACCTCGCCTGGGCAGTGGTCTACAACGCCATTTGTATTCCGCTGGCTATCGCCGGGCTTTTGCCAGCGTGGCTGGCTGGGCTGGGTATGGCGTTGAGCTCCTTGCTGGTGGTCGCCAATGCAGCGCGACTTTCGCAAACGCAAAACCAACCGCGTGGGCAACCGCAACCCTATCCGCAACCTCAACTTCAATCTCAATCCCGAGCAGCCCACTGATGGACATTCTTTTTCTGCTGGTTCCCTTGTCTGTCTTGCTGGCGCTGGCTGTCCTGGCCATCTTGGCTTGGGCAGTCTGGTCGGGTCAATTTGAAAATTTCGAAAGTGAAGCCGAGCGAATTCTGTTGGCAAAGTCGGACAACCCTCCGGATTTGAATGCTTAACAGTTTGTAAGTTTGATCCATGTCAAGTCTTCAAGCGCGCTCAAACCGCAAACTTGACTTCAACTTAAGGCCAAGAGGATTCCCAACATGAGTGCAGTACTTCCCGTCCCGACCCATCGAAGCCCCCAGCGCATTTGGGCGGCGTCAAAAGCCACCGTCTACAACGACAAGGTAGTCCTTCAATTCAGCATCATGGCAGTGGTGTGGGGGGTTGTGACCATGCTGGTGGGCGTGTTCATTGCCGCCCAGATGGCATGGCCAGAGCTCAATTTTGGCATTTCGTGGTTGTCGTTTGGGCGTCTCAGGCCCTTGCACACCAATGCTGGCATTTTTGCCTTTGGCGGCTGCGCCCTGTTTGCGACAAGCTATTACGTGGTGCAACGCACCTGCCAGACCCGCCTGATCTCAGACAAGCTTGCCGCCTTTCACTTTTGGGGCTGGCAGGCGGTGATTGTGGCGGTGGCCATCTCCCTACCCATGGGCTACACCCGCGGCAAGGAATACGCAGAAGCTGAGTGGCCGATTGCCATTTTGATCACGGTCGTCTGGGTAGCCTACGCCATTGCGTTCTTTGGCACCATTGGGATTCGAAAAGTGCGCCATATTTATGTGGCTAACTGGTTCTATGGCGCTTTCATCATTGCGGTGGCTATGTTGCACATCGTCAACGCCGCGGTGGTGCCCGCCGGGTGGATGAAGTCTTACTCAGCCTATGCGGGCGTGCAAGATGCCATGGTTCAGTGGTGGTACGGTCACAATGCCGTGGGTTTTCTGCTGACCGCAGGATTTTTGGGCATCGTGTACTACTTCATTCCCAAGCAGGCAGAGCGGCCTGTTTACTCCTACCGTCTGTCCATCGTCCACTTTTGGGCTTTGATTTTCACCTACATGTGGGCGGGGCCGCACCATTTGCATTACACCGCCTTGCCGGACTGGGCGCAGTCGCTGGGTGTGGTCTTCTCGCTGATACTGCTGGCACCCAGTTGGGGCGGCATGATCAATGGCGTGATGACCTTGTCGGGCGCTTGGCACAAACTGCGCGATGACCCGATCATCCGCTTCATGATCGTCTCATTGTCGTTTTACGGGATTGCCACTTTCGAGGGGCCCATGCTGTCGATCAAGACCGTGAATGCCTTGTCGCATTACACCGACTGGAACATTGCCCACGTCCATGGGGGCACGCTGGGCTGGGTTGGTTTTATATCCATGGGTGCGCTCTACTACCTTGTGCCGCGTATGTTTGGGCAAACCAAAATGCACAGTGTGACAGCCATCGAACTGCATTTTTGGGTCGCCACAGTTGGCATTGTCTTGTACATCGCCGCGCTGTGGATCGCGGGGGTGATGCAGGGGTTGATGTGGCGAGCCATCAACCCTGACGGCACGCTGACCTACACCTTCATTGAGAGCGTGAAGGCCACCTTTCCCTTTTACGTGGTTCGACTGTTTGGTGGCATTTTGTACCTGACAGGCATGTTGGTGATGGCCTGGAACGTGTTCATGACGGCACGGGCAGGCAAGCCTTCAGAGGCCTTGATTCCGCCCCTTGCGGCCCATTCTTGAATCTTGTCCAGAGGAGTTGAACATGGCATTTACCCACGAAAAAGTCGAAACCAACAACACGCTGATGATCGTGTTGATCCTCATCGTTTTGGCGGTGGGTGGCATGGTTGAAATTGTGCCGCTTTTCTTTCAAAAGTCCACCACCCAACCCATCAAGGGCGTCCTTCCAGACTCTGCCCTTCGGGTAGTGGGCCGCGACATTTATGTGCGCGAAGGCTGCTATAACTGCCATTCCCAAATGATTCGCCCGCTGGTGGCAGAAACGCTGCGCTATGGGCACTATTCGGTTGCGGGCGAATTTGTTTACGACCACCCGTTTCAGTGGGGCAGCAAACGCACGGGGCCTGACCTGCACCGGGTGGGCGGCAAATACAGTGACGAATGGCAGCGCCTGCACATGATTGCGCCGCGCGATCTGGTGCCCGAATCGATCATGCCCGCTTACCCGTGGCTTGAAAAAACCCCTGCCGACCATGAATCCATTCAGGCCCACATGACCGCCTTGCGCCGCGTGGGGGTTCCCTACACCGACGCTGAAATTGCCGCTGCCCCGAGTGAGGTGAAAGGCAAGACTGAACTGGATGCTTTGGTGGCGTATTTGCAGGGCCTGGGCCTGGCGCTGAAGTAAGAATGACCAACATGGACATCATCATGGACATCAACACACTTCGAAGTCTGGTCACGGCGGCAGGTTTCGCTGTTTTCATCGGTATCTTGGTGTGGGCCTACCGCCCCGCCCGCAAGGCAAGCTTTGACGAGGCGGCGCAACTGCCATTTGCCAAGCCAGAGGGGTCACAGCCATGAGCGACTTTGTCAATGGCTTCTGGTCCTGGTATGTGGCGGCGATCAGCCTGGTGTCGGTTCTGGCGTGTGGTTTGCTGCTGTACCTGGCGGGCAAGGCCACCGTGGTTGCGCACGATGGCCCAACAGACGACAACACCACGGGCCATGTGTGGGACGGCACCTTGCGCGAATACAACAACCCGTTGCCGCGCTGGTGGTTGTGGCTGTTCATTTTGACGATTGTTTTTTCGCTGGGCTACCTGGCGGCATTTCCCGGTCTTGGCAGCTTCAAGGGTTTTTTAAGCTGGTCAAGTGAGGCTGAGCACCAAGTTGACCAAACCCAGCTTCGCGCTGAAGTTGCACCCTTGTACGCGTTGTTTTCCGCACAACCGGTGGAAACCTTGGCCAAAGACGCCCGCGCACTGGCCGTGGGTGAGCGGCTGTTCATGAACCACTGCGCCCAGTGCCATGGCTCTGACGGTGGCGGCAGCAAGGGTTTTCCTAACTTAAGCAACGCCAACTCGGCTTGGTTAGGCGAGCGAAGCGCCGCGCACATTGTGCAAACCGTGACCGCCGGTCGCAGTGGGTTGATGCCGCCCATGGAGGCCGCGGTGGGCGGTGAAGCGGGCTTGAGCGATGTCGCCAACTATGTGCTGTCTCTGTCTGGAAGCCCGCACAACGAGATCAAAGCCTTCAGCGGCAAGTCCAAATTTGGCGTCTGCGCGGCGTGCCACGGCGTCGACGGCAAAGGAAACAAGGCCCTGGGTGCCCCCAATTTGACGGACGACTATTGGCTGCACGGCTGGGGCGAAGCCGCGATCATCAGCGCGATCAAAAATGGCAAAAACAATGTCATGCCAGCGCAGTCGCCCAAGCTGTCGACAGAGCAAATTCATGTGGTGGCGGCCTACGTGCTGAGTCTGTCGCAAAGCCGCGTGGCGACCGTGACACTGCCAAAACCTGCCAATGCCCCTTGACCTTGCTTCAAAAGGCACTGCGCCGAGTGCCTGAACCGAAAGCCTGAGCCTTGCCACCTGCTGCCCATTCATCGCCGCGCCAGGTCCGCGTCATTCCCATCGCGGTGGATGACTCGTCAAAGCTCGCCTCGCTCTACCAGTCTGACCCCAAAATTTACGCGCGCAGTGTGTCTGGCTGGTTCAATTACTGGCGCTGGGCGATGGTGTTCGCAACCCAGCTGGTTTTTTATGGTTTGCCTTGGCTGCAATGGAATGACCGCCAAGGCGTGCTGTTTGATTTGGCGGCCCGGCGGTTTTACATTTTCAACCTGGTGCTGTACCCGCAAGATTTGATTTACCTCACCGGGCTGTTGGTGCTGAGCGCTTTGTCGCTTTTCTTGTTCACGGCGATTGCAGGGCGCCTTTGGTGCGGCTACACCTGCCCGCAAACGGTTTACACCGAAATATTCATGTGGGTGGAACGAAAAATTGAAGGCGATCGCATTGCCCGCATGCGGCTGGACAAATCGGCCTGGGGGGTGAACAAAATTGTCCGCAAAAGCGCCAAACAGTTGGTCTGGATTGCCATTGGGCTGTGGACGGGCTTTAGCTTTGTTGGCTACTTCACCCCCATTCAGGAGCTTGCCGGGCTGGCGCTCAGTTTCAGCCTGGGGCCGTGGGAGCTGTTTTGGGTTCTGTTTTACGGTTTTGCCACCTACGGCAATGCAGGCTGGATGCGCGAACAGGTGTGCAAGTACATGTGCCCCTACGCGCGATTTCAAAGCGCCATGTTTGACCGCGACACTTTGACGGTCACTTATGACATAGCGCGCGGGGAGGGCCGTGGCTCGCGCCCGCGCAGCGACACGCCCGCCCAGTACCACGCCAAAGGTTTGGGTGATTGCATTGACTGCGGCTTGTGTGTGCAGGTTTGCCCAACCGGCATCGACATTCGCAACGGCTTGCAATATGAATGCATCAGTTGTGCCGCCTGCATTGACGTGTGCAATGGCGTGATGGACAAAATGAATTACCCGCGCGGGCTGATTCGCAACAGCACAGAAAACGGGGTAGAGCGCAAATTAACCCAAGCGCAAATGTTCCGGCGGGTGCTGCGGCCCCGGGTGCTGGTCTATTCGGCTTTGCTGGGCGTGGTGGCCGCGGGCATGCTGTACAGCCTGCTGGCGCGGGCGAATTTCAAGGTCGACGTGCAGCGAGACCGTGGTTCTGTGGCGCAAATGGCAGGCCAGGGTCAGGTCGACAACGTTTACCGCCTGCAAATTGGGAATGCGACGGAACAGCCACAGACCTACCTGATTCGGGTTGAAGGCCTGGCAGGCGCGACGCTGGTGCCGGGTGCTCTGCCCGTGGTCGAAGCGGCCAGTTCGCGGTCTTTTGCCGCCAGGGTGCGGGTGCCTGCAGGCTTGAGTGCAGGCACGCACCCGCTGAACTTTGTAATTTCTACGCAGGCGGCACCGCAAGATGAAGTGCTCGAAAAATCAGTCTTTCTGATGCCCCGATAGCGATTTTCTGAGGAGCCCCCACCATGCCATCCCAATCCGCCTTTGCCGCCCAACCGCAGTTTGTGGGGCCTCCGCCGCGACCTTGGTACCAAGAGTTTTATGTCT
>JANNCN010000105.1:0-18120 GCA_031386665.1 Rhodoferax sp. | reverse complement strand
CCAATGGGCAAGCTTTACCTGGCCTATGTGCGCGACCCCGACGGCAACAAGCTGTGCGCCATGCACCGGCCACCCAAGTGAACGGTACTCGGTCAAGCTGCGCCAAAACGCCTTCACGCATTGCCGCCTGATTGCCGCATTGGATGAATGCGCAGGTAGGTAGTGCGCGCTCTGACCCGATCAACCGCCCCATGCCCCACGCCGTAGCCCGCCTGCGAGCCACGCGGTTGGCTCGCAGCGTCAAGCCTTTTCTGGCCCGGGGTGGCCCAAAAGGCGAGCGCTGCCCAAAGTGTCGCTTGATTTTGAGCCATTGCCTGTGTGCCTTGCGCCCAAGCGTTCCCACGCGGGCAGGCGTGTGCCTGCTCATGGCTGATATCGAACCGCTCAAGCCCAGCAACACCGGCTGGCTGATTGCCGATGTGGTGGCCGACACCTTCGCGTTTGGCTGGGCCCGCACCGAGGTTGACCCCGACCTGCTGACCCTGCTGGCCGACCCGCAATGGCAACCGTATGTGGTGTTTCCGGGCGAGTTTGTCGCGCCTGAGCGGGTGGTGACCACGCTGATCAGCTGCAATGAAGCAACACAATTCCTCGCCGAGGGCAGCGACCCGCGCAGCGGCGGAGTGTGGGGGCCAGCCACCCAAAGGCCGCTCTTCATACTGCTAGATGCCACCTGGCCCGAGGCCCGCAAAATGTTTCGCAAAAGCCCGTACCTGGACGCTTTGCCCGTCCTCAGTTTGCAGCCCGAGCGTTTGTCGCGCTACCGCCTGCGTCGCTCTCGGCGCGATGATCACTTTTGCACTTCAGAAGTCGCGTCCCTGTGTTTTGAACTGGCGAACGAGCCGCAAGTGGCCGAGGCGCTGGATGCCTATTTGGATGTTTTCACCAGTCGCTACCTCTCCGCCAAGCAGCAGCTTCCGGTCGATTGGGACGATGCCGCACACCACCGTTGGCGTGACTTGGGTTTGCCGGGCGACAATCGACATCCGACGACCCCCCGACCCGAGTAGCACCCCATGACACAAGACGCCAAGCCACCTGCCCCGCCAGCCACTAACCCCCCCACCAGCCCCAGCGCTGATTCGAAAACTGCATGCCTGTGCGACTCTTGCGCGGGCGTTCAGCAAAACTGGCGTCGTGCACCGGGCCACGCCGAGCTGGTGCAGGGCGTTAACCGCAAAGAGACCCGCGACCACGGCCAGGTGACGGTGACCAAATACCGCTGTGACCGCTGCGGTACGGCGTGGGAATACGAGAACAACAAGGTCAACCTGCACGCCGGTTGGTCCATCGTGTCACGCGGGCGCGCTTGAGGACTTGATATCACCGGTGATATGACTTTTGGACAAAACCTTGACTTTGCCCAAAATATGAATTAAAAAGGCCTCCAGCTCTCGAATCTATTTAATAGTTTGCTATATAAATAATAGCAAACTACAGATCCCAAGGTCAAGTCCCAATCAAGCCGCCATCCAGCTTGCGAATCACCACCGTGGCCGAGCGGGGCCGCCCAGTGGGGCGCTGGTCTGGCCAGTTGGAAATTTTGCGCGGATCGGTCGGGTCGCTGCGCTCACTCGGGCTTTCACCTGGGTGCTGCACGTTGATGAACATGGTGCGGCCATCGGGTGTGGCGGTGGCACCGGTGATTTCGCAACCCGAGGGGCCAGTTAAAAAGCGGCGAATTTCGCCCGTTTTCACATCAGCGGCCAGCATGCCGTTGTTGCCCATGTTGACCAAGTCGCCCTTGCCCATGGCCGATGTCGACATGTCGCACTGAATCCACATCACGCCGCGTGCGTCTGTCCACAAGCCATCCGGGCACGAAAACGCATCGCCCTTGATGTTGCCTTTGGCATCGGCGCGCTCAAGTTTCGGGTCGCCCGCCAGTACAAAGTGATTCCACTGAAAACTGGCACCGTCAAAATCAGCATCGTCTTTCCAGCGAATGATGTTGCCCATGGTGTTGTTGGCACGCGGGTTGGCGGCGTCCATGCCAGCCTGGTTGGCACCGCCTCGGTTGCTGTTGTTGGTCAAGGTGGTGTACACCCAGCCTTGCAAATCAACCGATATCCATTCAGGGCGATCCATTTTGGTAGCCCCCAGCAAGTCGCTGGCCTGGCGTGACTTGATCAGCACTTCGCCTTGATCGGCAAACCCGTTGGCCGCCGTCAGCGGGCCTTGGCCATGGGTGAGCGCCAACCAGCGGCCTTTGCCATCAGCATCAAACTTGGCGACGTACAAAACGCCGTGGTCAAGCAGTTCGGCGTTGGCACTGGCACCGCCCGTTTTGATTTTGTCGCGGCTAACGAACTTGTAGATGTACTCAAACCGCGCGTCTTCGCCCATGTAAATCACCGCGCGGCCATCGCGTGTGGTGGCCACGGTTGCGCCCTCGTGCGCGGCGCGACCCAGGGCAGTGCGTTTCATGGGCGTGCTGCTGGGGTTCATCGGGTCGATTTCGACGACCCAGCCAAAGCGGTTGGGCTCGTTCGGGTTTTTGCTTGCGTCAAAGCGGGCATCGTGCTCGTGCCAACGGTAGCCGATGGGGTCGCCCTTGCGCAGGCCCCAGCGGGTTTCGTGGGCGTTGGGTGCATCAGGCCCTTTGAAGTAAAAGATGAAGTTTTCTTCGCACGTCAGGTACGTGCCCCATGGCGTGATGCCGCTGCCGCAGTTGTTCAGTGTGCCCAACACGCGCCGGCCACTGGTGTCCGCAGCCGTTTTCATGAGCGCGTGGCCAGCCGCTGGGCCGCTCACTGTCATGGGCGTGCTGGCCGTGAAGCGGCGCGCCCAGGGTGACGGACGCACCATCTCCCATTTGCCGTTTTTCTCCTCAATTTCAATCACGGACACGCCATGGGCCGCCTGGGCTTTGCGCACTTTGTCGGCGCTCCAGGTTTTGATGCCGTCCGCGTGCAGCAGGCCGTCGTCAACATACTCGTGGTTCATCACCAGCAGCCCGGCCTTGGAGCCGTCGGTCGGAAAGAAATGAATACCGTCGTGGTGCATGCCGAGTTGGGCCATTTGTTCGGCGGCTGTGTTGCCTGCGTCTTCCTTAAAAGCTGGCATGTCGCCGGACAGGCCAATCGGCTCGCCCCAAGCGGCAATCACCTCGGCCATGTAGCCTTCCGGCACGGTAATTTTGTCGGCCACCGACACCGGGATTCCCTTGAAGCCCAGCAGGGCGCCGCCACCCGCCGTGGTTGCGCAGCCGTACATCGACACTGCGGCCAAGGGTGCCAACAGGCCGCCCAATGCCGTGCCCAAACCGCCGCGCAAAACTGTGCGGCGTGAGAAGGCCGAGACGTCGTGAATGCTTAAATTGGAGGAGCGATTGCTGTCCTCCATCGTAGAAAAGTCTTTCGCCATGGTGTTTTGCTCAAGTTGATGGTTTGACTGCTGCGGGGATGCGCAGCGCAACTTGAATGATGGCGAAACCACGTGTCAATTTCGTGACGGTTTGGTGTCAAGCAAGGGGATTTAGGCAGGGTGGCTTCCAAGCATATTGTGCAAAGTCATATCACCGGTGATATCACATTTTTCGAAAAACCTTGAAAACAGCCATTTTGCGCAAAATATGAGTCAAAAAGGCCTCTAGCTTTACAATATATTCAATAGTTTGCTATACAAATAGTAGCAATTACATCCGCCGCTCTGGTCGCTGAATTTTCTTCAAAAACAGTCGGCAAACGCCGCGTTGACTGCCTTGTCACTCAAAACTTCCAAGATGGTGTTGTGCCGCCCAGTCAGCGGCCCGCCGCCCGGCAGCACGGCGCCGGTGTCGTCATAGCCAATCGCTTTGAACTTCCAGACGCCGTTGATCAACTTCAGGTTGCCGACGTGTGCGCCTAGCGCCGTCAGCACGCGCCAGACGTTGTCGTTCTCTCGGGCGATTTTCAGTTTTTGAATAGCCATAGTGATTGGATTGCGCCATTAAAAAACGCGCCCAGAGGCGCGTTGATTGACTTTAGGGCTGCTTCCAAAGCACGTATTCCAAATAGCTTACTTGGCCACAACCCGCACCATTTCCAGGCATTTGTTCGAGTAACCCCATTCGTTGTCGTACCAGGCGATGACCTTGATGAACGTACCATCCAGCGCAATGCTTGCATCGGCGTCAAAAATCGAGGTGCGCGTGTCGCCACGGAAGTCAGTGGCCACCACTTTGTCTTCGGTGTAGCCCAGCACGCCTTTCAATGCGCCTTCGCTTTGCGCTTTCATTTCAGCGCAAATCTCGGCCAGCGTCGCCTCGGTGTTCAGCTCGCACGTCAAGTCCACCACCGACACGTCGGAGGTGGGCACGCGAAACGACATACCCGTCAGCTTTTTGTTGAGCGCAGGAATCACCACGCCAACGGCTTTGGCAGCGCCTGTGCTGGACGGAATGATGTTTTCCAAAATGCCACGGCCACCGCGCCAGTCTTTGTTGCTGGGGCCGTCCACCGTTTTTTGGGTGGCGGTGGCGGCGTGCACGGTCGTCATCAGGCCGCGTTTAATGCCCCACTTGTCATTCAGCACTTTAGCCACTGGAGCCAAGCAGTTGGTGGTGCAAGACGCGTTGCTGATGATGGCTTGGCCCGCATAGGTTTTGTCATTCACGCCAAAAACGAACATCGGCGTGTCGTCTTTGCTGGGCGCTGAAAAAATCACCTTTTTGGCACCTGCCGCCAAGTGCTTTTCACCAGCGGCTTTGTCCAAAAACAGGCCCGTCGCCTCCAGCACGATGTCGGCACCCACCTCGTTCCATTTCAGCGTGGCCGGGTCGCGCTCTTGCGTCAGGCGAATCCGTTTGCCATTGACGATCAGCGTGTTGCCGTCCACCGCAATCTCACCTTTGAAGCGGCCATGCACCGAGTCGTATTGCAGCATGTAAGCCAGGTAGTCAGGCTCCAACAAGTCATTGATGGCGACAATTTCGATGTCCGCAAAATTCTGCACCGCCGCTCGCAACACGTTGCGCCCAATGCGCCCGAAACCGTTGATACCTACTTTGATTGCCATTTGAATACTCCTGAAGGTTAAATCTGAAACTGAAAAAGATTATTTACCCAAAACCTTTTGCACCGTCATCGCCACATTCTCAGGCGTGAAGCCAAATAGCTTGAATAAGACGGATGCCGGGGCTGACTCGCCATAGGTGTCGATGCCGACCACGGCGGCGCAGCCGTATTTCCACCAGCCATCGGACACGCCCATTTCAACCGCCACGCGCGGAATGCCTGCGGGCAGCACGGCGCGTTTGTAGGCTTCAGATTGTTTGTCAAAGGTCGTGGTGCTAGGCATTGAAACCACGCGCACAGCGATTTTTTGGGTGGCTAGCAACTCTTGCGCTTTCAGGGCCAATTGCACTTCAGAGCCGGTGGCGATGATGACCGCTTGGGTCTTTTTCTTCAGGCCCACTTCACTGGGCTCTGCTAACACATAAGCCCCTTTGCTGATGGCGTCCAAGCCATAGGCATCGACACCGTCGAGCGCCTCGTCCGACGTGCCTTTGGGTGCATAGCTGATGTTTTGGCGGCTCAGCAGCAGGGCGGTAGGTTTAGCTTTGTTTTGCAGCGCGACGGTCCAGGCGACGGCAGTCTCTGCTGTGTCGCCCGGGCGCCAAACGTCCAGATTCGGAATCAAACGCAACGAGGCTGCATGTTCAATCGACTGGTGTGTGGGGCCGTCTTCGCCCAAGCCAATGCTGTCATGGGTGAACACGTGAACCACGCGCAGCTTCATGAGTGCGGCCATGCGAATGGCGTTGCGGCTGTAGTCGCTGAAGGTCAAAAACGTGCCGCCGTAGGGGATGAAGCCGCCGTGGAGCGCGATGCCGTTCATGATGGCCGCCATGCCAAACTCACGCACGCCGTAGTTAATGTGCCGACCCCCAGTTTTGGAGCCGTCGGCATTCGTGGTTTGCACGACCTCGCCCGCCAAATCAAAGCGCAAGCTGGGCGTTGACTTGGTGTTGGTCAGGTTAGAGCCAGTCAGGTCAGCCGAGCCGCCCAGCATTTCAGGCAAGGCTGCGGTGAAGGCTTCCAGCGCGAGTTGCGAGGCTTTGCGCGAGGCCACCGTTTCGGCTTTGGTGTGCGCCGCAATCACGGTGTCCACCGCTGTTTGCACAAAGTTTTTGGGCAGTTCGCCCTTCATGCGGCGCACCAGTTCTTTGGCAAGCGCGGGGTGGGCGGCTTTGTACGCCGCAAATTTGGAATTCCAGGCGGCTTCGGCCGCTTTGCCTGCGGGCTTGGCGTCCCAGTCGGCATAAACCTCTTTGGGAATCACAAAGGGCGCGTAAGGCCAGCCCAAGGCGTCGCGTGTGAGTTTGATTTCTTCAGCGCCGAGGGGTTCACCATGCGCTTTGGATGTGTTTTGGCGGTTTGGGCTACCTTTGCCAATCGCTGTTTTGCAAATCACCAGCGTGGGGTGCTCGGGGCTGTTTTTTGCGTCGGCAATGGCCTTTGACACGGCAATGGCATCATTGCCATCGACCGGGCCAATCACGTTCCAGCCGTAGGCCGTAAACCGCTGTGCCGTGTTGTCAATGAACCAAGGGGCCACTTGCCCGTCAATGCTGATGCCGTTGTCGTCGTACAGCGCGATCAGTTTGTTCAGCTTCCAGGCACCCGCCAATGCCGCTGCTTCGTGGCTGATGCCTTCCATCAGGCAGCCATCGCCCAGGAAAACGTAGGTGTGATGGTTCACCACGTCGTGGTTGGCGCCGTCATCAGTCCGGTTGAATTCTTTGGCCAACAGTTTTTCAGCCAGCGCCATGCCAACCGCATTGGTCAAACCCTGGCCCAGCGGACCCGTGGTGGTTTCTACGCCAGGGGTCACGTCAACCTCGGGGTGGCCTGCAGTTTTGCTGTGCAGCTGGCGAAAGTTTTTCAACTCAGCCATCGGCAGTTTGTAGCCCGTCAGGTGCAGCACTGAATACAGCAGCATCGAACCGTGGCCGTTTGACAGCACAAAACGGTCGCGGTCAAACCAATGCGGGTTGGCCGGGTTGTGCTTCAAGTGGCTGCCCCACAGCGCCACAGCCATGTCGGCCATGCCCATGGGCGCACCGGGGTGGCCCGAATTGGCTTGTTGCACAGCGTCCATTGCCAACGCACGAATTGCGTTGGCCATCATTGAGGTATTGGCCATCAGAGGTTCCGGGGGTAAAAGTAGGGTAGCGGGCGCGAAGACTGCGGGTAAACACGCATTTTAGCGGGGCAGACGCGTGCATTGCGGCTGTTCTTTTTCCATCAGCGGCTCAAGGGTAGTAACGCTTAATTCGCCAGACTACCCAAGCGATGCACCAATTGACGGGTACTGCGGTATAAATCGAGGAAGTGTGGATAGAGATCGTCGTAGATCGCGCGATGCTGCACATTAGGTTCGACGCTGCGATCCGCCTTCACCCAGTTGCGAATGTCTTCTCGTCTAAGCAGCCCCGCAGCGCAACCCGCCAGGAAGGCATCTCCATAGCAGGCTCCGAGCTTCACGCCTGGCAGAGTTTGGCTAACCCCACACACATCAGACACTATTTGCGGCCAGGTGTCCGATTGCGCGCCGCCGCCCACCGCCACAATACGCTTAACCTTCGCGCCAATTTCAGTAAAAGTTGCCAGATTGTGACGGACACCAAACGCCACGCTCTCCAGTGTGGCCCTGAACAAATGCTCTCGCTTGTGGTGCAGACTGAGGCCAGCAATGACCCCTTTGGCTCGCGGATCATTGATAGGTGTGCGCTCCCCATTGAAGTAAGGCAGCATCAATATGCCTTCAGACCCAGCGGGGATGGACAACGCTGCTTCGAAGAGTTGCTCATAAGCGACTGAAACCGACACCTCCCGTGAAAACTCGTTGACGAACCAACGGGTCAAACTACCCGTGGTGCCCATTCCTGCGGCTAAATTGAATTGATCCGCATAGGCACCAGCGGTCGTCCACACGCGAGGGTCGGGCGTTGGAACTTGTTGTACCAATACAAAGAAAGTGGTGCTTCCGTACATGATCATCAAGTCACCGGGTTGACATACACCCACGCTGATGGCCTCGCTCAAAGCATCTACGGTGCCCACCGCCACTGGGGTGCCTGTGACGAGTCCTGTGGCTTCTGAGGCGGCGCGGCTGATTCCACCCGCAGTGTCATGGCACCAACCCAGCTTCGGTAGCATTTCGATAGGTACATTCAAATGCCCGGTGTAATGCTCACTCCATTTGCGGGCGCTGGGGTCGTAAAGAGGTACAAAATGGCTCGCAGTATGGTGATCAAGTACATGTTCGCCGGTCAATTTGAATACCAAGTAGGCGCTTGCGCTGGTGACGTGCCGCGTTCGCGACCATACCTCAGGCTCGTGTTTTTGCAGCCAGCGGATTTTTGGGCCAATCGATTGGCTGGTGAGTGACATTCGAGCGTGACCAAACAGGGTCTGCTCGCCAAGTTGCGTATTCAGTTCGTCGATCTCATGGGTTGCTCTTGCGTCGACGCCATATAAGATGGCGGGTCGCAATGGCGCTCCCTGATCACACAGAGGCAACAAGCAAGGACCAATTGCGCTGATTGCAACTGACGCTACGTCATTTGCGGTGAACGGCCCCAGGGCAAAAATATTTTTGCAGAGAGTTTTCACGTCGGCCCACCATACCGCGTCTGCATCTTGCTCCACATGCCCTGGGCGAGGTGTCGAGATGCCGTGAGCCACGGTTTCCGTCCGCAATACTTTTCCGTCAAGCCCAGTGAGTACTGCTTTGGAACTGTAAGTGCCCACGTCAATGCCAAGAAGCAAATCCTTCATGTCGTTGCTCTGCTATTTTTGACGCCGAATGGCGAACAACGCACCGGCTATCAGGATGAAGCTCCCAATAATCACTTTTTGCCATGTGCTGGGCACCCCTGCCAATATCAGCACATTGTTGATAAGGACAACCAAAAATACGCCCAACAGAGTCCCCGTAACCGAGCCTGTGCCGCCGGTGATGCGCGCACCGCCCAAGATCACCGCTGCAATCACATCGAGCTCAATGCCCACTAAATCGAATGGGTTCGCAAGCCGATTGCTCGACACGTGGACGATACCAGCCAGCCCCGCAAGAAACCCCGAATAGCCAAACACAAACAGATGCACTGCTTTAACGTTGTAGCCCAGACGCTCTGTAATGTTCAGACTGCCTCCCATGGCATAGATGGCTCGCCCCATTAAAGTTCGATTCAAAATGAACCAAGTCAAGAGACTGCATATCAATAGAATCAGGACAAAAACCGGTAACACCGTGAATGAGGTTTGCCCCATTGCACCCACGGACAGCTTGATAAGCGCCAAACGGCCAAAGTTATCCATGCTCGGGGGAATGTTCATGAAGAATACGGTTCCCACAAACGTCAACAAAAACCCCCTGAAGAGATATTGAGTGCCGATAGTGACGATAAGTGAGGGTGCTTTTAAATGGTGCACCAGAAATCCGTTGACGAGGCCGAGAAAAATTCCGAAGGCTGCACCCAAAAACAGTATCAAGACGATAGGTGCTGAGGGCCAAAAGGCGTACACCAGTTTCGTTAAGCTGTACATCGACAAGGCGGCGATGGCCGTGAATGAGACATCAATTCCCCCAGCGGCCAGCACGATTAAAACGCCGAGTGCGAACATGCCAGTGACGGTTGATGAGCGCAGCAAATCAAAAAAAGTGGAAACTTGAAAAAATGCAGGGTTGATGACTCCCACGACCAGACTTACCGCCACTATCAATGCACCCGTAAAGACTTCTGGATACCGGGTGTGAAATGGTCGAACCTCTGAACGCGGGTCCACGCTGATAGATAGATCTAGGCCGAGTGACATTGAAAATCTCGATACGCTTTAGGAAATGAGCTGCTTGTAGAGTTCAGCTTCGTCTAATTGAGTGGCATCCAAAAGGCCATGAACATGCCCCTTTTTCATCAACAGAATTCGATCACAGTTTTGCAGCAACTCGGGCAAATCGTCGCTGATCAAGATCACAGAAACACCTTTTTCGGAGAGCCCTTGCACGATCCGGTAAATAGTCTCCTTCGAACCCACATCCACACCTACCGTGGGCCCGTGCAATATCAATATCTGGGGGTGTATGGCTAACCAGCGCCCAATCAGAACCCTTTGTTGATTGCCACCCGACAACATCTGAGCGGACCGCTCTACGTCGGGCGTGGCAATTTGCAGGTCTTTAACAATCGTCAGTGCCAAGTTCTGAGCCTTGTCCGCACTTAACAGGCCAAGTCGACCACGTAAACTTTGGAGCGAGCTCACAATGATGTTGTCGCGAATTGGTTTGTCTAAAAATAGCCCTTCGGTGATTCGATCTTCGGGCACGTAAGCTATGCCAGCTTTGATGGCATCTCTGGGGGTTTGCAGCCTGAGCTGAACACCTTCCCTGCTGACGGAACCTAATTTAGCGGGACTGATACCGCTCAAAGCCAAAGCCAATTCATTGCGTCCAGAATCCAAAAGCCCGGTCACGCCCAAGATTTCACCTTTATGCAGGTCAAAACCCACCTCCAGAAATGCGCCTCTCTTGCCTAAGTGTTTGACCTCCAATACTGTTTCGGCAGACGCAATGCCATGGCGCAATCGGCGCGCTTTGATCTCCCGTCCGGTCATCAAGCGAGCCAAGTCTGCTTTTGTGTAGTCCGCAATACTTCCCTTGGCGATGAGTTGTCCGTCGCGAAAGACAATCACCTCGCCTCCGATGGCGTAGCACTCATCTAACTTGTGCGTCACAAAAATGATGGCAACCCCTTGCGCTTTGAGCTTGTTGACCACCGTAATCAGGTTGTCCACCTCTTTTTGGGTCAGCGCAGTCGTGGGCTCATCCATGATGACCAAACGCGCCTTCGTAGCGATCGTGCGGGCAATCGCAATGAGCTGCCGCGTGGCGATGGGCAATAGTTCAACGGGTGTTTGCAGGAAGCTCGGTTCGCAAGGCAAATTGACTGCGGTCAGGGCTTTGATTGCAATCGCATCTATTTTTCGCAGATCAAGTATCGACAGCAGATTGCCGTTGCGCTCTACCAGTTGAGCGCCTAAGGCTACGTTTTGCGCTACGCTGAGGTTCGGAATCAACGAAAGATCTTGATAGACAGTTTCTATACCCAGCTTGAGCGCTTTGAGCGGGTCAATGTGGGATTGCACTACGCCGCCAATCAGCAGGCTTCCCTCACTCGGCGGTTGTGCCCCCGAGATAATTTTGATCAATGTGCTTTTGCCACAGCCGTTCTCGCCCAGCAAATGGTAGATTTTGCCCGCCTCAATCGTAAAACTCACGCCACGCAGCGCATAAACCCCGGCAAAGCGTTTGTGAATATCTCTTACTTCCAAAAGTACATCGCCAACTTTTGGGTCGGCATCGTAACAAACAGGGTCTATGGCTGACATGGGGTGACTACAACGGTATAGAGCCAGACACCCAGAAGTCGTGAGATTTCATCCCACTGCCCACAGGTGTTTTGACTTGAAATTTAGAACGGGTACTGCTTGTAGTTCGACTTATCGACGTCCACCCACGCTTGGCCTTTGACGACAACACCAGAACCTGCGCCTTTGGTGACTTTGACTTTTTCGTAGCCTTTGACGCCCAGATCCATGCCGTCTGTAATTTGCTTTTTATTGAGCAGAATTTGCGCAAGTTTGTTCATGGCTAGGCCTGCATCTTTGGGGTCCCAAAATGAAATACCGTCAATCGCACCCGACTCCAGGAATTTTGCACTGTCGTTCGGCAATCCTGTACCAAATACACAGGTTTTTGCCTGCAAGCCAGCCTCATCAATAGCCCGACCAATACCTAGAACGTCAAGGGATGAAGAGCCTTGGAAGCCTTTGATATCTGGGTGCTTGCGCAAGATTTCTTTGGCTTTTTCGTAAGCCTTGTTGGCATCATTGGTGGATTCGTTTTTGGCATCCACCAGAACCATTTTGGCGTACTTGGCCTTCGCGTTGTTTGCGCCGCCGTCGGCCCATTGGTTATGGGATTCATTGCCCAGCGATGCAACAAATGATGTCCATTTGCCCTCGTTACCCATGCAGGCCGCCAATCGGTCATTCAGGCGGGCGCCGTAGGCGCTGTTGTCAAAGGCTTCAATGTCAGCGTGGGCATTTTTTTGACTCTCAGCTTCATGCGTGATGACAATCACGCCACGATCCATCGCTCTTTTGAATAATGGCTCCAATGCAGAGGGATCATTGGGAACAATGGCCAATGCGTCCACCTTCTTCGCCAGCAAGTCTTCGATCATGCGCAATTGCTGCGCTGCATCTGCTTGACCTGGGCCGCTTTGCGATGTTTTGAAACCCGCGTTTTTTTCACCAAACTCTTTGACCCCCACCTCCATGCGGTTGAACCAGTTGATTCCTGTAATCTTGACGACGGTGGCAATGGTTTTGTCTTTTCCCTGCGCTTGCAATACCGTCGCGCCGCCTGCTACCGCCATTGCGGCCAATGCCAATGCTAATTTGCGTTTCATCTTTATCTCCGTAGAAGTTAATCCCCGAGTTCGATTCTTGGTCAATGCATGGGGAGCCTGCACTGGCAAGTTTTTTTATCTAAGTCCTTTACTGAACCGTATCCAAAAGTGGTCTGTTGACGCGTAGAGAAACAGCAGGAGCATCAAACCCCATGCGCAGTCTCGAAAGAAGCTGGAGATGTCGAACAGGTTGAACGAGCTGGAAATGACCTGCAAGGCAATGGTGGAAAACAGCAAACACACCATACGGCCATAGCCACCAGACGGCTTGATACCCGCCATGACGGCAATCAAGATAGCGATAAGAAGATAAGAGCTTCCGTAGTCCCACTTCACGCTTGACGTCCGTGAAGCGATGATTACGCCCGCAACAGCAGCTACCAGACCACTGGCCGCATAGGTGAGGAGCAGCACCTTGGCGCGCGGAATGCCAGCGTAGTCAGCCGCTTTTTGATTGGTACCTACCAAAAATAGTTGAATACCAAATATGCTGTGCTTCAGCAGAGCACCTGCCATGCCAAGGGTGACGATGAACACGATGAACGGCACCGGCACGTTCCAGATGACGCCATTTCCAAGAAAGGACAGCTCTTCGCTGTAGCCTAGACGATAGGCTGAGCCATTGGTCAGCACGACGGCGATGCCTGTGTACAGCAGTTGCGTGCCCAGGGTCGACAATATGGGCGTGAGCCGCGCGTAGGCCACCAGGGCGCCGTTGACCAATCCGCAGACCAGGCCAGTGCAGAGGGTGATACAGGTGAAACTGATCACGTAAGCTAATGGTTCACTGTCTGCCGCAAACAGTAGGCTGGCGGTGCGGCCAGCAACGATGCCTGCCAAGTTAGCGATAGCCACCACCGACAAATCGATTCCGCCGTTTCCGGCAATCATCGCCAATCCAACACCGATCGCCAACAATCCCAGTTCAGGCAATTGACCCGCCATAGACTGCAAACTATCCAACTCCATGAACTGGCCTCTGGAGTAAAGCGTTGCAAGCAGCACAACAACTGCATTCACCGACAGCAAGAACAAGAGCTGCTTGTCGCGGGTCAAAATGTCTTTCATATATATGCTGCCCGTATTGACGCGTTAAGCTAAGTGCTGATACCCAAGTTGCGATTTTTATTCGACCTTGCCAACTTCACACGAGAATTTGCGCAATCGATTGTGCATATTTTGGTTAAAGTTCTTCTCTATGTCATCCGTAGTTTCCCTATGTACCGATTTCGGGCTCGGGTGCGCACACGCACCTTGCAATATCCGGTAACTTCCGAGCAAGCAGTGGGAGAGGCCTATTGCACGCAAATACCAACCGGGAAGGGTTGATCTAAAAAATGCAGGAGCACAGTGCCGCTCCACATGCAGAAATGCTGCTCTGATGGAGTGCTGCGCCTAACGTTCTTCGCTGCTGACCAAAGCAGGCTTGATTTCAAACACTTTATTGCCGCGCAAATCGCCTGTATCAATCAATTCAAACGCCTTGCGCATCAGCTCTTCTGTGTTCTGCTTGACCATCAGCAAAGGAAAGCTCAAAAAGGCTGCAAACGGATCCCAGTCATAGCATCCAAAAGTGCACTCTTCGAGTTCCTTGGCAGGCAAGGTTTTCAGAAATCTCACAACGCCTTCCAAAGGCTGCGTGGAATTGATGAATAGGCCTTTAGGTAGGCCGCCTAAATTTTTGTAGAGCTTTTCGATGGCTGTGTTGGCTAATTCGGCTTCATATCCGCAGACATCAATCTGTGCTGGATTCATGGAACCGAACGCTTTAATCACACTGTCTTCGAAGCCTCGAATCCTTCCTTTGGTGGCATAGTCGTTTTCGACGCCTCCCAAAAAATACAACGCATCTCGACCTGAATTTTTATTGACTTTTGATCTTCTCAAAATTCCCTCTGTCAACTTCTGGGAACCCCAATAATTGTCGCTCACCACAGAGGGCGCTTTCGTGCCTGGCAGGTCAAGATTGAGATGATTCACTCCATGGTGCTTGCATATCTTGCTCACTTCGTCAGGCTTTGTAGCCCCCGTCACAAGCAGGTACTCAATTTGATAAGAAAGCAACGTCTTGACCGTCTCGACCTCTAGAGCTGGATCGCGAAGCGTACTGACCACAATTGGATGTAAGTCCCGCTCCCGCGCGAAGCGCTCAAAGGTTTGGGACATCGAGCTGAAAAACCGATTGTCGTGAATAGGGATGATCATTCCGATCAAGCCTGAGCGGCTTTTACGAAGTCCACTGGCCTGTCGATTGACGTTGTATTTCAATTTGGCGGCTATCTGTTGGACCGTCTCAGCGGTCGCTGGACTGATACGGCGTTGTTGCCAGGTCCCATTCAACACGGCGCTAACGGTGCCCGCAGAGCTCCCCGCAAGTTCCGCAATGTCGTAAATTGTCGATCTCGAATTGGTCATTTTTTCATCGAATGTTGCATCATTCAATTATGAACCGCCCCTCGGACGCCACGCGAACGGCAGCATACGCTGCCAAGCTTCGCCAAGTGGTTTCAGTGAAAGCCCGCGCCTGGTCCCGGAAAGTTCATGCGACATTTAGCTCAATTGATTGTGCTAAAGCCGCCCAAGCCATCGCTGCCGCGCGTCTAGGCCCAAGACTCAGTCTCATAGGTTGTGTGGTTGACGTTGATTACGGCCACATTTTTCGCGCCAAGTTTGACCCGGTCAATGTGGACATCCGCCATCTGCTGACGATGGCAGGCTAAACAACTGGTGTAGCCATGAGAATTTCGAATGAAAAAGGGGAGAACTGCATCGCACTGGCACCGGGTGCGAACCAATTGCTGACTTCTGAGCACCTGGATCAAGCTTAGTCGCCAATAACGGGTGGAGGAGTCGTACGGAAGCACTAAAATCAATAGTAAGGTGACCGAAACTACACTGAAGCAATGCTTGGCAGTTCCGTCAAAGCACTCTTTTTACTGAAATGCGCGCTGAATTTCAGCAACCATGCAAGGACTTCATCTCACCGCCGATCTTCACGATTGCGCCTGCGACGCCCTGTGGCTGACCGATGCCCCGCGCTTGGGTGCGCACTGCGTGGCGGCTGTCCAAATGGCTGGCTTGCAGGCGGTGGCGCATCTGGTTCACGCCTTCGCGCCCACGTCGCTTGGCCCGTCTGGCGTGACGGCAACCGTGCTGTTGGCCGAATCACATCTGTGTGTCCACACTTGGCCCGAGCTGCGGGCGGTGACGCTGGATGTTTATGTTTGTAATTTTGGGGGCGATCACTCGGACAAGGCGAAGGCTCTTTTGGAGGCCTTGATTTCCTTGTTTGAGCCAGGTCAAGTTGCTAGACAATCACTGGCGCGGGGATCTGCTCAATGACGCGAGCTTTAATTTTGGCCGCAGGCCGCGGCGAGCGAATGCGCCCGCTGACCGATGTCACGCCCAAGCCTCTGCTGCAGGTGCAGGGCAAGCCACTGATGCAATGGCCTCTGGAAGCCTTGGCGCGCGGCGGTTTTTTTGATGTGGTGGTCAACACCGCTTGGTTGGGCGAGGTGATCGTTCAAACGTTTGGGACCTCTTTTCTGGCCAGCGGTCGTGAAATCGAGGCTCAAACCGGCAACCTGCCCCCTGCAAACAGGCATCCGTTAAACCTGCCCTTGCCAAACACGCAACCACCCATCCCGCCACCCATCGCCACCCGCATCACTTACTCGCACGAAGCTCACGACTTTGGCGGTGCCCTGGAAACCGCAGGCGGCGTGGCCCGGGTGCTGTCGAGCTTGGGTGATGTATTTTGGGTGCTGGCAGGTGATGTTTTCGCACCTGATTTTGAGTTCACCCAAGGGGCGGTGGATCGATTTAAACGCAGCGGCAACTTGGCCCACCTTTGGCTCGTGCCCAACCCCGATCACAACCCGGGCGGCGACTTTGGTTTGTCGGCAGACGGCTTGGCGTTGAATTGGCCCAAAGGTTCGGTCGCTCCGATGTACACCTACAGCACTGTGGGCTTGTTTCACCGCGATTTTTTTTCGTCACCGTTTTGCAGCATTCCCGCTGGCAACCCGTCAGGCATCAAAGCGCCGCTGCTTCCGTTGATGCGAGCCGGCATGGACGCCGGGCGCGTCTCGGCGGAAATCTACTTGGGTCGTTGGACCGACGTAGGCACGCCAGAGCGCCTGCAGCAGCTCAATCAAGCGGCCTAAGCCTTCGGGTCAATCCGCCGTCCCCCAAGCCAAGTCGAAACTGGCTACCATTGTGGGTTCTGATTCAAGTCACTTTTCAGCCGATTAATTTCCAACCGATTGAAGCCCCACCATGAATTCCGACACCCCATCGTCTTTGTACGCCAAACGCCGCGCGAACTTGGCGACCCAATTGGGCCCCAACGGCATCGCCATCATCCCCACCGCGCCCGAACAACAGCGCAACCGGGACAGCGATTTTCTGTACCGTGCCGACAGCTATTTTTATTACCTGACCGGCTTTAGCGAGCCCAGCGGCTGGCTAGTGGTCACGGGCGACGGCAAATCGACCCTGTTTTGCAACCCGAAAGACTTGGAGCGCGAGATATGGGACGGCATTCGGCTAGGGCCGCAGGCGGCACCCGATGTATTAGGCGTGCACGCCGCTTTTTCAGTGGCTGAACTTGATGCGCAAATGCCCAAACTGCTGGACAACCGCAGCGTCGTGTGGTTTCCGTTTGCCACCCACAAAGCGCTGGAGACGCGGGTTGACGGCTGGTTGGGTAGCTTGCGCGCTCGCATTCGCTATGGCGCCATGTGCCCAGACCAGCAGCGCGACGTGTGCACGCTGCTGGACGAGATGCGCTTGGTCAAAGACGCGTCCGAGCAAGCCACCATGCGCCGCGCCGCGCAGATCAGCGCAGGGGCGCACATTCGCGCCATGCAGCTGTCGGCCAAAATGTTGCGCGAAGGCAAGCAAGTGCGTGAATACCATTTGGATGCTGAATTGCTGCATGAGTTTCGCTTGCACGGCTCGCAATACCCGGCTTATGGCTCCATCGTCGCAGCGGGTGCCAACGCTTGCGTGCTGCATTACCGCGCCGACGCCGCCCCTGTGCGCAGTGGCGAACTGGTGCTGATCGACGCGGGTTGCGAGCTGGACGGTTACGCCAGCGACATCACCCGCACCTTCCCGGCCAATGGCAAATTCACAGCGCCGCAACGCGAGCTGTACGACCTGGTGCTGGCATCGCAAGAGGCCGCCATTGCCGCAACCCACGCAGGCGCGCGCTTCACCGACCCGCACGAAGCCAGCGTCAAAGTCTTGGCGCAAGGCATGCTGGACGTGGGCCTGCTGGATAAAAACAAAGTCGGCAGCCTGCAAGACGTGATTGACAACCGCAGCTATTTTCAGTTTTACATGCACCGCACCGGCCACTGGATTGGCATGGACGTGCACGATTGCGGGGCCTACCTGGAACCCTCGCAATTGGGCCAAACCAGCACCCGCAAAGACGCGCTGACGGGGGACACCATCATTGACCGCCCTGCCCGTGTGCTGCATCCCGGTATGGCGCTGACGATTGAGCCAGGCATCTATGTGCGCCCCGCGCCCGGCGTGCCCGAGAAGTTTCACAACATCGGGATTCGCATTGAAGACGACGCCATCGTGACCGATCACGGCTGCGAGCTGATTTCTCGTGGCGTGCCAGTGAAGGCGGATGAGATTGAGGC
>JANNCN010000035.1:0-11233 GCA_031386665.1 Rhodoferax sp. | reverse complement strand
TAACGATCACCGGCAACTTGGTCATGAGCCCCAGCAGCAGTTTGAACATTGAAGTGGGCGGCGCTGTGCCAGGCACCAGTTTTGACTATGTGAACGTGCTGGGTTCCGCCACTTTGGGCGGCACCCTGAATGTGAGCAGCTTTGCGGGCTACGTGGCACCTGTCGCGTCCAGCTTCACTTTCATGAACTTTGCCAGCAAGTCGGGGGCCTTTGCATCTGTCAATTTGGCGTCACTGCCGGGTGTCAGCTTCTCTAGCCTCACCAGCTCCTTGCTGCTGACAGGGCCTGCCGCACCGCCGATAGTGGTGATAGACCCGCCAGTCGTGGTGGTGCCCCCTGTGGTGGTGCCCCCGCCTGTGGTCGTCGTACCGCCCACGCCACCTGTCGCGCCTCCTGTGACGCCACCCGTCGTTGTGGTGCCGCCAGTCACTCCAACCGAGACACCTGTGGCACCTGCTGCGCCAGTGGTCGTGGCCACTGCACCTTTGCCAGACCCGTCGCCCAAAATCGTCAAAGTAGACGAGGTATTGCGCGACGTGACCCGAACCTTGTTTGTTGAACCCAAGGCTGAAAAAGAGCCTGAAATTGAGGGCTGCCCATGAAACCCACCATTCCATCTGTCACGGCGTCCAACGGCCCGCTTAACTTGCGCTGTCTAGGGCGAAGGCAGGCTAGCGCCCGCAGTCCCAACGGAACAGCTTGGGCGGGCCTGGCCGGGTTCATGCTGTTGGCGTCAACTGCCGCTGCGCAAACAACGCCCAACACGGTCGCCACCGCCACGTCAGTGGAAGGCACGGCCTACGTGACCCGGGCTGATGGACGCCAAAGCATTTTGGCGCGCGGCTCGGCGCTGGGTGTCGGAGATGCCTTGTCAACCTCGCGCAACACCACCGTGCGCCTGCGCTTTACCGACGGGGGCGAAACCGCCGTGCGGCCAGATTCCCGCATCACCGTGCAAAGCTACACCTACAAACAAGACGAACCGCAATCGGACAGCCTGATTCTGGGCTTGCTCAAAGGCGGCCTGCGCGCCATCACCGGGGCCATTGGCAAGCGCGGCAATGTCGATGCTTACCGGCTCAATGTGAATGTGGCGACCATCGGCATTCGCGGCACCGACTACACCGCCCGCTTGTGCAGTGATGACTGCACCGCCAACGCCACGGTGGTGGCGTCCAACACGCGCGGCAACGCAGGGCCGCCCGTGGTCGCCCGCGTTGTGCAGGCGCAAGGTGCCGTGACCGTGCAACGCGATTCGCGCCAGCTCGACCTTGCCCAGGGCGCGGCCTTGTACGCCACAGACCGCGTGTCCACCGCATCAGGCGGCCATGCAGTGTTGGCGTTTCGCGATGACACCCGGCTCACCCTGAACAGCGGCACGCAATTGGCGCTGACCCAGTACAACTATGACAACGCCCAGCCCGCCCGCAGCAACATGCTGTTTCGGCTGATCAGCGGCGGCCTGCGCATTGCCACGGGTTTGATTGGCAAATCGGCCCCGTCGCAGGTGCGGTTTCAAACCGCCACGGCGACCATCGGCATTCGTGGCACGGTGTTCGACATTGTGTGTGGCCGTGCCAACCCGTCTGACGACCCGCCCGCCTCTGACGTGACCGATGTACCCTGCGACGACGCCTTGTTTGCTTCCACCCGCACAGGTGAAATCACCCTGGCAGGCGCTGATGGCCGCGAAATCAGCATTGGTGCAGGCCAAAGCGCGCTGGTTCCGGGGGCGCAAGGCTCGGCCCGGCCACTGGGCACCACACCCGCGTTTTTCAACAATTTAAGCACCCCCGCGCCCGAGGGCATTCAGGTCAACACTGAACAATTGTTTGGCGGCGAGCCCTTGCCAGCCGACAACACCAGCGGCGTTTACCTGATGGTGCGCGAAGGCAAAGTGACCATGAACCAAGCGGGCCAATCGTTGGCGCTGGACGCGGGTGAATCAGCGTTTGTCGGGGCTGGCCAGTCCACCGCGCCCATCCGTTTGACCTCTACCCCGCCGATTTTGGACCGCGATGTGTCGCTGTCCAACGCGGCCTTCAATTTCAACGTCTGCAGACGATAAAAGAACCTGCAGGTTCTTTTATCCTAAATTCGTCGCAAAACCGCGAATTATTGATTAAATCGGCCTCTAGCTCTCGAATATGATCAATAGTTTGCTATATTAATAATAGCAAAAATCAGCTGATGTCAAACTCATCAAGCCCGCAAATACCGCCGCACCATGCGTTCCAGATCAGCAAACTGGTAGGGCTTTGACATAAATCCGTTCATGCCTGCGCCAATGCAGGCGCGCTTGTCGGACTCCATGGCGTTGGCGGTCAAAGCCACAATTGGCACAGGCAGGCGGCCGGTTTGCGCCTCTTCTGCCCGAATGGTGCGGGTCGATTGCAGGCCGTCCATCACGGGCATTTGCATGTCCATCAAAATCAAGTCTATGCCTGGCTGGCGCGCCAGTTTGGCGCCTTGGAGGCCATCCACTGCCAAAATAACGGAACAACCCAGGCGCTTCAACATGTTTTGCGCCAGTTTTTGGTTGATCGGGTTGTCTTCCACCAACAGCACTGTCTTGGACTGCATTTGCTGCGCATCCAAAGTGGCCTCAAGCGGCACCGGGGCGCTGGCAACAAGCTGGTCTGACACAAAAACCGGTACAAAGGTGGCACTGAAACTGAACTCGCTGCCGTGTCCCAGGCTGCTGCTTGCGGCCAGCTTGCCATTCATCAATTGCACCAGACCCGATGCCAGGGCCAGCCCCAGCCCGGTGCCGCCGTAGGCAGGCGCGCTGTCGGCGGTCACTTGCTCAAACGGCTTGAAAATCCGCTCCATGTCATTCGGCGCAATGCCAATGCCCGTGTCACTGACCTTGAAGGCCAACACCGCCTCGGGGCCCGTGCTAATGTGCTCTATCGACAGGGTCACAACACCTTCGGTCGTGAACTTGACCGCGTTGTCCATCAGAATCATCAGCGCCTGCTGCAAGCGGCGCGAATCGCCTTTGAGCCAAGCAGGCAGGTCACGGTCAAACACTTCGCGAAGTTGCAGATTTTTGTCTGCGGCAAGGGGCGCCACGGCGGCCATCACTGAGCTTGCCAATTCCCGTGGCGAAAACCGCTCCATCTGCAACGCGACTTTGCCCGCGTCCAGTTTGGACAAATCCAGCACATCGTTGATGATGCCCAACAGGCTGACCGCCGAAGCCTTGATGTGGCCCACGTACTCTGGCAGCGGGTTTGGCAGGGGCTCCAGCAGCACCAAGTCAGAAAACCCGATGATTGAATTCATGGGGGTGCGAATCTCGTGGCTCATATTGGCCAAAAACTGCGACTTGGCGCGGTTGGCGAAGTCGGCCTCGCCTCTGGCTGCCTCTGATTCCGCCCGTGCCACTTCGGCCTGAACTCGCTGGGCTTGCGCCTCGCTGCTGGCCCGCTGAGCCAGTTCGCGGACATGCTCAGCCTGCACCAGCGCCCGGGCGCGCTCGGTTGACTCAGCTTGCAACTGCGCAGCATTGCCGCTGATGATGCGGTCTGCCCGCACGATGATCACCATCAGCAAAGCGTACAACAACAGCATGAGTCCGGCGGTCAGCGCGAGCACCTTGTAACGCGTCTCGTTGATGGCGGCGACCAGCTGGCTCACATCGTCAACGACTTCGACCACACCGACCAACTGGTGGGCATCGTCGTGAATCGGCAAATACGAGCCCAGCACGTCGGTGCTTTGCACGCCACCATCAAAAATTGACGACATGCCGCGACGCGTCAGCTCAACCTGTCGGCCACCCGCAGCGGCGGTTTTGAAGCCAGGATTCGTCACCTGGTTGCCCCCCGCCTGGGCCGCTTCGCTGCTGTAAACGACCAGCCCGCTGGGGTTGTAAAACTTGAACTTGCGCAGCGTCGTGCCCGCCATCATGCGCTGCAAAACCCGCTGCATGTACTGCTCGTTTTCGTCGTTTTCGGCGGTCGCCTTGCCACGCTCAGGGGTGGCGGCCAGGTGCAAGCCAGACTGCAAATTCAGCAGGTTCACCAGCAAACGCGCCTGCGCCTGATTGCGCTGGTCGCCACGCAGAATCAGCTCCTGTTCGGCATGGCGGTGGTAGGCATAGCTCAAAACGACCGACACCAGGACGATCAGCGCCAGGCTGACGACCGAGAAGTAACGGGTCAGTTTAAAGGTCTTGGTCAAGGCTTGACGCTCCTGCTAAGCGCAAAAAAACTCACAAATTGCATGGCTGCATGATTCGGGTTAGATGGCCGAAAACGGGCGGTGACGGCTGATAAGCAAGCATTTGGCGCTATTGTAATTGTGTAATTGGGTGGCCCTGAAGGGCAAGGGTAGACCTTTAGCCCCGCTTGACCAGTTGAAACTATTGCCGACGTTTCAGGTGGGTCAAGCCTCGCGTCTTTGGGGGTTCAGCCCTTTCAGGCTTCAAGGCTTCAAGACCTGAAGAGTCTGGCAGAAGCCGTTTTGGCCTCCTTTTTGAAAAAAGAACCTGCAGGTTCTTTTTCTCAAAAATTCCCCTCAAATGGCCAAATTGTAAATAAATTAGGCCTCTAGCTCTCGCAGGATATCACTTTATTGCTATAATTATTATAGCATATTGATACCCAATCGTGATCAGCCCACAGATGCCCCTTGCCCTGCCTGATTGTTTTGCAGGGGTTTCCCCGAGGTAGCCTCGGCTTTGCCCCCAAAAGCAGTTATCGTTTGTCCTTTTTGTACCCGTCACACCCTTTGACTAACCCTTGCCAAAAGCTATGAACCCGTTCTTCAAATTCAGATCGTCCCAAGAGCCCACAAAGCTTGCTATGACCGGATCCGCCCCATCAGCCGAACTCACCCCATCGACGCAGTCCGTACCCACCGTCCAGTTGTCGCAAATCGCGCTGATCTGCGCGAGCGTCACTTTGTTGGCCGCCTGCGCCGGTATGGACATTCGCCCGCAAGCCGGGTCTATGCCTGCTTACGGCGCCGCACCTGCAACGCCAGCGGCTGCCCCGGCCAATGGCACGGCTGCGCCTGGCAAAGCGACACCCTTAGCGACACCCTTAGCGACACCGGTAGCGACACCGAGTCCCGCAACGTCAGCGGCACCGTTTGCAAACGCAGCGTCAGTCGCCGCCGCCAATTTGGCCGCGAATTCAAATGCCAAACCGGCCGAACCCACCTCGCCCCCGCCCACTCCGGCAGCTGGTGCCTCGGCTCCCGCTGCCGTTGCCACTGCGCCTGCGCCCGGTGCCAGCGCGGCCCGCCCGCCAGTGGACCCTACGGCACCCAAACCTTTTGCCGAGATCATCAAAGACGCCAAGGTGCAGGCCGGCTTATTCCCAATTTGGCGCAAAGACGAGAAAGTCTGGCTGGAAATCCCCAAAGCGGCCTTCAACAAACCATTTTTCTTCACCATCAACGTGGCAAGCTCAGTGGGCGAGCGCGGGCTGTATGCCAGCCTGATGCAGAACGACGCCATGGTCGAGTGGCGGCGCATTGGCAACCAGGTGCAACTGATCGCGCTGAACACCAAATTCAGGGGCGAAGGAGCGTCCAAACTGGCGGTGTCGCAGGCTTTCTCGCCCAGCTTGCTGGCGGGCATGCCCGTGGCCAGCGCCGAGCACCCGGTGAACAAAGGCGTGCTGGTGGATGCCAGCTTTTTAATGTCTGACATTTCGGGCTATTCCACCCAAATCGAATCGGCCTTTCGCCTGCCGTATGGGCTGGACCGTGCCAATTCGTTCTTTGAGGCCACCCGCACCGAGCCCGGTTTAAGCACCCTGACAACCCGCGTGCTGTATTCAACGCCGCGCATTCCCGCGCCGCCCATGACGCCGTCGCCCGTTCCTGCCACGTCGCCGCCCACGGCCACGGCCGACCCGCGCAGCTTTTTTGTCAGCTTCGTTTACAACTTCGCGGCCCTGCCTGAGACGCCCATGGCACCGCGCCTGTCAGACGCCCGGCTGGGGCATTTCACGGAGTCGTTCAACGACCTCACCAGCGACCAGAAGCCAAGCACCCGCGTGCATTACGTGACCCGTTGGCGGCTTGAGAAAAAAGACCCGGCTGCTGCCCTGTCTGAGCCCGTCAAACCCATCGTTTACTGGATGGACAAAAACATTCCGCCCAAGTACCGCCCAGCAGTTGAGGCGGGCATCGTCGAGTGGAACAAAGCTTTCGAGAAAATCGGCTTTAAAGACGCGGTGCTGGCCAAACAGCAGCCCGATGATGCCGATTGGGACAACATGGACGCCACGCACGCCTCCATTCGCTGGTTTGTCGGCGCTGATGTGGGCTTTGCCCGTGGCCCCAGCCACACTGACCCGCGCACGGGTGAAATTCTGGACGCTGACATCGCCATGAGCGACGTGTTTGCACGCGGCTCGCGCCGCTTCATTGTGGAAGACGTTGGCATGACCGCCAACCAGCGCCTGACCCAATTAAGCCAGGGCTGGAAGTCCCGCGGCAGCATGATGGGTGCCGCGCACGACGCCAGTTGCAGCTACGCCCACGACATTGCAGGTGAAATGGACTTTGCCATGGACGTGCTGGAAGCCCGTGGCGACATTGCGCCCGACAGCCCTGAAGCCGAAGCCTTTGTCATGGGCGTCATCACCGACACCATCATGCACGAGGTGGGCCACACCTTGGGCCTGAAGCACAACTTCAAAGCGTCCACCACCATCACCCGCGCCCAGTTGCAGGACAAGGCCTACACCGAAGCCAATGGCCTGTCGGGGTCGGTCATGGACTACAACGCCTACAACGTGGCGGTTGAAGGCGAACGCCAAGGCAGTGTGAATGGCCGAAAGCTGGGAGCCTATGACTACTGGGCAATTGAATACGCCTACAAACCGCTCGATGCCGCCACGGAAACCGCCGAGTTGGGCAAAATTGCCGACCGCAGTACCGACCCCAAACTGGCTTATGCCGACGACGCTGACGCAGGCGGCTTTGGTGGCAATGAAGGCATTGACCCGCTGGCCAACCGCTTCGATCTGGGTGACGACCCGCTGGCCTATTACAAAAAGCGTTTGAAGCTGTCGCAAGAATTGTGGGCACGGGTGCAGGCCCGTGGTGCCCAGCCCGGCGATGACCCGCTGCGCCAGCGCCGCATTTTGATGGCGGGTTTCAGGCAAGTGCAAACTGCCTCTGAGCTGGTGGGCAAGTACGTGGGCGGCATGTACACCGTGCGTGACCTGCCAGGCAGCCGCACAGGCCGCCCCAACTTCAAACCGGTCGAGCCTGCCAAGCAGCGCGAGGCCTTGCAGTTTTTGGCCACCAGCCTGTTCAGCGCCGACAGCTTTCGCTTTGACCCCAAGTTTTTGGCCAACCTGAGCGGCGACTTCAACGAGTGGGAGCGCCAAGGCCCCGCCAACGTGCGCGGCACCGTGTTGCGTGCACAAACCACCGCCATGGATCGCCTGCTGTCGGGCGGTACCGCACAGCGCTTGCTGGACCTGCCCAATTACCTGGAGCCCGCCGAGCGCAAAGGCATGATCTCCCTGAACGAGGTCTACGCCACCTTGCAGTCCAGCATCTGGAGCGAACTTAAAACCGGCTCTGACATCGATGGCCTGCGCCGCAATTTGCAACGAGAACACCTGCGCCGCTTGCAGACCGCACTGACCCGTGGCGCCCCCGGCATGCCAGCCGATGCCCTGAGCCTGGCACGCCTGCATGCCACCAAATTGCAAGCCGATTTGCGCGGCGCGGTGGCCAAGTCTGGCAGCGCCAAGGCGGGCCAGTCCATCGAAACCCAAGCCCATTTGGCAGAAAGCCTGGGGCTCTTAACCGAGTCCTTGCGCGCCACCATGCAACGCAGCTGAACCTATCGTTGACGACTGCCTTGAGCCTTCACTTCGAGTGACGCTGCGCCTGCCCAACCTGCTGGCCACGTCCAAGGGGCGCTTGGTTGCCTTCTTTTTGCTTTACGTGACTGAGGGCATTCCGCTGGGTTTTGCCGCCACAGCCGTGGCCACCCAGTTGCGCAGGCTGGATGTGGGCCCGGCAGAAATTGGCGCTTTTGTGGCGTCTTTTTACCTGCCCTGGGCGTTCAAGTGGATGTTTGGCCCGGTGATCGACGTGTTCGCGTCAGAACGTTTTGGCCACCGGCGCGGCTGGATTTTGATCACCCAACTCTTGATGGCGGCGACCCTGCTGTCCACCGTTTTGCTGGACTTGCCGCAGCAGTTGGGGCTGTTCACCATCATCCTGCTGGTGCACAACACCTTTGCTGCCATGCAAGACGTCGCCATTGACGCGCTGGCCGTGAACACCTTGCATGACCAAGAGCGTGGCCTGGCCAACGGCATGATGTTTGCCGGGGCCACCATTGGCACCATGGTGGGCGGCAGCGGCGTGCTGTTTTTGGGGTCGGTCACGGGCTTTCAACCCACGTTTTACTTTGTGACCTTGTGCATTTTGGCGGTCACCGTGTTTGTTGTTCTGCCCATGAAAGAAGCGCCTGACGTGGCGCGGCAATTGGCAGCGGCATCAGCGCAGGGCTCGCGCTTGGCGCAGGCAGGGCGCGAGATGCGCGCGTTTTCCATCAACTCATTTCGCTCGTTTTTAGGCAGCCCCGGCGCGTTTTCGGGTGTTTGGTTTTCGCTGTTGCCCGCTGGGGCCATGAGCTTAGGCCTGACTTTGCAGTCCAACCTGGCCGTCGAATTGGGGCTGAACGACGACCAAGTCGCCGTCATGGGCGTTTGGTCAGGGCTGCTGGGTGCCGCGTTTTGCATATTGGGAGGCCATTGGTCAGACCGCTTTGGCCGCAGAAAAACCTTGGCCATTTACATGCTGCTCATGAGCCTGCCCGTGTTTTACTTGATGGTGGAAGTCAGCCGTTACGGCTGGGTCACGCCCTTGAGCCCCACGATGCCCAATCGACCCGCTGTGCCACCGGAACTGGTCACCGCGCTGTGGATCGCCTCGTTAACCTACGCGGTTTTTCAAGGCTTGATGTACGGCACCCGCACCGCCATCATGATGGACGTGACCAACCCCAAGGTGGCCGCCACTCAATTCACCGCCTACATGGCCATGATGAACTTGGCCATCGCTTTTGCAGCCACATGGCAGGGCATTGCCGTCGAAGCCTGGGGCTACCCCGTGACCTTGGCCATCGACGGTGTGACAGGTTTGATTTGCCTGCTGTGCCTGCCCTGGCTTAAACGCATGGAGGCCAACGCGGCCAATTTTGCCGACCAACTGGCCCCCAGGCGCGCACGCGGCATGGCGCTGGCGCTTGGTTTGCTGTGTCTGGCGTGGTGGCCGTACAGCCGCTACAGCGATGCCTTTGGCGCAGCCCAACCCATCATGGGCACGATTTTCACGCTGATTTTTGTCGCATCGGCGCTGTTTTTGTTGGCAGGGCACGCGGTCTTGGAAAAATCGGGCGGCTGGGCAGCGCGCCTGCGGCCCTGGATTGCCCCCTTGCTGTTGCTGATGTACCTGCGCTACCACCTGGATACTCTGTCAGGCTGGTTCTCAGGCATCGTGTCGGTCGAGGCATTCAACCTGAGCGCGCAAGTGGGGCTAGTGGCGATTGCCCTGGTGGCCAGCGCCTTGCTGCTGCACATGTCGCGGCAAAGCTGGCGTGAAATGGTGCCTGTGGCTGATGTCAACCCATCGTCGGACGATTAGTCCATAACCACCCAGCTCCAATCACTGCAGGCGCTGAACAGCTTCGCAAAGCTTATAGCTTCTCACCCGCCATTTTTTGCAGTTGCGCGGGTGTGCCCGACCAGACTTCAAAAAAACCATCGCGCCGATTGGTTTGCAGCCAGGTCTCCCAGCGGGTGTTGGCAAGCGCCGGGTCTTTGGAGGCCAGCGACTCTTGCTCCACGCCCACGCTCAGGCTGCCACCTTTGGGCTGCGGGCCGGCGCGCACCGTTTTCATGAAGTCTTGAATCTGCTTGAGCTCCGCCTGGGTGGCCGGTGGCAGGCTGTAGATCAACCAGCGGCGGTCTTTGGCGGGAGCGTCCAGCCCCAGCGCGGCAGTCGACGACACGGCCAGTTGCATGGGCAGCTTTTTGTCGATCACCTCGAACGCGCCCGCTTCTTTGGGCGCAATTTTGATTTGCAGTTTAGGCACCGCGCCGGGTGGCGGCACCATGCGTGCATCGACCTGCAAGGCGACCGAGAACTCAGCCGGGTTGGCCTCTAGCAGTTGCTGATTCAGTTGCATCAGCTTCGGAATCGAGCGCATGGGCACGCCTGTGCAAGCGCCCAGGGCCGCGCAGGCAGCCAAGCCCAGTGCCAGGCCTTGGGTCTTCAAATCAAGCAGGTTTGGGAATTTCATGGAGGTTTTGGGTTTTGGGGGGTTGAAGGTTGTGAATTGATTGCGCCAATAATTATTGTAAAACAATAATTCTTTATTGCAAAATAAATATTTTTTGGCAAATCGGCCTATCATCGTGAGGCCCACCGAAGTCCACCTTCCTAATCACCCAGACCCACCATGTCCGCAAAATCTGCTGCTTTGATGCCAAATCAAAACCCGAACCCAAACCCGGATCATTTGCAACGCATTCGCAGAACCAGCCGGGTCATGCTGCGAATGTGTCAGGCCTTGATCATTTTGCTGCCCATCAGCCTGGTGATTTATTGGGCCACCCAATCTGCGCCCGAACTGGCAAGCCAAGCCAACCTGCCCATTGGCAAATTGCAAGCGCCCTTGCAGACATGGCAGCGCGTGGCAGGCGCGCTGGTCTCGGGCGTACCGTTGGCGCTGCTGCTGGCCGGTATTTGGCAAGCCAAACAGTGTTTTGAGCAATTCGCCCAAGGTCAGGTGTTCACCCCCCAAGCGGTTCACCGTTTGCGCCGCATGGCGGGTTGGGTCGCGCTGGCCGCTTTGGCGGCAATTGTGGCGGGTGCGGTTTTGTCAGTGGTGTTCACCATCAACAACGCGACCGGCACGCGGCAATTGGCCGTCGGCATCAGCAGCAACCACCTGGCCACCGCGTTTTTTGCGGCCATCGTTTGGCTCATGGCAGACGTGATTGGCCAAGGGCAGGCGCTGGCTGAAGAAAACCAGCAATTCGTCTAAACCCGTTTCAAAACGCCGGTCCAGCCCTTCATGTCCATCATCGTTCAGCTCGACATCATGCTTGCGCGGCGCAAGGTCAAGTCCAAAGACCTGGCCGAACACATTGGCATCACCGAAGCCAATTTGTCATTGCTAAAACAGGGCAAAGTCAAAGGCGTGCGTTTTGACACGCTGGGGCAGATTTGCGAGTAT
>JANNCN010000012.1:0-30080 GCA_031386665.1 Rhodoferax sp. | reverse complement strand
ACGCTTGTTGTTGCGGGTACGGTAACCCTTGGTCAGATTGCCCCACGGATCGACCGGATGGCGTCCTTCGCCAGTCTTGCCTTCACCACCACCATGTGGGTGGTCAACCGGATTCATGACCACGCCGCGCACTGTCGGGCGGATACCCATCCAGCGCTTTACACCGGCCTTGCCGAGGCGACGCAGGCTGTGTTCCTCATTGGCAACCTGGCCAATGGTGGCGCGGCAATCAATGTTGATTTTGCGAACTTCGCCTGAGCGCATGCGCACTTGGGCGTAAACGCCTTCGCGAGCCAGCAACGTGGCCGATGCGCCTGCAGAGCGAACCGCTTGAGCACCTTTGCCAATTTGCAACTCGATGCAATGGATGATGGAGCCCACTGGAATGTTGCGAATCGGCAGCGTGTTGCCAACGCGGATGGGGGCTTCTGCGCCATTCAAAATCGTCGCGCCAACCTCAAGGTTGCGCGGCGCAATGATGTAGCGACGCTCGCCGTCTGCATAGCAAACCAAAGCAATGTGAGCCGAACGGTTAGGGTCGTACTCAATGCGCTCGACTTTCGCCGGAATCGCATCTTTGTTGCGCACAAAATCGACCACACGGTAATGGTGCTTGTGCCCGCCACCTTTGTGACGCGTCGTGATGTGACCGTTGTTGTTGCGGCCAGCATGCTGGAACTGCGGCTCCAGCAACGGGGCAAACGGCTCACCTTTGTACAGGTGATCACGAGAAATCTTCACCACGCCACGACGGCCTGGTGAGGTTGGTTTCATTTTAATGACAGCCATGATTACGCAGCCTCCCCACCGAGGTTGAGCTCTTGACCAGCCTTCAACGTTACATAGGCTTTGCGAACATTGTCGCGGCGACCCATGGATTTGCCGAAGCGCTTGGCTTTGCCCTTGGTATTGACAACCGAAACGCCCTTGACTTCAACCTTGAACATCAATTGCACAGCGGCTTTGATTTCGTATTTGGTGGCGTCTTGCAGTACCTTGAAGGTCACAGTGTTGCTTTTTTCAGCAATCATGGTGGCCTTTTCAGACACGACGGGCGCGACCAAGACCTGCATCAAGCGGCCTTCGTCAAATTTAGCTAAATTGGGACCGTGGCTCATGCGAACATCTCCTTGAGTTTGTCCATCGCGGCCTTGGTCACCAGCACTTTGCGGTAATGCACCAGCGACACCGGATCGGCGTAGCGGGGCTCAACCACCAAAATATTGACCAGGTTGCGTGAAGCCAGGTAAAGGTTTTCGTCGATTTCATCGGCGATGACCAAAACTGATTCCAGATTCATAGCCTTGAACTTGGCCGCCAGCGGCTTGGTTTTGGGTGAATCAACAGTCATGGAATCAACCACTGCCAGGCGGCCTTCGCGGGCCAACTGAGAGAAGATGGAAGCCATACCAGCGCGGTACATCTTTTTGTTGATTTTCTGGCTGAAATTTTCGTCAGGCATGTTCGGGAAAATCCGGCCGCCGCCGCGCCACAGTGGCGAAGAGGTCATACCGGCGCGGGCACGGCCGGTTCCCTTTTGCTTGAATGGCTTTTTGGTCGAGTGCTTGACTTGTTCGCGGTCTTTCTGGGCGCGTGTGCCTTGGCGGGCATTCGCCTGGAAAGCAACCACAACCTGGTGAACCAGATCTTCGTTGTAAGCACGGCCAAACACGGTCTCAGGTACGTCAAACTTGGACGTTGCTTGACCTTGGTCGTTCAGGAGTTCGACTTGCATCAGTTCGCTCCTTTGGCTGTTGATTCGTTCACGGCTTTGACTTTGATCGCGTGGCGAACCGTTACAAAACCACCTGCCGAGCCGGGGATTGCGCCGCGGATCATCAGCAAACCACGTGCGTCGTCAATGCGAATCACGTCAAGGTTTTGTGTGGTTTTGGTCACGTCACCCAAGTGACCGGTCATGCGTTTGCCTGGGAAAACGCGACCTGGGTCTTGAGCCATACCGATTGAGCCCGGCACATTGTGCGAACGGCTGTTACCGTGCGATGCGCGCTGCGAGCTCATTTTGTGGCGCTTGATGGTGCCAGCGAAGCCTTTGCCAATCGATGTGCCTTGCACGTCAACCTTTTGGCCAACTGCAAACACAGCGCCCGCAGGCACCACTGCGCCGGCAGCATACTGGGCTGCGGCTTCAGTCGTGAGGCGGAATTCTTGAATAATTTCACCGGCTTCAACGCCTGCTTTCGCAAGGTGGCCAGCGGCCGGCTTTGTCACACGCGATGCACGTCGCGCGCCAAACGTTACCTGCAAGGCAACGTAGCCGTCATTCTCTTGGGTTTTCACCTGGGTCACACGGTTGTTTGACACATCGACCACCGTGACAGGGATCGCATCCCCTTCATCGGTGAACAAACGCATCATGCCAACCTTGCGCCCCAGCAACCCTAAGCGATTGCTTTGACTCATTGTTTTCTTTCGTAACTTCCATCGCGCCCACTTCAATTGGCAAGCGCACTCCATTGCTGGAGCCAAAAATGAAAGACTGTTAATAAACTCTCTCACCCATTTTTCTTTTGAAATTTGGACAGAGCCTGCGAGTATAACTCGGATTCGTGTGCTTGGCAATGACTGCTTGGCAGCAGCGAAAGCAAGCATACCCTTACCGATGGTGCTCCGAATTCAGGCTTTGACTTAAGGCTTTGCCTCTGCCAACCCTCGGATTTCAATTTGCAATTGCCCAACAGGCGAAACCCTGGTGACCGATTTTCCGTCGGTTCCGGTGCTTGCCATGAAGTAAGCGCCGCCTGCACCAGTCCAGGATTGTGTGGTCACTTGCGAATAAGCCGATTCGAATGTCGCGGACAGGTCAGAGCCGTAAACCGCGATGTAGCGCTCCTGGCTTTCAACGGAATTGATGAAAACAGTACGCTCTAAGTTGGCGCCTCGGCTGCGCAAAGTTTTGTCCTCAAACTGTCGGGTTTTCACAAAATTCACGTTGAACATCACGATGCGAGGCACCAGCACGGTCATGTCAGTGGGGTTACCACTGGCCAAGCTGCTCAGGACGATGCTGTAGGGCCGCGAGAATTCGGGCAAGGCGAATAGCTTGAAAAAGGCTTTGTTGTCGTCAAACCGAAAGGCTTGAGACTTTCCGTCCATTTCAATAAGGGTCTTCACCAAGGGAAGGGGTACCCTGGCTGCACTGCTCAGGGTCACGCAACAAGGCTGCATCGCGTCCAACGCGGCTTTTCCGTCGGCCACGCGTTGCTGCCCAGTAGGCAACACAGCGCAGCCGACTGACAACAACACTGGCAAAAAACCCAGCCGCGTTCTGGGTCGGATCATGGCTTTTTCAAGTCAATCACGATTTGATCGGCAATTGCGTCCAGTCCGTCCAGCAAGCCCTTGCGTGTTTTGGCAGCATCTGCCGTCAGGGCGCCGATCGTGGCAAACCTGTACTGCTCGGCAGATATCAGGTGCACGCTTTGCAACTGCGGGCTGTTGTACCCGTAGGTCAGCAAGTCTTCATACAAAGTCTTGCCGTCTTTGCCATCGATTTTTTTGACGCGAGCGATCAGACGTGGAAAATAGTCGCTGCCCGGGCCAGCAGCCCAATAGGCACCAGTCAAATCCACCGAAAGTACGGCGTCGCTGGTGTCACCTAGCGCACGCACTTGCCCCAGGATTTCTTCGTCTTTGGTGTCTTTCTTCAAGGTCACTGTCTTAACCTGGTAACCAGACTGGCTCAGCCGATTTTGCAGAATGAAGCCCAAACGCTCTTGCAATCGTGTTTCCTTCGGATCGATGCTTGCCGTCAGCTGATTGCTTTTGTTTTGCATGTCGGCTGCCGCGATCAAGCCGCCAATCAGACCAAAACTGACGCCTGGATGCGCCAAAACAGCTGCATCGTACTGGTCCTGGTTGGGCTTTTGCGTGACCACGAGGGTCACGATATGGGCCGCCGCAGCGCTGTTGAACGCCTGTTTTTTCAGGGGCTGGGCGCAGCCGACGAGGCCCGTGACGGCCACAGCGAGTAGAAGGGCTTTTATCAATTTCAAAATTGTCTCCGGAACCTGACAGGGGATGAACATCAGCCGATCTGGCTGGGCAACGCATCGGGCTTCCAATCGGCAGCGGGAGGTGTGAAGCCAAAAAATGATACCCGTTCGCAACCGGCGCAAATCCCGGAAACGAGGGTTCTTTCATTCAAATTTCTTAGGGATTCTCGCATTGCATTGAGCAGCAAATTTCTGCCTGAGTTGCCAGGCATGCCCAACTCATATGCTATTATTAAAATAGCATACTATCTATGTTAATTGAGAGCTAGGGGCTTATTTTATTCAAAAAATTGGCACAATCACCTATTTCGACCATTTTGACGTCACATTTACCACAAATGTGGTAAATGTGACGATTCTTTGATGAAACCCGTTGAAACAGCCAATCAACAAGCCGTCAGCCTTGCAAGGCCTCAGCGGGAATGGATGGCAAGAGGCCAATCAAAACGACCTCGTCGCCATAGGCTTGCAGTTTCTTGTCGCCAATGCCGGTAATGCCATGCAGGTCGTCAACCGTTTGCGGATGGCGCTGGGCGATCAGCGCCAAAGTGGCATCGTGAAAAATCACGTAGGCAGGCAAGTTGTGTGATTTGGCGACTTCGGCGCGCCAGGCTTTAAGGGCCTCAAAGCGGGCCTGTTCGGCCTCGCTCAGTGCCAAAGCGGCTTTGGGCAGGCTGCGTTTGGCACTGTTTGAAGACGCGGGTTTTCTGGATTTTCGCTCGGAAGGCGAGGCGTCTGCCGACAGAACGGCCTCACGAAGGCGCACCTGCACGTCGCCTTTCAGGACCGCGCGGGAGCCGTCGGTCAGCTTCAAAGTGTTGAAGGCCTGGGCATCGACCGCCACGGCGTTGATGGCGATCAATTGACGCAAAACGCCTCGCATTTGCACCTCGCTCAGGTCTTTGCCTATGCCAAAGGTGCTAATTTGGCTATGCCCGAACTGGTTGACCTTGTCTGTGACTTTGCCGCGCAAAATGTCCATGATGTGCCCCGCGCCAAAGCTGATGTTGCTGTGCTGCTGCACTCGGTAAATGGTGGACAACAGTTTGCGAGCGGCGTCGGTAGCGTCCCAAACTTCAGGCGGCTGGCGGCAGTTGTCGCAGTTGCCGCAAAAGCGTGGTGTGGCCCCCACGCTGCCCATTTCGGGTTCTGCGCTGCCCGCAGCGGGGGTTAAATCCCCCTGGTATTCCTCCCCAAAATAGCGCAGCAGGCGCACTCGACGGCAATCAGTAGCCTCGGCCAGGCCCAACAAGGCGTCTAACTTGCCGCGCAGGGCGTGTTTGAACTCATCTCCCGCCGGGCTTTCGTCAATCATGCGGCGCTGGTTCACCACGTCGCTCAATCCGTAGGCCATCCAGGCGTTGGCGGCTTCGCCGTCGCGTCCGGCGCGGCCTGTTTCTTGGTAGTAGCCTTCAATATTTTTGGGCATGTCCAAGTGCGCCACAAAACGCACGTCGGGTTTGTCAATGCCCATGCCAAAAGCGATGGTGGCGACCATCACAATGCCTTCATCCCGCAAAAACGAGTCCTGGTTATTGCGGCGCACCCCACTGTCCAGCCCTGCGTGGTAGGGCAGGGCTTGCACGCCTTTGGTGCACAAAGTCTGGGCGATTTCTTCGACCCGCTTTCGGGACTGGCAATAGACGATGCCCGCATCGCCCGCATGCTCTCGCGCAATGAAGCGCAGCAACTGCTGGGTGGCATCCTTTTTCTCAACAATCGTGTAGCGAATGTTGGGGCGGTCAAAGCTGCTGACAAACGCCCGGGCGTCCTGCAATTGCAGGCGCTCCAGTATGTCGGCCCGGGTCAGAGCGTCAGCAGTGGCTGTCAGTGCAATGCGCGGAACGTTCGCAAAACGCTCATGCAAGACTGTCAACGCGCGGTACTCGGGGCGAAAGTCGTGGCCCCACTGGCTCACGCAATGGGCTTCGTCAATGGCAAACAGGCTCAGGTGCTTTCGTGAATAAAGCGTGTCCAGTTGCGCCAAAAACCGGGGCGTGGTGACCCGCTCGGGAGCGCAATACAGCAAGGTGATGTCACCTTTGAGCAGCCGTCGCTCAACGTCAGAGGCCTCGTCGTTGCTCAGGCTGGAATTGAGGTAAGCCGCGCTCACACCCGCCTCCAGCAACGCGCCAACCTGGTCGTGCATCAACGCAATCAGTGGCGAAATCACAACCGCAATGCCGTGCCCCAACTGCTGGCGAACGATGGCGGGTATTTGGTAGCAGAGCGACTTACCACCGCCCGTGGGCATCAGCACCAGCGAGTCACCGCCATTGACCGTGTGCTCAATGATTTTCTTTTGCGGTCCGCGAAACTGGTCGTACCCAAAAACTTCGCGCAGGACCGCGTGGGCTGCCACAGCAGAACGCGCATCGTTGACCTTAGAGTTAGTGCCCACACCCTCGGCTAGCCATGCTCCAACGTTCACATTTGCTCCCACGGAAGTCCATCAAACCGCCAGCCGTTCAGGGTAGAGCGGTGAAACGTGTCGTTCAAATCGCCTTCAAACCCGTGCAAAACATTCACCACATTGCCAAAGCCTGCGGTCTCAAGCGCCAAACCGGCGTCAACCGTGCGCTTGCCACTGCGGCAAATCAAGACCACCGTGCGGGATTTGTCCTGCGCCTCGCTCTCCACCAGCCGCACAAACTCGCCCGCATTGGGGGTCAAGTCGGGGTACTCGTACCAGGCAATCGTGTGCACACCGGGCGGGCGTCCCACGTAAAGCGATTCGATTTCCATGCGGACATCCACAAACAGGGCGTCAGGCTGGTCTTGCAGCAAGGCCCAAGCGGCCTTGGGGAGAAGATTTTTCATCGGGACAATTCTTAAAACAGGCTTCGAAATATTTTGCGCATTGTCCCGCAACGGTAAGCCTGTCCGAGAATTAGGCAAACAGCGTTGGCATCGGCTAACTGAGCCGTCAATCGCCCCTCGATGTGTGGAATTGTGTTGAATTTCACCCATATTGGCGACAAACCTGGCATCAAACATCCCAGGCCGACACAGCTCTGTAGGCGCAAATGTAAAATTGTGATACAAATTGCAAGCTCACTGGGCCATTTCGCCTTTTGACTTGCTCAACCCCCCCCACCTGAGGATCCATGCACGCCCGACTCCGGCACTTTTTGGCTTTTGGCTTGGCGCTTTGCTTTTGCGCCATGCCCGTGCACGCCAAACGTATTGCCATGGTGATCGGCAATGACAACTACGTGCATGGCACCAAATTGCAGAAAGCTGGCAACGATGCCGTGGCCATGGCGACCGAATTGCGCGCTGCCGGGTTTGACGTGGTGCTACACAAAGATCTGAACTACCGGCGCATGGTCAAGGCGTTTGAAACCCTTTATGCCAGCATCAATGGTGGCGACGAAGTGGTGGTGTTCTTTGCTGGGCACGGCGTTCAAATCAAAAATGGCAGCTTTTTGCTGCCCACTGACATTGAGGCTGCCAGCGAATCTGAAGTTGAACGCACGGCTTACGGTTTGAACGACCTGATGGAGAACCTGGGGCAAGCCAAAGCCGCCTTCAGTCTGGTTTTATTGGATGCTTGCCGCGACAACCCGCTCAAAGCCAATGGCCGCACGGTGGGCGTCTCGCGCGGACTGAACCCACCAGACCCACCCAAAGGTCAAATGGTTGTCTATTCAGCCAGCCGGGGGCAACAAGCCCTGGACAGGCTGAGTGATGCAGACAATCACCCCAACAGCGTTTTTACCCGTGAATTTATCTCGCGCATGCGCAAACCGGGCCTGAAACTCGAAGAATTGGTGCGCGAAATTCAGGATTCTGTTGAAAAGCTGGCACGCACCGTGAGCCACGATCAACGCCCGGCCATGTACAACGAGGCACGGGGCAATTTTTACTTTTTTGCACCCGCTTCTGGCGCGTCGCCCACCACAACCAGTAGCAACTCTGGGGTTGCCAGAGCGGACGAAGGTCTGCGCGAGGACAGATTTTGGGAAGACACCAAATCTGCTGGCAACCGAGATGGCTTTGAAGCTTACCTGGATCAATACCCCAGGGGCCGCTATGCCAATTTGGCCCGCGCCAATATCAACCGCCTGATTGCCGCCGGAGGTGCCGCAGCCGCCAGCACGACGGCTGCGACCAGTGCAGTGTCTGGCGCTTTGGCTTTTGTGGCACCCCCTCAGGCCGATCCCAACGCACCCCCACCGCGAACAGCGGTTGGCGGTGAAATTCGGCCCAACGACCTGGTGCTGGCCGCGCTGGCGCCCCAGCAAAGGGGCATCACCAAGCTCAATATGCCTAACGGCGACCGATACGAGGGCGAGGCCATTGGCGTCATTAGAACCGGCAAAGGCATGTACACGTTCGCCAACGGTGACAAATACGAAGGTGATCTGGTTGATAATTATTTTCACGGGGTCGGCACCCAGACCTACGTCAATGGTGACGTTTACAGCGGTGATTTCCAGCGCTCCGTGAAGACCGGAAAGGGTGACTACCGCTATGCCAATGGCGACCGCTATGTCGGTGGCTTTTTGAACAACTTGCTGCATGGGCGCGGTGTGCAAACCTACAAAAGCGGCGACACCTACGAAGGTGACTACGAAAACGGTAACAAACAAGGGCGTGGGGTTTACCGTTTTGCCAACGGCGATCGGTTCGAGGGTAACTTTGTCGACAATTTGTTCAACGGCCAGGGCGCCATGATTTTTGCCAACGGCGACCGATATGAAGGCGATTTTTTCAACAATGCCAAAAACGGAAAAGGCATTCACTACTTTGCCAGCAAAGACCGCTACGAAGGTACGTTTCAAGGCGGCCTGCAGGCAGGAACGGGAACGCACTTTTATTCCAACGGTGACAAGTTTGTAGGCCATTTTGCCAACGGGGTGCGCCATGGCAAAGGGATTTACAACTTCGCTGGCGGTCAGACCAAGCCCCAGGAATTTGACAACGGCACCGAAAAGGCCAATTGAAGCCGTCAGTGATGGGTTGGTGAGTTTTCTACAATCGAGCCATGCAACTCAACTCTCAAGCCAAAACCCAGGTCCAACGCGGCTACACCCGCGCCCAATCCCTGCCGGGTATTCTGCAAAGTCGCATCGCCATTTTGGACGGTGCCATGGGCACCATGATTCAGCGATTCAAGCTGACCGAGAGCGACTACCGTGGCCAGTTGCTGAAGACACACCCCAAAGACGTGAAAAACAATGGCGAGCTGCTGAGCCTGACCCGTCCTGACGTCATTCGCGACATTCACGAAGCCTATCTGGCAGCGGGTGCCGACTTGATAGAAACCAACACCTTTGGGGCCACCACCGTCGCGCAAGCTGACTACGACTTGGCACATTTGGCCCGCGAGATGAATTTGGCGTCAGCTCAAATTGCCCGCGCCGCATGCGACAAATACTCAACCCCGGACAAACCCCGCTTTGTAGTCGGCGCTTTGGGGCCAACCCCCAAAACCGCCAGCATCAGCCCTGATGTGAACGATCCCGGCGCACGCAACGTCACGTTTGAAGAACTGCGAACCAGCTATAGCGAACAGGTAGCCGCCTTAGTTGAAGGCGGTAGCGACGTCTTGCTAATCGAGACGATTTTTGACACCCTGAACGCCAAAGCGGCCTTGTTTGCCATTGACGAGTACTTTGAACATTCAGGCGAACGTTTGCCGTTGATCATCAGCGGCACGGTCACAGACGCCTCGGGCCGAATTTTGAGCGGGCAAACTGTGACCGCGTTTTGGTACAGCGTTCGCCATGCGCAGCCGCTTGCGATTGGACTCAATTGCGCCTTGGGTGCAGCGTTGATGCGCCCTTATATCCAAGAGCTGAACCGAGTCGCACCGGACACCTTCATAAGCTGTTACCCCAACGCTGGCTTGCCCAACCCGATGGCAGAAACCGGGTTTGATGAGACGCCCGACGTGACCGCCAGGCTGATTCGGGAATTTGCAGCCGAGGGACTGGTCAATATTGTCGGCGGCTGCTGTGGCACCACCCCAGACCATATTGCAGCCATTGGGCAAGCAGTCAAACCCCTGGCTGTGCGCAGCCTGCAAAAGACTTTCTTTTACAAGGAAGCGGCTTGACCGCTGAATCTTCGGTGCGCTTAGGGCTGCGAAGCCCCAAGCTTGGCGCGGTGCTCATGCTGCTGAGCAGTGCAAGCGCGTCAGCTCAGGCGCCCGGCGTGCCGACACCTCCTATCCCACGGTTCGTTGAAGAAACCACCTCTTCAGGTCTGCAAAGCCGCTTTGACGGAGAGGGCGAGTTTTTAGTGGGGGGTGGCGTCGCAACGTTTGACTGTGACGGCGACGGGCTGCCCGAGGTCTATGTGACGGGAGGCGTGAACAAGGCCAAGTTTTATCGCAACCGCAGCGCGCGCGGTGGAAGCATCAAGCTGCAAGAAGAGCGATCAGGGTTGGAACTGACCAACGCCAACGGTGCCTACCCTTTGGACATTGATGGTGACGGTCAAGTTGACTTGGTGGTGCTTCGGGTGGGCGAAGTACAGGTGTTTCGCGGGTTGGGCAACTGCAAATTCGAGCGCGCCAATTCGGCATGGGGCGTTGTGACCAGCAACGCCTGGCACTCGGCGTTTTCGGCGACGTGGGAGCGCGGCCAAAACTGGCCGACCCTGGCTTTTGGCACCTATGTAGACCGCACCAAGCCCGAATTCCCTTGGGGCAGCTGCACGCCCGGCTTGATGCTGCGGCCTGCCGCATCGGGCAAGGGGTTTGCACCCCCCGTCGTGCTATCGCCTGGCCATTGCGCATTGTCTATGCTGTTTTCGGACTGGGGCCGAACTGGCGAAGCTGGATTGCGTGTCAGCAATGACCGCGAATATTACAAAGGCGGGCAGGAGCAACTTTGGCGGCTTTCGCCCGGGGCACCGCCCACCCTGTACACCAGCGCCCAAGGCTGGAAACCACTGCAAATTTGGGGCATGGGCATTGCGAGCCACGACCTGGACGGCGACGGTTTTCCAGAAGTTTTTTTAACCAGCATGTCGGACAACAAATTGCAAAAGCTGGACCTCGCCGCCACAGGTGCGGCCCGGGCGGGCAGCAACGGCGCAATGGTCGGCATCACACCAAGTTATTCCGACATGGCCTTTAAACGGGGCGTGACGGCGCACCGCCCCTATGTGGGCGGCGACGTCCACCCGTCAACGGCCTGGCACTCACAGTTTGCGGATGTCAATCACGACGGGCTGACCGACTTGTTCATCGTCAAAGGCAATATTTCTGCCATGCCGGATTTCGCCGCGCTGGACCCCAATAATTTGCTTTTGCAGCAAAGTGACGGCCGGTTTTTTGAAGCAGGCAGCCTGGCGGGTGTCGCCAGCGTCAAGCGTGGGCGCGGCGGCATGTTGGCCGATCTGAATGGTGACGGCCTGTTGGACATGGTGGTGGTCAACCGGTGGGACAACGCACAGCTTTGGCGCAATGTCGGTGCCGGACAGGCTGACAAGCCCGTTGCCATGGCTCATTGGCTGCAATTGCGTTTACAACAAGCGGGCGCGAACCGAGACGCCGTAGGAGCCTGGGTAGAGGTCGACTTGGGCGAACTGGGTGACTCAAAGGGCAAGAAGATTATTCGCCAGGAATTGACGGTGGGTGGTGGTCATGCCAGCGGTCATTGGGGCTGGATGCATTTCGGCTTGGGGGCGTTAGCGGACGCAAATGGAATCAAGTTGCGGGTGCTTTGGCCTTTTGGAACTTGGAGCGATTGGCAGTCAGTCGCGCCAGACACCTTTTACATCGTTGACAAAGACCGTGGCGTCCAACCCTGGAAAGCACCCTGATGGCGATTTTGCATATTTTAGTGTGTCGCCTGAAACCGTGGCTTTTGAGCGGCCTGTTGGTGGTGGCCCTACCGTTGCATACCAACTTGGTGCATGCACAGACCCAACCGCAATCGTCCGCTCCACCTTCATTGGCTGCTTTGGAGCCCGGCAGTTTCTCCAACGGCGTTGCCATAGAATGGTTTCAGTTAGCCCTGCTGTTGACCCAGCAAACCCCCGGTTTCAGCCCCCCGGTGGCGTCCCGAGCCTTGGCCTACCTGGGCCTCACTTTGTACGAATCAGTCGCACCGGGCATGACCCAAAATATCAGTCTGGCAGGCCAACTCAATGAGCTAAGTTCTTTGCCGTGGGCCCAACCGGACGAGCCCCTGCATTGGCCAACTGTCGCCAACGCCGCCATGGCCACCATGACTCGCATGATGTACGGCAATGCAACGCCAGAGAACAAAGCCCGCATTGATCTGCTTGAGCGAAGCTTGCCGCTCAAGCTCAGCCAAGACTTCGATGCCACAGCCATTTCTGCCGAAGTCACCAACCGCTCCCACACTTTCGGACGCCTGATAGCCATGGCGATCATGACCTGGGCCAGAACCGATGGGGGCCACGAGGCCTGGGGCCCGCTCAAGCGCAGTCAGCAAAATTATGTTCCGCCCAGTGGTGCGGGGCAGTGGACTGCAACGCCACCAGCCTTTGGTGCGCCACTGTTGCCTTGGTGGGGCACGGTGCGCCCTTTTGTTTTGGCAGCGGCGGACGAATGCAAGGCTCCCGCGCCCCCGGCATATTCTGAAGACCCGCAATCTGCCTTTTACAAAGATGCTAGCGAAGTTAACCGTTTGAGCTTGCAGGCGACGCAAGAGCAAAGGCAGTTTGCGCTTTATTGGGCAGATGACCCAGGCAAGACCCCCACGCCTGCGGGCCATTGGGCATTCATCGCGACCGACCTGCTCAAGCTACGCAAGGCCAACTTGGCCGACGCTGCAAAAACCTATGCGCTTCTCAACCTGGCCATGGCCGACGCTTTCATTGCCGCCTGGAACACCAAATACAGCTTGAATGTGTTGCGGCCAGTCACTTATGTCCAAGGCGTGATTGACAGCAACTGGGTGCCCACCTTGATGCACACGCCGCCTTTTCCCGAATACCCATCTGGCCATTCAGTTCAATCCAGTGCCGCCGCCGCCGTGCTGGCACAGTCTTTTGGCGCCGCCACTGCCTTCACCGACAACACCCACAATGACCGAGGCTGGGGCCCGCGCAGCTTTCCCAACTTCAAGGCGGCTGCGGACGAAGCCGCCTTGTCCCGGCTTTACGCTGGTATTCATTACCGTTTTGGGGTAACCGGAGGGCAAGCGCAAGGGGCTTGTGTTGCCGCCAAGGTTTTGGCGCTCAAGGTCAACCGCAACTGATTTGCACAGTTTTTAGGCTGTGGCCGAGTCCAATTTGCCTTTTTTTGGACTATTTGAAGGACTTTTGGCGGAAAGTCACCTCGCATTGCGATTAACCAAGTGAAGCGATTGAAAGCTCAATCGCAGTCGTTCTATTCACTTGGAGGTCAGTGCCATGAATTCAGTCACCCCGTTTGCAAAACCACCGGTCAAACCCACCAGCCCGCGCTTTGCTGTGGTGCTGGGCAGCGGTGGCGTCCGCAGCATCGCAGCCCTGGGCATGATGGATGTGTTGACGCGTGAAGGGCTGAAACCCGACCTGGTGGTGGGTTGCAGCGCAGGCGCTTTGTTCGGCGCTCTGATTTGCGCGGGTCATTCGGCAGATGAAGCGGTGCGCATTGCCACCACCTTGTGGTCTGCAGAAGTGACGCGGGAGCACCGCTGGCGTGCCATCCCTCAAATGCTGTGGCCCCGCCTGGGGCGCTTTGATTCTGATTTTTCATTGCGCAATGACCGTTTGATCATGCAACGCCTTGACCAGGCGTTTGGCAAAGCACAGCTTGAAGAATTCGCCACACCTCTTCGGGTTGCCACCACCGACGCAGCAACGGGAGCCTCGGTCGTGCTGCGCCAGGGTGGTGTGGTGGAAGCCCTGCGGGCAAGCATTGCCATGCCTTTCATGTTTGCACCAGGGCATGTCGATGGGCAGCGCCTGATCGACGGTTTTGTGTCAGACCCCCTACCCGTAAGCGCCGCCTGCGACGCAAGCGCTGTGTTGGCTTTGGGTTTTAAGTCGTCAATGCCGAAAAAAATCGACGGCCCAGCGCGACTTTTGGCCCAAGTCACGTCGGCTTTGACCAATAATTTGATGCAAGCCCGCTTGGCCCAAGCCAGCGCAGAAGGCATGCGCCTGCTGTGCATTGAGCCACAGCTTGACCGCCGCGTAGGACTGTTCGACACCCAGGCTATGCGGTATTTGGTTGAAGCAGGTCGCCAGGCTACGCAAGCCATGTTGCCGGAAATCGCCTCGTTGCTAGACCGCAGGCCGCACTTGGCGTCGGCTTCGACTCGGGTGAATGTGCAAGGGGCTGCCAGTGTGATGAATAGCTCAGGCACCAGCGCGCCAAGCCCTGCGGTACTGCATGGCCTCGGCCACGTGCGTCACCTGCGTCGTGCGGGCGAGCGCTAGGTCGGCAATGGTTCGAGCGACTTTGAGCGCGCGGTGGGTGCTGCGGGCTGACCAACCCAATCGGGCGGCAGCCACGTTCAAAAACTTGGCGGCGGCAGCGTCCAGCACTAGAAATTCGTCGATCTCCTGGCCTTGCAGAGCTTGGTTGGATTTGCCTTGTCGCGCGATGGCATGAGCGCGTGCTGCCGTGCAGCGCTCGCGAATGCTGGCTGTTGATTCGCCCGCACCAGATTGAAGCAGCTCGTCAGCAGGCATAGCGGGCACTTCGACGTGCAGGTCGATGCGGTCAATCAAGGGGCCGCTCAGTTTGCCCTGGTACCGTGCCACCTGGTCAGGGGTGCAGCGGCAAGGGCGCTGGGTGGAGCCCAAATACCCGCAAGGGCACGGGTTCATGGCACCGATCATCTGAAACCGCGCCGGAAATTCAGACCGCCTGGCAGCGCGTGAAACAGTGATAGTGCCCGTCTCCAACGGTTCTCTTAGCGCCTCCAAAGCAGCCCTCGGGAACTCGGGCAGTTCGTCCAAAAACAAAACGCCGTTGTGCGCCAATGAAATCTCACCCGGCCTCGGCGGAGACCCGCCGCCCACCAACGCCACCGCGCTGGCCGTGTGATGCGGACTGCAAGTGGGCCGTTGCGCCCAGTTCTCAAGCAAAAACCGGCCGCTGACCGATGCCACGGCAGCACTTTCAAGCGCTTCCAAGGTGGTCATGGGCGGTAACAATCCGGCAAATCTGTGTGCCAGCATGGACTTGCCTGAGCCCGGAGGGCCCATCATCAATACGCTGTGACCCCCGGCGGCGGCGATCTCAAGCGCTCTTTTGGCGCCTGTTTGTGCCTTGACGTCGGCCATGTCGGCGTAGCGGGCACGGGTTGATATGGCAATGGGGTGCACGCGCGACCAACCGGTGGAGGGCTCAGGCGCTGGCGTTGAACCAGCCGAATTGGGTGCGTCTGGCAAAAAGTGACTGACCACGTCCAGCAGATGCTGGGCCCGGTAAACATGCGAGTCGGGAACCAATGCGGCCTCTTCGGCGCTAGACGGTGGCAGCACCAGTTTGGTGAGGGCCTTGCCATCGTGCAAAGCAAGGCTCATGGCCAGCGCACCTCTGATTGGCCGAAGTTCGCCCGAGAGTGAGAGCTCACCCGCAAACTCGTGGCCCACCAGTTTGGCACCGTCAATCTGGCCACTGGCGGCCAAAATCCCAATGGCGATGGGCAAATCAAAGCGTCCGGAGTCTTTGGGCAAGTCGGCTGGAGCCAAATTCACAATAATACGTTTGTTGTGCGGAAACTCAAGGCCACTGTTTTGAATGGCCGAACGAACTCGCTCACGGGCCTCTTTGACTTCAACATCTGCCAGCCCGACCAGCGTGAAGCTGGGCAGGCCGTTGGCCAAATGAACCTCGACGGTGACGGCTGCGGCATTCAAGCCCAAAAGTGCACGACTTTGCACCAAAGACAAACTCACGGCAAATCCTCTCCATTTTGGTGCGCACTTTAGAGCGTCACACTTGTTTATGCACCAAATATGCGCATACTGTTTATTTATACATACAACATAACGTGCTGTTGACCAATCAGTTGACAAAGGAGGCGCCGGCCGCACGAAATTTCAGACTGGCATGGTCTGTGCATAAACAGTTCATCTTTTAACCCCTCGGAGCGCTTCCATGACCTTGAAATTCAAATCCACTGTTCAAATCGCCGCATTGTTGGCTGCTGGCTTGGCCGGCACCGCCGCTTTCGCCCAAACCAAAGCCCCCGAGCCAGACTACACCTTGGGCTTCAACGTCGGCGTGACCAGCGACTACCGTTTTCGCGGCCTGACCCAAACAAATTTCGGCGGCGCGATTCAGGGCGGCGTTGACTACTCCCACAAAAATGGCTTTTATGCAGGCGCTTGGGCTTCCAATGTGAGCTGGGTCAAGCAGTTCAATGGCGCTACCAATGGCGACTGGGAAGTTGACTTGTACGGCGGCTTTAAAGGGGAGCTCACCAAAGGCTTGGGTTTTGACGTGGGCGTGATCGGCTACCTGTACCCTGGTAACAATTCTGGTTCGGCAGGCACCCCAGGTGCTGGCGGCGTGACCGATGCCAACACCACCGAAATTTACGGCGCCCTGACATACAACGTGGTGACCTTGAAATACAGCCACAGCGTTGGCAACTTTCTGGGCTTCCTGAACAGCACGGCCAGCAACTACCTCGATTTGAGCGCCAATTTGGATTTGGGCAACGGCTTTACCTTGACCCCGCACGTGGGCCGCCAAACCGTGAAAGGCCAGACCGCCAATTTGGGTGACTACACCGACTACTCCTTGACCTTGGCCAAAGACTTTGGCAATGGCTTTTCAGCCAATTTAGGGCTCTACGGCACGGACGCAAACCAAAGCTTTTATGCCAATACCAACGGCAACACCAACTTCCTGGGCAAGAGCGGCGCGGCTGTCGGCGTGAAATACAGCTTCTGATCACTGAACACCCCCACCAGGAGTCCCTATGAAACTTGTAACGGCCATCATCAAGCCATTCAAACTGGACGAGGTGCGTGAAGCCCTATCGGCCATTGGCGTGCAGGGCATCACTGTGACCGAAGTCAAAGGCTTTGGTCGCCAGAAAGGCCACACAGAGCTTTACCGTGGCGCTGAATATGTTGTTGACTTTCTGCCTAAGGTCAAGATTGAAGCCGCCATTTCAGACGACCTGGTGGACCGCGTGATTGAAGCCATTGAAGGTGCGGCCCGCACCGGCAAGATTGGTGACGGCAAGGTCTTTGTATATAACCTGGAGCAGGTCGTGCGCATTCGCACGGGCGAGACAGGCAAAGAAGCCCTTTGATCCGAACCGATTCAACTGAGAACAACACTATGAAAAAACTATTGGCCTCCCTGGCGCTGGGAATTGGTTTGCTGGGATTTGGAACGTTTGCAGTCGCCCAAGCCACACCGGCGGCACCCGCCACAGTCGCGTCTGAAGCGAAAGCAGCCCCTGCCGCCGCCGCACCAACCGCTGCCGCTGTTGCTGCCCCTGCTGCAGCAGGATCTACAGCGCCAGCCGCAGCACCTGCAGCTGCACCCGCACCCGTGCCGAACAAAGGCGACATCGCCTGGCTGATCGTGGCAACGGCCTTCGTCATCATGATGTCCGTGCCGGGTCTTGCCCTGTTCTATGGCGGCTTGGTTCGCAGCAAGAACATGCTGTCTGTGCTGATGCAAATCTTCGTCACGTTTTCACTGATTGTGGTGCTGTGGTGCATTTACGGCTACAGCCTGGCGTTCACCGAAGGCAACCAGTTCATTGGTGGTTTCGACCGCCTGTTCATGAAAGGCCTGTTTGACCCCATGAAAGGCGAGTTCGCCATGGCGGCCACCTTCAGCAAAGGCGTTGTCATTCCTGAGTTGCTGTTCATGGCCTTCCAAGCCACCTTTGCAGCCATCACCTGCTGCTTGATCGTCGGCGCCTTTGCCGAGCGCATCAAGTTCTCGGCCATGCTGTTGTTCATGGTGTTGTGGTTTACATTCAGCTACACGCCAATTGCCCACATGGTGTGGTACTGGATGGGTCCTGACGCCTACGCTTCGAAAGAAGTGGCTGACGCGATGACAGCTAAAGCCGGTCTGATCTGGCAATGGGGCGCGTTGGACTTCGCAGGCGGCACTGTGGTGCACATCAACGCGGCAGTTGCAGGTTTGGTCGGCGCCTACATGATTGGCAAACGCACTGGCTACGGCAAAGAAGCCATGGCACCTCACAGCTTGACTCTGACCATGGTCGGCGCGTCTATGCTGTGGGTGGGCTGGTTTGGTTTCAATGCAGGTTCTGCCCTGGAAGCCAACGGTACGGCTGTGTTGGCCTTCATGAACACTTTCTCGGCAACCGCGGCTGCCGTGCTGGCCTGGTGTGTGGGTGAGGCGCTGATGCGCGGCAAGGCGAGCATGCTGGGCGCGGCGTCGGGTGCAGTGGCTGGCTTGGTCGCGATCACCCCAGCCTGCGGCAACGTGGGCCTGATGGGCGCCATCGTCATCGGGTTTGTGGCTGGTTTTGCTTGCCTGTGGGGCGTGAACGGCCTGAAGAAAATGCTGGGTGCTGATGACTCGCTGGACGTGTTCGGTGTGCACGGCGTGGGTGGCATTGTGGGCGCTTTGCTGACCGGCGTGTTCAACAATCAAGCACTGGGCGGCCCAGGACTGGTGGGCGACTGGGTCACCGTGACGGTGTCTTCAGTTGGCATTGCAGACCAAGTCTGGATTCAGTTCAAGGCCGTGATGCTGACTATCGTCTGGTCTGGCGTGGTGTCTTTCGTTGCCTACAAAGTGGTTGACCTGGTGATCGGATTGCGCGTGTCTGAAGAAGACGAGCGCGAAGGCCTGGACATCACCTCGCACGGCGAAACCGCTTACAACCGCTGATCTACTGCTGACCACCTGTGTTCGTCGCGATTTAAGGGGCGAACACTCTTTCGTTCCCTTTTCTCCAAGTGCTGACGTAGCCGCCCCTCAGGATGTTGGCGTCAGTCAGTTAGGCCCGCAACAGTTCACTCTGTTGCGGGTTTTTTTTGGATAACCCAAGCAGTTCAGGGGCACGAGATCCCAGTGCACAATCCAATGATGTTTTGGAGCCTCAAATGACAACCACACTGGCCTTGACTTCCAAGCCATTTCGCTGCGAGATTGCACCCGGCTTGGGCGGTTGCATTACCGGTTTGTGGTTTGAAGACCTGCCGGTTTTGCGCTCTGCCGACGCACAAACTCTAGGCAGTGCCCGCCATTCAGGCAGTTACCCCTTGGTGCCATTCTCTAACCGCATTGGCCACGCCGCACTGAAGTGGAATGGCACCAGCCACCCGCTGATTCAAAACAATGGCGACGAGCCGCATGCCATTCACGGCGTGGGTTGGCAGCGGCCTTGGGCTGTGCTTGAGTCCAGCGCCAACTTTGCCCTGCTATCGTATGAACACAAGCCCGATGCGTCTTGGCCGTTTGCGTTTGACACCTCGCAAGCGTTTCGCCTGTCCCACAACGAACTGGAAATGATCCTGAGCATTACCAACCAGTCCAGTCAGGCGGCACCAGTTGGCTTGGGCTGGCATCCGTATTTTGTGAAGCGTCCGCAAAGTCACATCGCCTTTGAGGCGTCGGGTCGATGGGAGATGGACTCTTTGAAATTGCCCACCCACCGTACACCTTCGCCGGGGCTGCAAACCGATTGCGCCACGCTGGATGTCGACCATTGTTTTGACGGTTGGAACGGGGTTTTGCACCTTCGCGATGAAAAGCTTCACACCCGCGTGACCAGCAAACTGACCCGGCTGGTGGTGTTCACAACTGCCAGCAAAGACTTTGTTGCCATAGAACCAGTCAGCCACGTTAACAACGCCATCAGTCTGCTGGCGCGTCACATGGCCAGTGCCGATGAACTGGGCTTGCAGGTGCTGCAGCCAGGTGAGTCGATGTCTGCCGAGATGAGCATTCATGTGACGGCTGCCGCGTGATGCCTCAAGTCGTGAATCCCATGCCCCAGACCATACCAATTAACCCCGGTATGTCGGTCGACGCGGCTGTGTCAGCAGCCATTGACCAAATCAAAAGCGCCAGCGCCTCGGGCCGTGCCTTGCGCATTCGCGGCGGTGGCAGCAAAGACTTTTATGGGCAGTCTTTGCAAGGCGACATTTTGGACACCCGTGCCCTGAACGGCATCACCAGCTACGAGCCGAGCGAACTGGTCGTGACGGTGCAGGCTGGTACACCATTGGCCGAGCTGGAGAGCGCTTTGGCCCAGCAAGGTCAGTGCCTGCCGTTTGAGCCGCCGCACTTTCAGTTCGCAAACCAGCCGGTGCAGGCCACAGTGGGCGGCATGGTGGCCGCGGCCTTGAGTGGCCCCGCACGGGCCAGCGCTGGGGGCGTGCGCGACTTCATGCTGGGTGTGCAAATCATCAATGGGCGCGGAGAACTGCTCACGTTTGGTGGCCAGGTCATGAAAAATGTGGCAGGCTATGACGTGTCCCGATTGATGGCGGGTTCCATGGGCACCCTGGGCTTGATCACCCAGGTGTCGCTCAAAGTTTTGCCAGTCGCCCCGGCCGAGGCCACACTGGTGTTTGAACTGCCTCAAGCCCAGGCGCTGGCGCAACTGCACCGCTGGGGCGGGCAAGCCTTGCCGCTGAACGCCAGTTGCTGGATTCATGACGACGCTGCCACGTCTGCAGGGCGCGATCTGCTTTTTGTGCGCTTGCGAGGTGCAGTGGCCGCCGTGGCGTCAGCTTGCCAAACCATGCTGCACACAACCCCTGGCGAGCGCCTGAATGACGCCGAAGCTCACGCCGACTGGCAGGCCTGCCGCGACCAGACACTGCCGTTTTTTCAAAACCCAGCATCGCCAGACCTCGTGCTGTGGCGCCTTAGCGTTGCGCAAACCGCTGCGCCATTGGCATTGCCTTGGCCGCAACTGATTGAATGGCACGGTGGTCTGCGTTGGTTGTGGGCACCTTTGTCGGCCATGGCCGATTTGCGCACAGCAGCCGCACGCGCGGGCGGCCACGCGACTGCGTTCAGGCCAGCCGTTGCAGCCGACCAAGCTGCCAACCGATCAGTCTGGCCCGCATTTACGCCCTTGAAATCGCCCCTGGACACAGTTCACCACCGCCTCAAAGCCGAGTTCGATGCGGCCAACGTGTTCAACCCGGGCCGTTTGTTTGCCCAAAAATAGTTTGCCGCCGTGCGCCGCCTTCGTCACCTTGTCAGCCAGCACCGAACAGAGGCCAGCAACCGCTTGTTGGGCGGGCTGCTGGCCTTCAACGCCGGAGCTGTCAATGCCGGCGGTTTTTTGGTGGTGGGCATGTACACCTCGCACATGACGGGGTTTGCGTCTATGGTGGCTGACAATTTGGTGCTGGGCAACCTCAAGCTGGTGCTGGGTGCCGTTGGGGCGCTGCTGGCGTTCATCACAGGCGCTGCGGCAACAGCCATGCTGGTGAACTGGGCGCGCCAGACCCACTTGCGCAGCGAGTACGCGCTTCCCCTTCTGATTGAGGCAGCGCTGCTGCTGGTGTTTGGCATGATTGGGGCCACTTTCAATCGACAGACCCCTTTTGCCGTGCCTTTTACCGTGCTAATGTTGGCGTTCATCATGGGGCTGCAAAACGCCTTGGTCACCAAGATGTCGTCCTCGATGATTCGCACGACGCACATGACGGGTGTGATCACCGACTTGGGCATCGAATTGGGCAAGCTGCTGTACTGGAATCGACATGGCGGCCCCATTGAATCGAAAGTGCGGGCCAACCGCGCCAAGCTGCGGCTTTACCTTGGTTTGTTAAGCGCGTTCATGGCGGGTGGCTTGGTAGGCGCCGCTGGCTTTAAGTACGTGGGCTTCATCTGGGTGGTGCCCCTGTCCATGGTGTTGTTGCTTCTGTCATTGCCACCGCTGGTTGCCGATTTTCGCCGCTTGGCCCAGGTCTGAATTCCTTTTTTTGCCTCTTGCGCCACCGGGTCAAACCATGCAAACCAATCTCGCCCCCGAATACAAAAACACCGCTGATGGCCAGGCCGCCGAAGCCATTTTGCGCAAGTGTGTGCACTGCGGGTTTTGCACGGCCAGCTGCCCTACTTACCAGCTACTGGGCGATGAGCTCGACGGCCCGCGGGGCCGCATTTACCTGATGAAGCAGGTGCTGGAAGGCCAAACCCCCACCCGCAAAACCCAATTGCACCTGGACCGCTGCCTGACCTGCCGCAACTGCGAAACCACCTGCCCCAGCGGCGTTGATTACGGCCATTTGGTGGACATTGGCCGTAAGCTGGTCGATGCCAAAGTGCCGCGCCCTGCCACGGAGCGGGCGCTGCGCTGGGCCTTGAAAGAAGGCCTGCCTTCGCCGCTGTTTGCACCGGCCATGAAGATGGGCCAACTGGTGCGCGGTTTGCTGCCCGCATCGCTCCAAAACAAAGTGCCAAAGAGGCAAGACGCAGGCACCTGGCCCACCCAACAGCATGCCCGCAAAGTGCTTCTCTTGAAGGGCTGCGTACAACCCGCCATGATGCCCAATATCGACAGCGCCACAGCCCGCGTGCTGGATGCGATTGGGGTGCAAAGCGTGGTGGCCAGCAATGCGGGCTGTTGCGGCGCGGTCAAATTTCATTTGAACGACCAAGACGGTGGCCGTGCCCAAATGCGCGCCAACATTGACGCCTGGTGGCCGTATATTGATGGCGGGGGCAGTGGGCACGGCGCTGATGGCCCAGTCGAAGCCATTTTGATGAACGCTTCGGGCTGCGGCGTCACGGTCAAAGAGTACGGACACATTTTGCAAGACGACCCACAGTACGCCGTCAAAGCGCAACGCATCAGCGCGCTCACGCGAGACTTAAGCGAGTGGTTGCCCGAGCTGGCTGACAAACTGCGCGGCAAGTTGAATGCCGACAAGTTGAACGGCACCAACGCCTTTCACCCGCCTTGCACGCTGCAACACGGCCAGCAGTTGCGTGGCGGCGTCGAAACCCATTTGAACGCCTTGGGTTTCAAAGTCAAAACCGCCCTGAACGAAGCCCACCTGTGTTGTGGCTCAGCGGGCACCTATTCCGTGCTGAACCCCGACCTGGCCTACCAATTGCGCGACCGCAAACTGGGCCACCTGAACGACACGCAACCCAGCGTCATCATCAGCGCCAATATTGGCTGCATCACCCACCTGCAAAGCGGTACGCAGACGCCGGTGAAGCATTGGGTTGAGGTGCTGGATGCGGCCCTGACCAAGCTAACCTGAGTCCGATGCCGGGATTTGGGCCGTTTTGAGGTTATTTTGGAAAAAGAACCTGCAGGTTCTTTTTTTCCCAAAATCTTCCAAAATAGCCAAGATATGAACCAAATAGGCCTCTAGCTCCCGAACAATATCAATAGTTTGCTGCTATTAATATAGCAAACTGATGGTGAACTCCAACAGGGTCAAACAGCGCTGATGGTGCCCTGTACCAAAGTCTCCAGGGTCAGGGTCAAAAAGCTTTCAAAGTCAATGTGCATGCCCCGCAGGCTGGGGTTTTGCGCCATCACTTGGGCGATGACCGGGGGTGGCTCGGCCAACTGGGTCAGGCTGATGACCAGGGCGTGAATTTGCAGCATCAAAATTGAGGCTTTCTCGACGTTCAGGCCCGGTATTCTTTGAGCCATCAGCAGGCTGGCCTCTTGGAGCAAGTCGCGCAGAAAAATCTTGAACTCCAGCGCGGTGGCAGCATCAATTTTGGGCTCGATCACCGAGTGCAGCAGCACCAGCAGGCGGCGCAGCACCAAACGCTCGGTCAGGCTGCGGGCGATCACAGCGGGCACTGATTTCACGGCGTTGGCCTGGCTTGCCGGGAGTCCAGGGTCAAGTTTTTGAGTCAGACCAACCAGCAACAGGGACATTTCAGCCCGAACCAGCTCCAAAAACAAGCTTTCTTTGGTCGCAAAGTACAGGTAGGCCGTACCTTTGGCCACCCCCGCCAGGGCGGCAACGCGGGCGATGGTGACGGCGTCAAAATCTTCATCGGCAAACAACTGGGTGGCTGACGCGATGAGTTGGGCGCGGCGCAGGTCTTTGTCTTGCCTGCTTCGGGCGCGGTGGCGCAGGGCCGCAGGGGCTGCTGATGCAGCGGGTGCTGCTTGCACAAGGGCTGTACCGCCTGCCCGCGCCGCTTCGCTTGCAGGCGCGGGTTCGCCCAATGCCTTTTTGCCCTGAGCCGTCACGCCACAAGCGGCAAGGAGCGATGGCGCTTTTGCGTCAAGGCGAACAGCGCATTGGCCACGGCCGGTGCCAAAGGCGGCAAACCGGGTTCGCCCACGCCATTCGGGGCACGGGTGCTGGGCACGATGAAGGTGTGTACCACTGGGGCTTCAGCCAACTTGAGCATGGGGTAGTCGTTGAAATTGGTTTGCTGCACCACGCCGTCTTTGATGTCAATCTTGCCGTACAAGGCGGCGGTTAAGCCGAACACAATGGCGCTTTCCATTTGCTGCGCGACGGTGTTGGGGTTGACCACGGTGCCGCAGTCGATGGCGCACACCACGCGGTGAACGCGCGGTTTGCCGTCTGCCAGCGACACCTCAGCCACCTGCGCCACGATGGAGCCAAACGACTCGTGCAGCGCAATGCCGTGGGCTCGGCCTGCAGGCAACTTGCTGCCCCAGGCGGCTTTGTCAGCGGCCAGGTTCAGCACAGCCAGGTAGCGCGGCGCATCCTTCAGCCAGGCACGGCGAAACTCCAGCGGATCTTGCTTGGTTTCGAACGCCAATTCGTCGATGAAGCCTTCTGAGAAAAACGCATTGTGCGAATGCCCCACCGAGCGCCAAAAGCCCACAGGCACCCCCATGCGCGTGTGCACGTGAGACATGTGTTGGTGCGCAAAGCCATAGGGCAAGTCAAACAGGCCCTCTGCGGTGGTTTTGTCCGGCATGTCAAACGGGGTTGCCATGGCGGGCATGGTGCGGGCAAACATGCGCGGGCTGATGGCGTCGCCTGCTGAGCGAATGCGCAAACTGCCCACGTTGCCTTTGGTGTCCAGCGCTGCACTGAGCGCGGCCACGTGCATGGGGCGGTAAAAGTCATGCGTGGTGTCTTCTTCGCGCGACCAGGCCAATTGCACCGGGCGGCCAGCACATTCCATGGCTACTCGCACCGCTTGGGCGGCATAGTCGACTTCAAGTCGGCGGCCAAAACCGCCACCCAACAAGGTGACGTGCAGGATCACTTTGTCAACCTTCACCCCAGCCACCGCCGCCGCCGCATCGCGCACGGCTTGCGGCACCTGGGTGGGTGCCCACAGCGTGACCGTGCCGTCTTTGACTTGCGCGGTGCAGTTCATGGGCTCTAGCGTGGCATGAGCCAAATAGGGCGCTCGGTAAATGGCTTCGACCACGCGGGTGGCCTTGCCTTCTGCCTCGCGGGCTTCGCCTTTTTCATAAAACGTGGTGCCGTCATCGCCTTTGAGCGCGGCGGTCAGTTGGGTTTCAATCTGCCGCGTGTCGAGCGCGCCCAGTGCGCGTTGCTGCCACTTCACGCCAACCGCCAGCGCCGCTTGGCGGGCATGCCAACTGGTTTTGCCCACCACGGCAAACCCGGCCGTGGAACCGCCCAGGGCATCCAAAGCCACCAGCCGTTCAACGCCGGGCATCGCCAGCGCCGCTTTGGAATCGATGGCCCCCGGTGTGCCGCCAATCATGGGCGACAGCCGCACTTGCGCGTACACCATGCCAGGCAAACGCACGTCCAGGCCGAACTGCGCGCTGCCGTTGACTTTGGCCGGAATATCGTTGCGCGGTGCGCCTTGGCCAATCAGTTTCCAGTTTTTGCGGTCTTTCAAAACCACATCAGCCGGTGTGGTGCCAGCAGCCAATTTGGCCAACTCACCGTAGCTGGCCGATTTGCCCGTAGCGTGCGTGACCACGCCGTCTTTCACGCTGAGTTCTGCCACAGGCAGCTTCCATTGGGCCGCAGCCGCCCCCACCAAGCTGGCCCGCGCGGTGGCCCCGGCCAGGCGCAAGGGCTCCCAGGCGTCTGCCACGCTGCTGGACCCACCCGTGGCGTTGATGCCCAGCTCTCGCGCGACTTTGCCCACCACCCAATGGCCCACTTTGACCTTGGTGGCTTTGGTCTCGCCATCAGACTCCAGCGGGTGAAACGGCAGGCTGCCCAGCAGCATGGCTACGTTGCCGTAAATCGCGTCGGCACCGGCTTGCTCCAGCCGCACGCGGGTGAGTGGCACGTCAAGTTCTTCGGCCACCAGCATGGCCAATGCGGTGTGAACGCCCTGGCCCATTTCGCTGCGCGGCATGGCCAAAATGACACTTCCGTCGGTGGCAATCTTGATCCATCCGTTCAGCGCCACATCGCCGCCGTCTGCACCCGTGGCAGGCAGCATCAGCTCGGGTTTGCCCAGGCGCGAGCGGGCGGGCAACACGCCCCAGCCCACCACCAGCGCACCCACGGTGCCCGCTGCGCCCAGAGCGCTCAAAATCAGTGTGCGGCGTTTCATGCTGCGACTCCGGCAGGGCTCGCGACCACAGGGTTGCCCGCCGCGCGGTGAATCGCCTTGCGCACCCGCTGGTAGGTGCCGCAGCGGCAAATGTTGCTCATGGCTTCGTCAATGTCCGCATCGGTTGGCTTGGGCTTTTGCTCCAGCAGCGCGGCAGCGGCCATCAGCATGCCGCTTTGGCAGTAACCGCACTGCGGCACTTGCTCGGCAATCCAGGCGGCTTGCAAAGCATGGGGTTTGTCCGCCGTGCCCAAGGACTCAATCGTGCGAATCTGCTTGCCCGCCATGGCGGCCAGCGGCACCACGCAAGAGCGCGTGGGCACGCCATCGACATGCACCGTGCAGGCCCCGCAGGCCGCAATGCCGCAGCCCAATTTGGTACCGGTCAGGTTCAGCACATCGCGCAGCGCCCACAGCAGGGGCATGTTGGGATCGGCATCGACTGAAAGCGTTTTGCCGTTGACATTGAGGTCCATGGGGTCTCCAATCCGGAAGGTTAACTGACTTCGGGTCAGATAATAACTGAACTTGGGTCAGTTAGGCAATCGTCCTCTACTGACACACCGTTGTCAGTAGCCACTGCGCACCATCAACACTCCTTTAACAACCTTGGAGTTCTCTATGACAACCGCCACAGCGCCCACCCTCAAAAATGCCATCACCTGGTTTGAAATTCCCACTTTGAATTTGGCTAAATCCCAAACTTTTTATGAAACTATTCTGAATTGCAAGTTGCACCCTGAGGCGATGGGGCCGTCGCAAGGGGCGGTGTTTCCTTTTGCGGATCAGGGCGACGGCGTGGGCGGCACGCTAATCTGCGGCCCCAGCGCACCGCCGCCCGGAGCGCAAGGCCCGTTGATTTACCTGGATGCTTCGCCGTCACTCGATGCGGTCGTCGCCCGCGCCCTGGCTGCAGGGGCCCTGCTTGCCTGCCCGCGCGTGGCCTTGCCGCCAGGTTTGGGCTTTTTCGCGCACATCTTCGATTTGGACGGTAACCGGGTTGGCCTGCATGCTTTGGCTTGACCGGACGCTACGCTGAAAGAACCCCGCCGCAGCTTGTCGTTACAGTGCCCTCATGCGCCGCGCCGATCGCCTGTTTCAAATTGTCCAGCTCATTCGGGGGCGCAGGCTCACCACGGCTGCGTTTTTGGCCACTCGGCTGGAGGTGTCTGAGCGCACGGTGTACCGCGATGTGGCGGACCTGCAGCACCAGGGCGTACCGATTGAAGGCGAGGCGGGGGTGGGCTATCGCCTGGGTGCAGGCTTTGATTTGCCGCCTTTGATGTTTTCCCAAGACGAGGCCAAAGCGCTGATGGCTGCAGTGCGCTTGGCCCAGTCTTGGCTCGACCCGGCATTGGCGCGGGAAGCCGAAAATGCGTTGGGCAAAATTTTGTCAGTGTTGCCCAAAGGCGTCCGCGCTGCCGCCGAGAGCTTGGCGCTGTATGCGCCGCTGACCAGCATGGACGCCTTGACGCACCAAGCCGTGCAGGCCTTGCAAACCTGCCGTGAAGCGGTGCATGCGCGACGTCGCTTAAGCTTCAATTACCGCGATTTGGCAGGCCAGCCCAGCCAGCGCGTGGTGCGCCCGCTGGGTTGCTTTTTTTGGGGCAAAGTGTGGACGCTGGCAGCCTGGTGCGAGTCACGGCAAGACTTTCGCAACTTTCGGGTAGATCGCATTGAGGCACTGGAACTGCTGGCCGGCACCTTTCGCGACGAGCCAGACAAGTCACTGGCACAGCTTTTGCGCAAAGCGACTGAAAGTTTCAAAAAAGAACCTGGGGGTTAATTTTTTAAAAAAATTGGCTGAAAACGGCAAAATATCAATAAAATTGCCCTCTAGCTCTCGAATAATATAGATAGTTTGCTACATTAATAGTAGCAATTCAATTTCAGTCGAGTTCGACAAAAATCAGCGAAAGCTGTCGAAGCTCGACCAAGCCTGTCGAAACCCGCCGCGCCAGGGCTCAGGCTGCGGCTGCCAGCGCCTTTTCGATGTCTTGCGCCATGCTCGCTGGGGTATCGGTGGGCGCATAGCGTTTAAGCACCGCGCCGTCTTTGCCAACCAAAAACTTGGTGAAGTTCCACTTGATGGCTTTGCTGCCCAACAGGCCGGGGGCTTCGGCGCTGAGCCATTGGTACAGCGGGTGGGCACCGCTGCCGTTCACGTCGATTTTCTCCATCATGGGAAAGCTCACGCCGTAGTTCAATTGGCAAAACTCGGCAATTTCGCCGTTGCTGCCTTTGTCTTGCGAGCCAAACTGGTTGCACGGAAACCCCAGCACCACCAGACCTTTTGGGCCATAGCTCTTGTGCAGTTCCTCCAAGCCGCCGAATTGCGGCGTGAAGCCGCAAGCGCTAGCGGTGTTGACGATCAACATGGCCTGGCCCTTGAACTGGTTCAAGTTGATGGTTTTGCCCTGAATGCTGTTGGCTGAAAAATCGTAAACGCTTGACATGCGGATTCCTTCAAAAAATCAAGCCTGAGTCGGCTTGTGACCAAAGACTGACAACAATGATGCCAGCAATATGAAAGCCCCACCGATCAAGGTCTGTTGCGTCACTTCACCTGCGCCCAGCAGCGTGGCGGACACGCTGGCGTAAAGCACTTCGGTCAGCATGATGACCGACGTGGTACTGGCTTGCAGGCGGGCGGCACCGTATTGCAAAGCCAGGTTGCCCAGCAAAAAAGCCACGCACAGCGCCAGGGCCACACCGACCCAGGCGGCGCTGGGCAGCGGTGGCAGGCTGACAAGGCCCGAGCCGACGCCTGCCAAAGCGGTCAGGCAAGCCATGACCGCACCCCCGCCAAACATGGCCAGCATGCGCGACTCTTCAGGCGTGTGGTTCAGCTTACGCAACAACACGTTGGTTAAGGCAAAGCTGAAGCCGCCCATCAGCGCCAAGCCGTCCGCCAGACTTGTCGGCATGGGCCAGGCAGCTCCCGGCGCTTTCAACACAATGACGACGCCAGTGAACGCCAAAACCAGCCGCAACAGCGAGCCCGCCGTGGGCTTTTCGCCCAACAGGGGCCACGCCAGCAACACCACCCAACCAGGCATCAGGTAAAACAACAGCACCACGCGCACCACGTCGCCCACGGTCACTGCCCAGTTGAAACCCACATTGGTCAGCCCAGACGCCAACACCAGCAGCCACAAGAGCGACGGTTTGAGCAAACCGCGCCACGCTTTGGGCCGCACCAGCACCACGCAAATCACCGCAAACAGGTAAATCAGCGACGTTGCCCACAGCGGATGCAAGCCGTGGCTTTGCAATTCCCGAAATGGCCACCAAGAAACGCCCCAGACCAGCGCGTTGAATGTCAGCGCCAAAGCAGGCAAAAGAAGGGTGGCGCGCATGGGATTTAAAAACGAAAGGTTGAGATGGGCGAAACGCCTGCGTCGAAGGACTGAAAGCTGATTGTGCGGCACCCGATAGCGGCTTCACCAACGTCGAGGCATTTTGGCTCGGAACGCCGCGAGAGCAAGGCGCGGACCCGCAGACAGCACGTTAGGGAAGCGCGGATCAATTCCTCGAGGCCCGTGATCGCTCGGTTTGGGCGGTCTGCGGCGTTGATTTTTTTGCAAAAATTCTCGATATTTGCTGCAAAAACCGCCTTGCAACCCATCCCAAACCAAACGCCACAGGAACACGACGAATAGATACGCGCAACCCAAGCGCGGCAAGGGCCAGCAACGCCGCTATCGCGT
>JANNCN010000228.1:0-6850 GCA_031386665.1 Rhodoferax sp. | reverse complement strand
TCCGATTCCGGGTACGCGCAGCGTGGAGCATCTGAAGGAAAACCTCGTGGCGATGGACGTGAATTTAAACGCGGAAACGCTGGCACGATTGAATGGCTTGATCAACCAGGTGACGGTGACAGGCGAGCGTTACAGCCCGCAATCTTCAAGTGAAGTCGATACCGAGACTTTTTAGCCCAGTTGACTGCCTTGGGGTGCGCCAACTGCTGCCCCCCACCAAGAAAATCGACACCAGCTGGAATTCTTTCGAGGCGCGCATTTCACCGCCGGATCGATGGCCCTTCAAGCAGCAGCCCGTTGGCCCGTACCTTCAAAAAAAGCTCCAGATCGCGCAAATCAGAATGCCCTGTGGCCGGCAGCGAAGCCTGCACGCCCGAGTAGCAAGCCCGCAGGCGACGCTCCACACTGCCCAGGCGCTGCCAGCTCATGCGGTAGATCGGAAAACCCGTGGGGTTGCCGGGGCTCACCACATCCAGCCGCATTTGTCGGCCAATGTTTTGGTCATGGCAGTGAACACACGCCAGATTGATGCGCCCCAGACGGGTTGAAAATAACTTTGCACCGTGTTGCAAGCGGGCGTCCCACTGGGCAGCCTGCGCTGGCAGGGGCTTGAGGTCGATGACAAGGCCTTTGGCCGCGTTGTGCAGCAAAGCGCTCAGTGCCAACAGCTCGTCGTCTTCCGCTTTGACGGGGGTTCGCCCGCCTTTGGCGCTGCAACTGACGATTTGATCTTCCAGGTTAATGAGCCTGGGCGGCTCCACACCATCGGGCCGGACAGTGGCAGCGCTTGCCACAAGCCGGGGAAACGTGGCGGCAGCCGTTTTTAATGTGTCCACCTTGCCATGGCAGCTTTGGCAACTCGGGCCCCGGCTTGCTTCGGCCCAAAGCAGGGTGCCCCGATCCAACCAAAGGCTGACCGGGCTGTTGGGCAAGTCGTCTTGCAGCTTCAACAGGCCGGGTGGCAAAAACGCGTTGCCGCTGAGTTTGGGGTTGTCAGGCCAGGCGACTGGTGCGTTGCTGGGTGCCGTTTGTGCCATTGCCCAGCCACCGCAAAGCAGGGTAAAACTGCCTGAAAGCACCCAAAATCGCGCTGTCTGGTGCCAGGGCTGCTTCATTTCTCAAGCAATAAGAGCTGTTGAACCGACCCTCTTTGTCCGGAATCGTCGAGCCATTCCACCGCGACATTGCCGCCAAGTGGAGGCACTGTGATTTGAAATGCCAAAAACGGATTCGCCGCCATGCCCGTGCCTGGCTCCAGGTCCAGCACGGGTTTGCCATTCACAAAAACGCGTACCTGCGTGATGACGTTGCGCAGCACCCGCTGCCCCGCGTCGTCAATGCGAAAGCCGGTTTCCATCGGATGCCCGACGATCCAGCGCGCTTCTATCGTGTTGCCTGGGCGAATGATGCCGACGAAGGTCAGGCGGGATGGGATTTGGGTGGCCATAAATTAAGAGGCATCGAAACACGCGGATGAGGTGATGACCGTGGGCGCGCTGGCACCCAGCTTGCTGCCATCGCTCAAATTGGCCACTACCCAGGCGTCTTGGCTGCCAGCCAGGCGCAACCGGGTCGTGAAGGTGTAACGCACTTGCGGCTCGATCAAACGTAGTTTCAATGCCCTCGTGTTGGGATTTTCGGGCAAAAAGACGTCAATACTTTCGATTCTTAGGCCTGCGGGAGCCACGATGCTGGCTTTCAATGGCACCGAAGACCCCGTATCTGCCAAGCGGGGAAAGTCCAGCGTGATGCCGTCTGACTTGAGCTTCATGGCCTCCAGGTCGCGCTGCGTAACGGTTTCGATGAACACCTGTGCCCGGGATAGCAATGGAGTCGCCAGCCAGGGCCCAACCGCCAATACCAGGCAATCACGGCGTTTGGCTTGCAGGCCAGGCTTGGCCAAGCCCGCCTTCAGCTGATCGGCTGGGCAATGGAGTTCCTGGCGTTTCATCATGCTGGTTGTCATATTGGACAGTTTATTTCAGCGTGAGCAAAGCTGCCACCACCAGGGCTATTTGCTCTTCGGTCAACATGGATTGAGCCCGCACCGACTGGTTGGTGCCCAAGGTGGTGGCAAAGGGCGGCATCAGCGTGTTGGGGTTGATTTTGCGGGCGTCCGTGACCCATTGGCGCAGTTCTTCAGCGCTGTAGCGCGTGGCCACTTTGTCCAGCGCGGGGCCAAACGTGCTGGCAATGCCGCCTTGGCCGGGAATGGCGTGGCAGGCGATGCAATTGCCCAAGGAGCCGTTGGACATGATGCGAAAGCCTTGGTCGGGCGCGTTTTGCGCAAGAACTACGCTGCTGCCAGCGGCACACAGGATCGCTGTCAACACCGTTGCGGCTGGTTTGGGGACAAAATTTCGCATGGGTGTTTTGTTTTTGAAGCCCGCAGGGCGCCAGTTAAGCCCTACTTTTGCTGCCATAAGTCGCCGCTGGCCAGCCCGCTGGGTGCCTGCAAACGCTGCTTCGCCGCCGAATCTTCAAGCAAGGTCGCACGCCACCAGTCTGTGGTGATGCGGGAGATCAGGGCATGGTGGCTGGCTTGCAAGTCGCGGGTGACCTGCTCGCGGCGCACAATTTCAACGGCTCGGCCAGTTTGCCCGGCAAAGCTCATGTGGTCGGCGTCTTGCAGCACCAGATGGGCCTTGTTGCCGTCTGGCAAAGCGCCAAACACGGCAAAACGCCGCTCAGGCGTTGCGCCCACGCCCGCCACGTCAGAGTCGCGGGAACCGGTGATGGACAGCATGGGGCGAGTCAGCGCGGCCAACGCGAGCTTGGGGTCGCCAATGGATGGCGCGGTGGGCGAAAACGCAATAAAAGCCGCCAGCCGGGGTTCATTGACCGGCACGCCCACGGGGTAGCGCTGCCCGGCCATGCCCATCGTGGTGTGCGCACCGAACGAATGACCGCACAGCCCGATTTGATTGGGCCGCACTTGGCGCCAGTTGCCTAGCTCGCCCGCCAAACTATTGGACACGCCGGACCCGCCAGATCCGCTGATTGAAAGCTTGTGGCACCGTTCAATCTCATCCAAAACAAAGCCGACATCGCGCCAACGCGCCACCAACTGCTCGGGCGACGCGACAGACCTCAATCCGCGCTGGTCGCCAAACGACGTTGCCACCGCCCTGAGCGCCGCCAAATCACTGCCAGGGTGCTGAATGTGCACCACTACAAAACCCGCCGCAGCCCAGGCTTCGCCCCAAACAGCGCCACCTTCCCGAGTGCCGCCCAAGCCGTGCGAAAAAATCACCAGGGGGTGCGGTGTTGGTTGGGTTGCGCCGTGCGTTGACGCCAACAAAGCAGCGTTCGGCCAGCGCAATTTCACCTTCACTTCACGGCTGCGTTGGGCATCCAACCAGGTTTCGTCCACGGTGTCTCCTGCGTTCGAGTTGGGCTGCGCTTGGGCCTGCGCCTGCGCATTCCCGCCCGCCAGCAGGCTGCTGGACGCGGCAAGAAGGCAAGCGCGGCGATTGATCGGCATGACTGAATTGTGGCAGCGGCTGAATTGGCCTGTTTTAAAAATGTCTCAGCTCGAACCGGCTTTCAAGGCGGCAAGGCGATTGGGTATTGCTAGTGGAATGGAAAAGAGGCGGATAGCGGGCATAGGAGTTGGAGTGGTAGTTGCTATATTAATAATAGCAAACTATTGACTATATTCGTGAGCTAGAGGCCAATTTTATTAGGATTTTCGCATTTTTGCGATTTTTTGACCATTTTTACCACAATTGTGGTAAAAATGGTCTATTTTGAAGTCGCTCTTTTAGTTAAAGCAGGCTCTAGGGAGGCTCTGCAAAATTGATCGCGGAAACGTGAAGTGCCGGATCGGTATGGAATGCAGGGCGGTTTTTGCAGCGAATTTCGAGAATAAAAGAATGTCTACAACGTTTGTATGACATACACTGCAATGCCATGAAAAATCATGACACAAGAGGTGCAACCATGACGACTGCTGAAAAAATTCTCAACGTTCGCCTGCCAGTTGAACTGCATGGCCAGCTGGAACAACTGGTGCAAGCCACGGGCCGCAGCAAAAGCTTTCTGACGATCGAAGCCCTTAAGAGTTACGTCAGCCAAGAGCAATGGCAGATTGCTGACATTCAGGCAGGTCTGGATGAAGCTGATCGGGGTGAATTTGCCACCGCGCAAGAAGTGCGTGCTGTGTACGCCAAATTCGGGCACTAAGTTTTACCGTCAGACATCGACATCGACATCGACATCACGATCAAGCTTCACCATCACGCGTCAATATTCATGGACATTCGCTGGACGCGCAAGGCGCTCGAAAATCTGGAACAAGTCGCCGCCTACATTGCGCCAGACAATCCCACGCGAGCCACCTCATTCATAGGTGAAATCAAGGAAAAGACGGAGTTGCTGGCTTCCTTTCCCGCGCTGGGTCGCCCTGGCCGGGTTCCGGGCACACGGGAACTTGTCGTGCACGACAACTATGTGGTGCCCTACCGCGTGAAAGACGAAACCGTGCAGATCATTCGCGTGCAACACGTTGCCCGGTTGTGGCCCAAGCAGTTCAGTTCATGAACGCTACTCCCTTTAATCTCAATCAAGACCCTCGAATTGCCATTCAAAAGTTACTATATTAATAATAGCAAACTATTGACTATATTCGAGAGCTAGAGGCTTATTTTATTAAGATTTCCGGATTTTTGTGATTTTTTTGACCAACTTACCACAATTGTGGTAAAAATAGCCTGTTTTGAAAAATTTGCAAGCCAAACCAAGCCAAGCCAAGGCTATCCCAAAACCCAATTTTGCACAGCGGGTTTGCTGCTTGATGATAATCAACAACGTCCAGCCCTATCCTGGCCCTCAACGCCACATTTCACCCCATCACCGTCCGAATCCTGCTTTCAACTCATGCCCTCGTTCACCCTAAGCCCGCCTCAAAGCACCCAATCCAGCCCATCCCGCGCGCTGCCGCTCAGTGGCGCGTCCAATTTTCGGGACTTGGGCGGCTACACAGGGCACGAGGGGCGAACTGTGGTGTGGCGCAAGCTGTTTCGCTCAGACCATCTGGGGCTGCTGAACGCGGCGGATGTGGCTCACATTCAGGGGCTCGGTTTGGCGCGGGTGCTCGATTTTCGGGGTCAAAACGAACGCTTGCCCCAGGCTTGCGCGCTGCCCAATGTAGCGGTGCATTCATTGGCGATTGAGCCCACGGTCGTGCAGGCCATTCAGGCGCTGTTGGCGCAAGGCAACGGGGTTAACCCAGATGACGCCGTGCGGCTGATGCAAGACACATACCGCGCCTTCGTGGTGGACAGTTCGCCCCGGTTTGCCGAGCTGTTTGGCCATTTGCTCGAATCCGACTCGCCCTTGGTCTTTCATTGCACCGCAGGCAAAGACCGCACCGGTTTTGCCGCCGCGCTGGTGTTGCATGCGTTGGGCGTACCGCGTGACGTGGTGGTGAATGACTATTTGCTCACCAACGAGCTGTTTCGCCCGCCCGAACTGGTGGGCAGCTACGCGCCCCAAGCCGTGCGCGATGTGATCGCCAGGGTGCAAATCGGCTTTTTGGACGTTTCGTTCGCCGCTGTGGACAAAGACTTCGGTGGCATGCCGAATTACCTTGAAAAAACCATGGGACTGAGTCCGGCGGCCCAGCAGCGCCTGCGCGAGCTGTATTTGCAGTCCTGAGCCATCGGGGACTGGGATGTGCGCGAGTTCCTTAGTAGCTCAACCGCTCAGGCCGAATCTCCTGGAGGATGGTGGTCGAAATTTCTTCAATCGACTTGGTGGTGGTTGACAACCAACGAATGCCGGCACGGCGCATCATGGTTTCGGCCTCAGACACTTCCATGCGGCAATTGGCCAGCGCAGCGTATTTGGAGTTGGGGCGGCGCTCATTGCGAATCTCGCTCAGGCGCTCTGGGCTGATGGTCAGGCCAAAAATCTTAGGTTTGTGCGGCACCAGGGCGGGCGGCAGGTGCTGGCGCTCAAAATCTTCCGGAATCAGCGGGTAATTCGACGCTTTCAGCCCGTATTGCATCGCCAAATAAAGCGACGTGGGTGTTTTGCCGCTGCGGCTGACGCCCACCAAAATCACGTCAGAACTCTCCAAATCTCGGTTCGATTGCCCATCGTCATGCGCGAGTGAGAAATTAATGGCTTCAATCCGGTCCTGGTACTGCTTGCTTTTGCTGGCATCGCTGAAGCGGCCGATTCGGTGGTTGGACTTGATTTGCAACTCCGTCTCAAGCGGGTGCACAAAAGTGCCAAACATATCCAGCAGCATGCCCTGGCAGCCTTCGTTCACGACTTTCAGCACCTCCATGTTGACCAAGGTGCTGAACACAATCGGTTTGTTGCCATCGACCAGCGCCGCGTGGTTGATCTGGCGCACCGCCTGGTGGGCCTTGTCGGCCGTGTCAATGAACGGCAGGCGCACGTGACGCACTTCCAGCTCAAACTGGGCCAGAATGGCATTGCCAAAGGTCTCGGCGGTGATGCCGGTGCCGTCCGATATAAAAAATACGCTGCGTTGGGTCATCTGGGTCTCAATTTACAATGGGCTGATCGTTCTGCTGTTTTACCAGATACTCTATTTTCCATGCTTCGCCGCCAACCATTCAAACAACTCCAAGTTTGCGCCGCCAGCATTCGCAACCGCCCCGTCTTGCGCCACTCTGTGCGCCGCGCCCGGTCTGCACACCTGTTTTTTACTTCTGGAGTTTCCCCATGTCCGCACTTTTTAACGCGACCGACCTGGTCGTTCCGTTTGAAAACCTGAGAATGACCGATGTCGACGCGGTGGGCGGTAAAAACGCCAGCCTCGGCGAGATGATTTCGCAATTGCCCACCCAAGGCAGCAACGGCGTGCGGGTTCCCA
>JANNCN010000156.1:0-26059 GCA_031386665.1 Rhodoferax sp. | reverse complement strand
CAATTGCGCACCACCCGCTTGCAATCACAATCAGCCGACACAGCGCTGCAAACCGCAACTCAGCTCGAAGCTACACTGACCAATCTGCCCGGTGACTCCCTCGCTCGAGACTCGGATTTATTCGAGAAAAAGCGTTCGATTGTGCAAGCTGCGCTGGCCCGCGCACGGGCGCGCACGAACAACTAGAGCCTTAACGCAAAGACGCGTTGAGTTTGGCCAATGCGGATTCTCCGGGGCACAATTTGGCGCGGCCCAAGGCGTTCAGGGCCGTGGCACTGGTGTTCATGGCGGCGTGCAAATCGCCCGCTTGCGAATCTACATAAAGCAGCCCGGTCAGCACTTCCCCGCGAGCTTGGTGAGTGGCCACCTGGTGCATGGCCGACAGGCGATCAGTTGGGTCGTAATCAGCCTTCAATTTGCGCAGGCGCAAAAACTTGCCGTCATGCTGCTCGACATCGACCACTGCGCCCGGCTCGTACTGAGTGGTTATTTCATCGCGGCTGCTGATAAAGTCAATGCGGCTGACGGCTTCATTGTGATCGCGCACATAGTCGTAGCTTTTGGTGCTGCCCGCATGGTTGTTGAAGGCCACACAAGGGCTGATGACGTCCAGAAAGGCTGCCCCGCCGTGCCCCATGGCAGCCTTGATGAGCGGCACCAATTGAGTTTTGTCACCTGAAAAGCTGCGCCCTACAAAAGTCGCGCCCAACTGCAAGGCCATGCCCACCAAGTCCACTGGACTGTCGCTGTTGACCACGCCTTTTTTGCTTTTTGAACCCTGGTCTGCAGTTGCAGAAAATTGCCCCTTGGTCAGGCCGTACACACCGTTGTTTTCAACAATGTAGACCATGCGCACGCCTCGGCGCATGGCATGGGCAAATTGGCCCAGCCCAATTGATGCGGAATCGCCATCGCCCGAAATACCCAGGTAAAGCAAGTCACGATTGGCCAAGTTGGCACCGGTAAGCACCGAAGGCATGCGCCCGTGAACGGTGTTGAACCCGTGTGAAGCGCCCAAAAAGTAGTCGGGTGTTTTGGAGCTGCAGCCAATTCCAGACAGCTTGGCAACCCTGTGGGGCTCTATATTCAGCTCGTAACACGCCTGAATGATCGCCGCCGAAATCGAGTCATGACCGCAACCTGCACAAAGCGTAGAGACTTTGCCCTCGTAGTCCCGCCGGGTGTAGCCCACGGCATTGGGAGCCAATGAAGGGTGGTGCAACCGAGGCTTGGCAAGGAAAGTCATACGGCCTCCTTGATGGCGGCGAACGAACCATGCGCGGCATGTGGCTCAATCGCTGCCGCGTGAACATGGCGTGTGATCGCGGCGGTGATGAAACGGGCGGTGATGGGCGTGCCATCAAAGTGCAACACACGAACCAATCGTGCCGGGTCAATGTCAAGTTCATTCACTAGCAAGGAATGCATTTGGGCGTCCCGGTTTTGCTCAACCACATAAATCAACTCGTGCGCAGCAATGAACTGGCTCACGGTTTGAGGAAACGGAAAGGCGCACAAACGCATGGCGTCCAGATGAATGCCGGCCTCGGTCAGAACGTCCAAAGCCTCTTGCATCGCTGGGCTCGTAGAACCAAAATAAACCACTCCCAAGCGGGTTTTGTGAACGGCATTTCGAAATTTGGGTTGCGGAACCAAGGACGCTGCCGTTTTAAACTTTTTCAAGAGGCGCTCGACGTTGTACACGTAGTCTGCACCCCGCTCTGAGTATTGCGCGTAGGCATTGCGCGTCGTTCCCCTGGTGAAATAGCTGCCCTTGGTGGCGTGCGTGCCCGGCAGCGTGCGCCAGGGAATACCGTCACCGTCAACGTCCTTGTAGCGTCCAAAGTCTTTGCCGGCTTGAAGTTCCTCAGCGCTCATGACTTTACCGAGGTCGTATTCACGAGCGTCATCCCAATCAAATGGTTTGCAGAGGCGCTGGTTCATGCCAATGTCCAGGTCGGTCATCACAAACACGGGTGTTTGGAGCCGATCCGCCAAGTCGAGCGCTGCCGCTGCATGCTCAAAACACTCGTACGGATCTTCCGGAAACAACAGCACATGCTTGGTGTCCCCGTGCGATGCGTAGGCACACGAGGTGATGTCAGCCTGTTGGGTGCGGGTGGGCATGCCAGTTGAAGGACCCCCGCGCTGGACGTTGATGATCGTGACCGGAATTTCAGCGAAATAGGCCAGCCCAATGAATTCCGTCATCAGGGAAACGCCTGGCCCAGAGGTCGCGGTAAACGCTCGCGCGCCGTTCCACCCTGCCCCCACCACCATGCCGATGGATGCAATTTCATCTTCGGCTTGAACAATGGCGTAGTTGTTTTGGCCTGTGGCTGGGTCTACCCGGTACTTGGCACAATACTTTTGAAATGCCTCAGCCACCGAACTTGACGGGGTAATGGGGTACCAAGCTGCGACGGTTGCACCGCCATAAACACACCCCAAGGCGGCAGCGCTGTTACCATCCACAAAAATCTGATCACCCACCTTGTCTGTACGTTGAACCCTGATTCCCAGAGGGGTACTCAAGTGCTCTTTGGCAAAATCGCGTCCCAAATGAAGCGCCCTGACATTGGAGTCCAACAGCCTTTCTTTGCCTTTGTATTGCTCTGCAAACAATGTCTCAATGACTTCTGCCTCGACCCCCAACAACACGGACAAAGCCCCGACATAAATGATATTTTTAAACAGTTGACGCTGCCTTGGATCCGGGTAAACCGCATTCGATATTTCAGTCAATGGCATACCAATGACATTGATGTCCGTGCGAAATTTCGATGGCGGCATGGGTCGGGTGCTGTCGTAAAAAAGGTAGCCACCGGGCTCCAATTCGGCGACATCAGCGTCCCAAGTTTGCGGGTTCATAGCGACCATCATGTCTATGCCACCGCGCCTGCCCTGGTATCCCCTCTCGTTCACTCGGGCTTCATACCAAGTGGGCAGCCCCTGAATGTTGCTGGGAAAAATATTTCGCGGACTGACAGGCACGCCCATCCGCAAAATTGCTTTGGCAAACAACTCATTGGCCGAGGCAGAACCCGATCCGTTGACATTGGCAAACTTGATCACGAAGTCATTCACAGCCTCTATTCGTTTCATGCGGGCGCTCCCATCGGCACAGCCGCCGCCTGAACTTTGACGTCGCGGCAGGATGCGCCAGCTTGGGTTGTATTCAACAGAAATTTCTGCATATCCCAGGCACCAGTAGGACATCGCTCGGCGCACAGGCCACAGTGCAGACAAACATCTTCGTCTTTGACCATCACATTCCCCGTTTTCATAACCCCTGATACATATAAATCCTGAGTCAAATTCAAAGCGGGCGCGGTAAGGCGGCTTCGTAAGTCCGCCTCGTCACTGTTCGCCGTGAAAGTGATGCAGTCCATCGGACAAATATCAACACAGGCATCGCACTCAATGCAGGTGTCTTGGGTGAACACGGTTTGAACATCACAGTTGAGGCAGCGCTGGGCTTCCTTGAAAGCTGTCGCCGCATCAAACCCCAGCTCGACCTCCACCTTGATACTGGCCAAGGCAATTTCGGCCTTCGCCCAAGGCACCTTGTAACGAAGGTCGTTGGACGTGTCGTTGTCATACGCCCACTCGTGAATGCCCATCTTGGCTGACATCAAGTTCGTCATGGGGTCTGGGCGTCGCGTCACATCTTCGCCATTCAAAAGGCGATCAATTGACACGGCGACTTCATGCCCATGGGCCACAGCCGTGATGATATTTTTGGGGCCAAATGCAGAGTCACCCCCAAAAAACACGTGCGGCAAACTGGCGTGAAAACTTACCTTGTCAAGCACTGGCAAGCCTGATTTTTCAAAAGCAATGCCACTGTCTTTCTCTATCCACGGAAAGGCATTTTCTTGGCCTACAGCGATCAATACGGCGTCACACGCAACCCGAACGTCAGGCTCACCTGTGGGCACTAGGCTGCGCTCACCTTGCTCGTTGTACACCGCCTTCACCAGTTCAAAGGTCATGCCGGTCAACTGGCCGTTGTCATGTTCAAACGTTTTGGGGACATGAAAGTTGAGGATCGGAATGCCCTCGTGCTGGGCGTCCTCTTTCTCCCAAGGCGACGCTTTCATGTCGTCAAAACCGCTGCGCACGATCACCTTGACTTCGGTGCCACCCAATCGCCGCGATGAACGACAACAATCCATGGCCGTATTTCCACCGCCCAAAACGATGACTCGTTTGCCAATGCTGGTGATATGGCCAAATGACACAGAGGCCAGCCAGTCGATGCCAATGTGAATGTTCTGGGTTATCTCCTGGCGACCCGGCAATTGCAGGTCGCGTCCGCGCGGTGCCCCACAGCCGACAAAAACAGCGTCATAGTTTTGAGCCAAAAGCGCTTTCATGGAATCGACCTTTTGGCCGCCTTTGAAGTGGACACCCATGTTCAAGATGTAGCCCGTCTCTTCGTCAATGACCGACTCAGGCAGGCGAAACCTCGGAATTTGCGACCACATGAAGCCACCCGCCTTGGCCTCGCCTTCAAAAATCGTGATGTCGTAACCCAACGGAGCCAAATCTCTTGCGACCGTGAGCGACGCGGGCCCCGCACCCACGCAGGCGATCCGTTTTCCGTTTTTTGCAGCTATCTTGGGCATGCGGTGCGCCACATCGCATTTCATGTCGGCAGCGACGCGCTTGAGTCGGCAAATCGCGACAGGTTCTGGCTGCTGATCTTCCCCTTCTTCCACTCTGCTTCGTCGGCAGGCGGGCTCACAGGGGCGGTCACAGGTGCGTCCCAAGATTCCTGGAAAGACATTGGAGACCCAGTTGACCATGTAGGCATCGCTGTAGCGCCCTTGGCCGATCAAACGGATGTATTCAGGAACGGGTGTGTGGGCTGGGCAGGCGTACTGACAATCAACGACCTTGTGAAAGTAGGCCGGATTGGAGATATTGGAGGGCTGCAAACAAGACTCCTTTGTCCCTTGCGGCCGAAATCACACCTCAGCATCGGTTTGGGTTGCAAAACAGTCTAGCGAGCTTGTGCACCAACTGCCCCTAGGTGAATCCCGAACGAAGTCGCAAACCGATCAGTCAGAAAACGAAGCACTCCGACCAAGCCAGAGGCGGATCAGTCAAGCAATGGACTGCGACGCCAATGCGGAAAACGCTTGCACAACGGCGATGGGGGCCTGAACCAGCTCTACCAGCACACCTTCGCCAGAAATTGGAAAGTCATCGTTTGACTTGGGGTGCAAAAAGCAAATGTCAAAGCCGGCTGCGCCACGGCGAATGCCACCGGGCGCGAATCGCACACCCTGGGCAGTGAGCCAATCGACGGCTGCAGGCAAATCATCAATCCAAAGGCCTACGTGGTTCAAGGGCGTCGCATGAACCGCCGGCCTTTTGGTGGCGTCCAGTGGTTGCATCAAGTCCACTTCAACCTTGAAAACACCTGAGCCGATCGCGCAAATGTCTTCATCCACGTTTTCACGTTCACTCACAAAATTACCCGTCACTTCAAGCCCTAACATATCGACCCAAAGGGTTCGAAGCCGGTCTTTGCTAAGGCCGCCAATCGCAATCTGCTGGATCCCCAGCACCTTGAAGGGTCTGGTCATGGGCTGACCACGTGCCGGCGTCCGACCCTGTACACCACACCTTCAGGTCCAGCCGCCTCGGTGTGGACAGTATGGGCCGGCAAGCGAAATATGTCATCCACACAGTAGCGACTGGCCACGCCGTTTATCGCAATCGTTATGTCACCCGAGGTGATCAATGCGCAGGCATCGAACGGGTGCTTGTGATCACCCATTTGGTAGGCAGCGGGCTTTTCGACGGTCGTGATTTCGTCATAGCCGTCTTCTTGCAAAGAAGCTTCAAAGGCCTGAATATTCATGAACAACTCCTAGACTTTGGTAGATACAAAAGCGAATATGGCTTGATGCTATGCGAACTCAACAATAGGCTGATCAACCGTCAACGATTCACCTTTGCTGGCCAGCACCTTGCCCACGATTCCGTCAGCCGCTGCAAACAACACATTTTCCATCTTCATGGCTTCAATCACGGCGACACGTTCGCCAGCTTGCACCTTCTGACCTACCTGCACTGCCACGTCAACCAACAAACCGGGCATGGGCGAGAGAACAAATCGGCTCATATCAGGGGCTGCTTTCTGCAACATCAACTTGTGCAGCTCAGCAGTTCTGGGGCTTAGAACCAAGGCTTCGATTTGGGTTCCGTTGTGTTGCACGCGCAATGCCAAGGGATCTTTGCGAGTACCACGCTCGACCTGCGCAGTGAAGGCCTGCCCGTTCACTGTGCCCTGAATGGCGATGTCATTCAAGCGCGATTCACTGTAGATTTCGTAACTTTTGCCATCCACGTGAATGTGGGCAAAACCGATTTTTCCGGTGAACTCTTCAAGGTGAACCGGCGTGTAAGTGTGTTGGCCACTCGCAGACAGCGCAACCACCACGTAGTCCTTTTCAAGCTTTCGCTGGTATCCTGGTAACTGTCCGGTCAAACCCGCAGCACGTTCATGGGCCTTGCGGCGCACAAATGCTGCAATGGCGCTCAGGATGTTGGGGTCGTCATGCGGCACGTCTTCAGCGGCAAATCCATGTGCGTAGTTTTCTGCAATAAAGCCCGTATTGAATTCGCCACTGACAAACTTGGGGTGTGCAAGCAGTGCAGATTGGAAGGGAATATTGCTGGAAACACCACGAATCACAAAAGCGTTCAGTGCTGCGCGCATTTTTGCAATGGCTTCATGGCGGTCTTTGCCGTGAACGATGAGTTTGGCAATCATCGAGTCGTAAAACATCGGAATTTCGCCACCATCTTGCACACCTGTGTCGACCCGCACGCCAAACAGGTCTTGGGTGTTGGCCTGGTGCATTGTCTGACCGGGCGGCTGAAAACGAACCAGCCTTCCCGTAGACGGCAAAAAATTGCGAAACGGATCTTCCGCATTGATTCGGCATTCGATGGCCCAACCATTGCGCTGAACATCCTTTTGCGCGAAAGGCAAAGGCTCTCCCGCAGCCACTCGAATCATCAGCTCCACCAAATCAAGCCCCGTGATGCACTCGGTCACTGGATGCTCCACCTGAAGCCGGGTGTTCATCTCCAAAAAATAGAAGCTTTGGTCTTTTCCCACCACAAACTCCACTGTGCCCGCACTTTGGTACCTCACTGCCTTGGCCAGGGCCACGGCCTGCTCCCCCATGGCTTGCCGGGTGGCATCAGAAATGAAAGGAGACGGTGCCTCTTCAATGACCTTTTGGTGACGGCGCTGGATGGAACACTCACGTTCGTTCAGAAAAATGACATTGCCTTGGCTGTCACCCATCAATTGAATCTCAATATGGCGCGGCTCGACCACAAACTTCTCGATAAACACGCGGTCATCGCCAAAACTGTTGCGGGCCTCATTTCGGCAGGAAGTGAACCCCTCGAAGGCCTCCTTGTCGTCATGCGCCACGCGCAAGCCCTTGCCACCGCCTCCAGCCGAGGCCTTGATCATGACGGGGTAGCCGATACTCCGGGCAATTTCAACCGCCCGCTCCGCGGTTTCAATGGCGTCATTCACCCCCGGTATACAGTTCACCCCGGCAGCGCCCGCCAGTTTTTTGGATTCAATCTTGTCCCCCATGGCTGCAATGGAGTAGTGCTTGGGGCCGATGAAAACAATGCCCTCTTCCTCAACGCGCTTGGCGAAGCCTGCGTTTTCAGACAAAAACCCATAGCCTGGGTGCACCGCCTGCGCACCGGTCTGCTTGCAGGCTGCAATAATTTTGTCAGCCACCAAATACGACTCGCGCGAGGGTGCCGCACCAATGTGAACGGCTTCATCAGCCAGTTGGACATGTCGGGCGTCTTTGTCCGCGTCCGAGTACACAGCAACTGTCTGAATACCCATCTTGCGGGCTGTTTGAATAACCCGGCAAGCGATCTCGCCCCGGTTGGCAATCAGAATTTTTGTAAACATCATGGCGATCCTCAGAATCTAAAGCGGAATATTGCCGTGCTTGCGCCACGGGTTCTCAATTTTTTTGTCTTTCAACATCACCAAAGACCTGCAGATCCGCTTTCGGGTCTCATGGGGCAGTATCACGTCATCAATAAAACCACGCGCACCAGCGACAAAGGGGTTGGCGAATCGGCGTTTGTACTCGGCTTCCTTGGCGGCCAGCTTCGCCGGATCTCCTTTGTCTTCTCGGAAAATGATTTCTACTGCGCCTTTGGCGCCCATGACTGCAATTTCAGCGTTGGGCCACGCAAAATTCACATCACCTCTCAAGTGCTTCGATGACATCACGTCGTAAGCACCACCATAGGCTTTGCGGGTAATGACCGTGATTTTGGGAACCGTGCACTCTGCATAGGCATACAGCAGTTTGGCACCGTGTTTGATAATTCCGCCGTACTCTTGAGATGTGCCAGGCATGAAGCCTGGCACATCGACAAAAGTGATCACCGGAATGTTGAACGCGTCACAAAAACGGACAAACCGCGCCGCCTTGATGGACGACTTGATGTCGAGGCAACCCGCCAAAACCAAAGGCTGGTTCGCGACGATGCCGATAGTCTGGCCGTCCATGCGAGCAAAGCCAATCACAATATTCTTGGCATAGTCTGGCTGAAGCTCAAAAAAATCACCGTCATCGACGGTTTTGAGAATCAACTCCTTCATGTCGTAGGGCTTGTTGGCGTTGTCAGGCACCAACGTGTCTAACGAATAATCCACCCGCGAAGCCGGGTCCCCGCTGGGCCTGACTGGCGCTTTTTCGCGATTGTTGAGGGGCAAGTAGTTGTAAAGCCGACGCAACATCAACAATGCTTCAACATCATTGTCAAACGCCAAATCGGCAACACCACTTTTGGTAGTGTGGGTGATGGCCCCACCCAACTCTTCGGCACTGATCTCTTCATGCGTTACCGTCTTGACCACTTCGGGCCCCGTCACAAACATGTAGCTGCTGTCTTTGACCATGAAGATAAAGTCGGTCATGGCGGGCGAGTAAACCGCGCCACCTGCGCAGGGGCCCATGACCATGCTGATTTGCGGAATCACGCCGCTGGACATTACATTGCGCTGAAACACATCGGCATAGCCGCCCAACGAAGCCACTCCCTCCTGAATGCGCGCTCCGCCTGAGTCGTTCAAACCGATCACGGGTGCGCCCACTTTCATCGCCTGATCCATGACTTTGCAAATCTTCTCAGCATGGGCTTCAGACAAGGCCCCTCCGAACACTGTGAAATCTTGGCTGAAGACAAAAACCAAGCGGCCATTGATCATGCCGTAACCGGTGACGACGCCATCGCCTGGGATTTTTTGCTCGTCCATTGCGAAATCCACGCAGCGGTGCTCCACAAACATGTCCCACTCTTCAAAACTCCCCTCATCCAGCAGAATTTCAAGGCGTTCGCGGGCTGTTAATTTTCCCTTTTTGTGTTGCGCGTCAATGCGCTTTTGACCGCCGCCGAGTCGTGCGAGTTCACGCTTGGCTTCTAGTTGTTCAAGGATGTCGTGCATAGTTTTGTTCGCAAAGTTAAGTAGCAGTTCGTCGAAGGTCTGTTTGAGCCCATTCGGGCGTATTCACGGTGGCAGTCGCGCGCTGCCGGTCAGGCTCAGCTTGAACGGGAGAAGGCGAAAGTAGAAGCCCCAAAAGGTGACGTGCCGCCGTAGAAGCGGTAAGCTGACCCAGGCGGACTTGCGCCGTCATCTGTGGCAACAGCGCCTGAACCCGCTGGTTGGCGTGAAAAGACTGTTTCAAACCGGCCTCGATTCGCTCCCACATCCAGGCCAGAGACTGCTGCTGTCGGCGCGATGCCATTTGACCGTTGCTTGCCTGTATCGCTCTGAACCGACTCAACGATTGCCAGAAAGTATGTACCCCCTGCCCGTGCAAGGCACTTAGTTGAATGACCTGAGGGTGCCATGCCGCCTCGCTTTGGGGGTCGTGGCTGGGCGAACCATGCGTGCCAAGCAATCGCAGTGACGAAGCGATCATCGCCTCAGCCCGTGTTGCTGCATCAGGGTCAATGTCAGCCTTGTTGATCAAAACCAGGTCTGCCAACTCCATCACGCCCTTTTTGATAGCCTGCAGGTCGTCCCCCGCGTTGGGCAACTGCATCAGCACAAACATATCGGTCATGTTGGCAACCGCAGTCTCGCTCTGACCCACGCCCACGGTTTCGACAATCACGATGTCATACCCGGCTGCTTCGCACACCAGCATGGCTTCGCGCGTCTTTTCGGCCACACCCCCCAGCGTGCCGCTGCTGGGGCTCGGGCGAATGTAGGCGCTTTCATTGACCGAGAGCTTTTCCATGCGGGTTTTGTCGCCCAGAATCGACCCCCCTGAAACCGTTGAAGACGGGTCGATGGTAAGCACCGCCACATGATGACCCATTTCAATCAAGTACAAGCCCAGCACTTCGATGAAGGTCGATTTACCAACACCCGGAACGCCGCTGATGCCCAGCCTGAACGAGTTGCCAGTGAAGGGCAGCAAGGCAGTCAGCAACTCATCGGCCTGCGCTCGATGGTCAGCCCGCGTTGATTCCATCAGGGTGATAGTTTTGGCAATCGCCCGGCGCTGCGGCGCCTGCGAGGCGCTTCGCAAATCGGCCAGCCATTGCGAGACGATCACCCAAGCGCCTTTTTGATTTGCATCAACACGTCTTTGGCGCTGACGGGTATGGGCGTGCCAGGCCCGTAAATGCCCCTGACGCCTGCTGCATATAAAAAATCGTAATCTTGCCTGGGAATAACGCCACCTACAAACACGATGATGTCGTTTGCACCCAGTTTTTTCAGTTCAGCGATGATCGCAGGAACCAGTGTTTTGTGGCCTGCAGCCAAGGTGGACACACCGACCGCATGCACGTCGTTTTCAATCGCCTGGCGCGCACATTCCTCTGGGGTCTGGAACAAGGGGCCCATGTCCACATCAAAACCCAAGTCTGCAAAGGCCGTCGCAACAACCTTGGCGCCCCGGTCGTGACCATCCTGGCCGAGCTTGCTGATCATGACCCGAGGCCTGCGCCCTTGGTCTTCCGCAAATTTGGAAATTTCGCTTTTGAGTTCGTTCCAAAATTCCATGGTGTCGCCCTGACTTGATTCCGAGTCGTAGGCCGCAGCATAAACCCCGCTGACTTTGTGAATGTCGGCACGGTGCCGTCCGAAAGCCTGCTCCAGCGCATCACTGACCTCGCCAACTGTCGCACGGGCACGCACTGCCTTCACCGTCAGATCGAGCAGGTTGCCGGTGTCATGGCCTGCCGCAAAAGTAATGGCCTCCAAAGCCGCTTTCACGGCCAAGGCATCTCGGCTGCTTTTGATGTTGACGAGCCGCTCAATTTGAGCATCGCGAACAGCGACATTGTCGATGTCTCTGGTTTCAATGGCGTCTTCGGTTTTGAGCTTGTACTTGTTAACGCCCACAATCACATCTTTGCCACTGTCAATGCGGGCCTGCTTTTCAGCCGCTGCCGCCTCAATTTTCAGTTTGGCCCAACCGCTGTCCACGGCCTTCACCATGCCACCCATGGCTTCGACTTCTTCAATGATTTTCCAAGCGGCATCAGCCATGTCTTGAGTGAGCTTTTCCATCATGTAGCTGCCTGCCCAAGGGTCGACTACGCTGGTGATGTGGGTTTCTTCCTGAATGATCAGTTGGGTGTTTCTTGCGATACGCGAGCTGAATTCAGTGGGCAGCGCGATTGCTTCGTCGAACGAATTGGTGTGCAACGATTGGGTGCCGCCAAAAACCGCCGCCATGGCCTCAACCGTGGTGCGCACAATGTTGTTGTAGGGGTCTTGCTCGGTCAGACTCCAGCCGCTGGTCTGGCAATGGGTACGGAGCATCAGGCTCTTTGGCGATTTGGCGTTGAAGCCGGTCATGATGCGGCACCAAAGCAGTCGCGCCGCACGCATTTTGGCTACTTCAAGGTAGAAGTTCATTCCAATCGCCCAGAAGAAGCTCAGGCGTCCAGCAAATTCGTCAACATCCATGCCCTTGTTGATAGCTGTCTTCACATACTCTTTGCCATCGGCCAGGGTGAAGGCCAGTTCCAGCGCTTGGTTGGCCCCGGCTTCTTGCATGTGGTAGCCACTGATGCTGATCGAGTTGAACTTCGGCATGTTTTTGGCCGTGTACTCGATGATGTCGCCAATGATGCGCATCGACGGCGCGGGCGGGTAAATGTAGGTGTTGCGCACCATGAACTCTTTCAGAATGTCGTTCTGAATCGTCCCGCTTAAGTTTGCTTGTGACACGCCCTGCTCTTCTGCAGCGACGATGTACCCGGCCAGCACTGGCAACACGGCACCGTTCATGGTCATGCTCACACTCACTTTGTCCAGTGGAATCTGGTCAAAGAGAATCTTCATGTCTTCGACCGAATCAATCGCAACGCCAGCCTTGCCCACATCACCCGTCACGCGCGGGTGGTCTGAGTCGTAACCGCGATGGGTGGCCAAGTCAAACGCTACCGACACGCCCTGCCCGCCGCCCGCCAGCGCCTTGCGGTAAAACGCATTGGACTCCTGCGCGGTGGAGAAACCTGCGTATTGGCGAATGGTCCAAGGGCGCACCGCGTACATAGTGGCCTGCGGTCCACGAATGTAGGGCGCGAAACCAGGCAATGAGTTGGTGTGAGGCAGGCCCACCACGTCCTCTGCCGTGTACAGCGCTTTGATTTGAATGCCGTCTGGCGTCAACCAGCCCAATGCATCCACATTGCCGCCTGGTGCCGATTTGGCAGCCGCGCGTTGCCAGTCAGCCAGACTTGGCTCTGCGGGGGTGCCGATGCCTGCCAAGGAAGCCGATGGCCGTGGCACTGCTGAATTGGGAGACGGTTGAATCGACATGGGGGGAGATTGCGACTTGCTCATTCTGCGATTCTATGCCAAAAATCGTTTGTAATTATAAATTCAAAATTCAGTTTCGTGTAAACTTCGCGCTGTCGAACCCGCACCATGAACGCCAACACATCCACTGAAACCACCGTAGTCTCGGCCCAAAAGGCTGCGCTTGCAGACCGCCTAAAGCCGCGCGCGTTGTACGAGGAAGTGGCTGAGTTAGTGCGCCACCGAATTTTCAGCCGTGAGCTTGAACCAGGTAGCTGGATCGACGAACTCGCCCTGTCAAAAGACTACGGCATCAGCCGCACGCCTCTGCGCGAAGCACTCAAGGTATTGGCGGCCGAAGGCTTGGTGACGATGAAAGTACGTCGTGGTGCCTATGTCACCGAAGTCTCAGAGCAAGACTTGAACGAGGTTTATCACCTTTTGAGCCTGCTTGAATCAGATGCCGCTGGCATGGTTGCGACCCTGGCCACGCAGACGCAGATGGACGAACTAAAGGCCCTGCACCTGCAGCTTGAAGCGACCGTGTGCACAGGCAAGACGGACCGGGAAAGATTCTTCGAGCTGAACGAACGCTTCCACATGACCCTGCTCAGAATTGCCAACAACCGTTGGCGCGACCAAATGGTGGCCGACCTGCGCAAAGTAATGAAGCTCAACCGTCACCATTCGCTCTTCAAGGCTGGACGGATTGAAGATTCGCTGGCCGAACACCAAGCCATCATGAAGGCTTTGGCCGCTCGCGATGCAACTGCAGCCACAGAATGCATGAAGTCACATTTTCAAAACGGCTTAGAAGCGGCTTCTTGAAATGTCGGCTTGGCGATGAGCGAGCCGGATTTGTCGCCTTCAGTGTTCCTCAATTTCCAGTAGAACCTCAGCGCTGCGGCATGTCCTTGACGGAGAAACCCAGGCTGACAGCGGCGTCATCGGGAATGGCAGGAACAGTGGCTTCCCAAGCCAGCCAAGCCGCCCGCATGGCTTGCAGGCGCTCAGGCTCGCGCTGCGCCAGGTTGGCCCGCTCGCGCGCGTCTGCCGTGATGTTGAACAGGTAGTCGTTGTCGTCTACTTTGAGGTACTTCCAGTCGCCCAGACGCATGGCGCGCTGGTCGCGGTGCTTCATGCGCCAATAAAGAGGGCGCTCGAAGGTCTGCTTGGGGTCGTGCAAGACGTCGGCGAGCGTGACGCCATCAACGGGATAGTCCGGGTGCGGCTGCCCGCCACCAATAGCAAGCAAAGTCGTTGACCAGTCCATGGTCATGCAGTGCTGTCGGCTTTGCGAACCCGCAGGAATTTGGGCGGGCCAATGGGCGATCCAGGGTACGCGGATGCCACCCTCTGTCAGGTCCATTTTGCCGCCCACCAACGGCCAATTGTCCGAGAAGCGTTCGCCACCGTTGTCGCTGGTAAAGACAATCAAGGTGTTGTCCAGCAGGCCCTGCTGGCGCAGCGTGGCCACCAAGGTGCCAATGCCTTCGTCCATATGGTGAATCATGCGACGGTAGCTTTCGACGTTGCCACCGTCCAGGTGAAACAGGTTGCCGGCGACTTGGGGTGCCACTTGAGCGTCGTCGCGCGTTTCCCACGGCCAATGCGGCGCGGTGTAGTGCAGGCTCAAGAAAAACGGTTTGCCCGCCTTGGCCCCAGGAGCCAAGCGATGCACGTAGTCAACAGCGCGTTGCGACAGCACGTCGGTCAGGTAGCCGACCTCTTTGTGAGCTTCCTCACCGAGGTACAGGTCATGGTCGCCCCTGCCGGAACAATGGGTGAAATAGTCCACACCACCGGCCATGATGCCAAAGAACTCGTCGTAGCCCGATCGCAAAGGCCCAAAGGCAGGCGGGTAGCCCAAATGCCACTTACCGACCAGGGCCGTGGCGTACCCCGCATCCCGCAAAAGAGATGGCAGCGTGGGCATGTCGGTTGGCAGGCCCAAGGTGTCGCTGCCTTTGCTGCGGCTGTTGATGGGCTCCTCCATGCCACCCCGCAGGCGGTACTGGTAGCGCAGGGTCATCAGGGCAAAACGGGTTGGGGAGCACACCGGGGCGTTGGAATAGCCTTCGGTAAACCTCATTCCACCTGCAGCCAGCGCGTCAATGTGGGGCGAAACCGCGCCAAATTGCGCCTCGCGCCCGCCGTAACAACCCAGGTCGGCATAACCCAGGTCATCAGACACGATGAAGATGATGTTGGGCTTCATGAAGGGTGCGGGAACGGCCTGTGACCAGGCGCAATGAATTAAGCGGCTGCGACCGGTGCAGGCGGATTGAACACGGCCTTGGTCTCCAAAAACTCTTCAAATCCCAATGCACCCCATTCGCGGCCATTGCCAGATTGCTTGTAGCCACCAAAGGGGGCCGCATTGTCGCCACCGGCACCGTTCAAATGCACGTTACCAGTGCGAAGGCGCGCAGCGATCTGGCCAGCGGCTTCGGGCGTGGCAGCGTACACGTAGCCGGACAGGCCATAAGGCGTGTCGTTGGCGATGGCCACGGCTTCATCCACGCCACCGGTGTACGGCAGCATGCACAACACAGGGCCAAAAATCTCTTGGCGGGCAATGTCCATTTGGTTGTTGACATTGCTGAAAATGGTCGGTTTGGCAAAGTACCCGGCGGTGATGCCGTCTGGACGGCCCGTGCCACCAGCGATCACTTTGGCACCTTCAGCGATGCCAAGCTCGATCATCTTTTGCACCCGGCCATACTGGGCACCATTGGCCAGCGGGCCCATGGTGGTCTCGGGCGCGGTGGGGTCGCCCACCTTGATTTTGGCGACCGTGGCGGCGGCAATTGCCTCGGCCTCGGCCAGCTTGCTGGCAGGCACCAGCATGCGGCTGGGTGCGTTGCAGCTTTGGCCCGTGTTGGTCATCATGCTCATCACGCCGTGTTTCACAGCGGCGGTCAGGTCGGCATCTTCGGTGATGATGTTGGCGGACTTGCCACCGAGCTCCAGCGACACCCGTTTGATGGTTTCAGCAGCCGCTTTTTGCACCAAAATGCCTGCGCGGGTGGAGCCGGTGAACGACACCATGTCGACGAGCAGGTGGCTGGACAGCGCAGAGCCCACGCCAGGGCCATCGCCGTCCACCAAGTTAAACACACCGGGCGGCACACCGGCTTCATGCAAAATTTCAGCCAGCACATGCGCGCTCAAAGGTGCGAGTTCGCTGGGTTTCAAAACCATGGTGCAGCCGGTCGCCAGCGCTGGGGCGATTTTGCAGGTCATCTGGTTCATGGGCCAGTTCCAAGGCGTGATCAGCGCGCACACGCCCACGGGTTCTCGCACGATTTTGGTGGTTTTTTGCATCCGTTCAAATTCAAAATCTGCCAACACCTTGCTGGCCACAATGAAATGCCCCAAGCCAGCAGGCGCCTGCGCGCGGGTGGCCAAGCCAGCCAGTGGCGCGCCCATTTCTTGCGATATCGCAGAGGCCACGTCATTCATGCGTTTTTTGTACACGGCAATGATCGATTGCAGCAGCTCTTGGCGCTGCGCGACCGTGGTCAATGAATAAGTCGCAAACGCCTTGTGCGCTGCCTTTACGGCACGGTCTGCGTCGGCAGCGGAACCGATAGAGATGGTGCCAATCGCCTGCTCCGTGGCCGGGTTGATGACCTGAAAAGAATTCGCTTGCAGCGGAGCAACCCATGCGCCGTCGATGTAAAAGTGAGTGGTGTTGTGCATGGAGGGCTCCTTATAAATGTCTCAAAAATGGGAATCTGCGCGGTTTGCTCTTTTGATTGTAGGCAAAAGCAGTTTGAGCGACTTTTTCGAAAGTGATATCACCGGTGATATGACTTTTTGCAAAAAACGACAAATCGACCAAAATACGAACCAAATAGGGCTCTAGCTCTCGAATAATATCAATAGTTTGCTATTATAAATATAGCAACCTTGAGCCAGGCCATTTCACCCGACGAATGGGTCGTTAGCCTCGTCGCCTAGGCGTGGGCTTCTGCAGGCGCTTCGAAAGGCGCTTCAGACAGCAATTCAGCACCCTGATGAGCCAAGGCCATCACTGCATGGGGGTTCAGTCCCTTGAGTTTGTGGTCGCTCCAAACCTGCCGCCAACGGCGCGACCCTGCCAAACCATGGCGCAAACCCAGCATGTGGCGGGCAATGCTGGCCCAAGGCGTGCCATGTAACGCGGCCTCGCGCACCATGTAATCGCACATAGCATGTTCGATCTGCTCACGGGTTTTGGCAGCCGAGGGGCCGGACGATGGACGCAATTTGTCATTTAAAAATTCAGCATCCCATTCGCTCAACCACCAAGGGTTGTGGTACGCCTCGCGCCCCAGCATCACGCCATCGACTTCGCTCAAATGCTGATGCAATTGCGCTGAGGTGGTGATGCCGCCGTTCACCACGAAACGCAGGTGCGCAAAGTCTTTTTTCAGCTGCCGCACGACTTCATAGCGCAGCGGCGGCACCTCGCGGTTGGCCTTGGGCGACAACCCCTTCAGCCAGGCGTTGCGTGCATGAACAATGAAGGTTTGGCACCCCGCGTCACTCACCGTGCCGACAAAATCGCGCACAAAGGAATAGTCTTCCGACTTGTCAATGCCAATGCGGTGCTTGACGGTCACCGGGACTTGTGCGACATCCACCGATTCGACCATGGCTTTCACACAATCGGCCACCAAGGTGGGCTCGGCCATCAGGCAGGCGCCAAAGGCACCGCGCTGCACCCGCTCTGACGGACAGCCGCAATTCAAATTGATTTCGTCATACCCCCACTGGGCTCCCAAATTGGCGCACTGGGCCAATTCGGAGGGGTCACTGCCACCCAATTGCAGCGCCAGGGGATGCTCTTCTTCATTGAACTGCAAATGCCGTTGCACATCACCGTGGATCAGTGCGCCAGTGGTCACCATTTCGGTGTAGAGCAAGGCGCGCCCTGAAAGCAGCCGATGGAAATACCGACAGTGGCGATCCGTCCAGTCCATCATGGGCGCAACCGACAAACGCCACCGATTCACGCCGTGCCCCGCCGCGCCAGGCAATAGAGCGACGGAACCATTGACAAGAGCGGGATTGAGAACCGGCATCCTCTGATTATCCCAGCACTTTGAACCGTACTTTTTGCAACACGCGGCTGTTCAAAAAGCTCATCCACACCGTGTTATGGTTGACAATTAAGATGCCCTTTGACCGCTCCAATTCGCTGGCAGTCAACCTAGGTGGCCAAACCATGCCAAGCAAAAACCCGCAACAACTAGAAAAAGCTGCCGTGAATTCTAAAAGTGACTCGTTAATCGAGGATGAGTTCGCCAAACAGTCCCATGTGTTTGGCAAGCAATCCATAAAGGTGGTGCTCACCCTTTTGGCATTGATTGTGGTGGCTGCTTTTGTTGCCGAATTGCTGATCATGATGGTCCTGCCGCATATCGTGCCCAGCGGAGCAGGCAAACTGACCGAAGCCCTGATTGACGCCACCTTGATCTCAAGCTCCATCGTCTTGATTGCCCTGCCCCTGATGCTGTACTTCCGAACTAACACCTTGCGTCGGGTTGAGCGGTCAATCTGGTTTCAAACGGCGCTGGATCAGCATGCGATTGTCAGCATGACCGACCGAGAAGGCAAGATCACCTACGCCAACGACCAGCTGTGCAACATCAGTGGCTACACCCGCGAAGAGCTATTGGGTCAAAACCACCGCCTGAACAAATCGGCAGAACATTCGCGCGAATTTTTTACAGACTTTTGGCAAACTATTTCCGCAGGCAAGGTGTGGCGCGGTGAAATTTGCAATGCCAAAAAAGATGGCAGCCTTTACTGGGCACAAACCACCGTGGTGCCGTTTTCGAGCCAAATCGGAAAGCCCCAGCAATACGTTGCTTTGCAAACGGACATCACCGCCCAAAAAACCCTTGAAAGCGCCACACAGAAACTGGCCGACCAGTTGCGCATGATTTTGGACAATCTGGGTGAAGGCGTTTACACCCTCGATGAAAATGGACGCGTCATTTACCTCAACGCTGAGGCTGAGCGTTTGATAGGCTGGCGCCAGGACGAGTGTTTTGGCCAGCCCATGCAAAACATTGTGCAAAGTCGGCGGATTGACGGCGGGCGGGCCATCCAGCTCACGCCATTTGGGCAAGCCATGCAAGCCAAACAACCCTTCAGAACCAACGAAGAGCTGTTCACCCACCGCCAAGGCGCGGCCTTTCCCGTCGCGTTAAGTGGCTCGCCCTTGACGCTGGAGGGTGGCAAAACCGGCATGCTGGTGGTTTTCTCGGACCTGCGTGAAGAACAGCTCCTGCAACAGCGCTTGCTGGACGCCAAGAATTCAGCTGAAGCCGCCATGCGACTGAAGGCCGAGTTCCTGTCCACCATGAGCCATGAGATTCGCACACCGCTCAATGGCGTGATTGGTATGACGGATTTGATGCTTGACACTCCGCTGAACAGCGAGCAGGGCGAGTTCATGCGCACGATAAAGCTGTCGGCCAATGCGCTGATGTCGATCGTCAATGACGTGCTGGACTATTCCAAAATCGAAGCCGGGCAAATGGCCATGGAGCACACCGAGTTTTCTGTTCGTGAAATTATTGAAGAGAGCGTGGAGCTGTTGGCGGCACGGGCCAATGAAAAAGCCTTGACACTGGCCAGCGTCATCATGCCCAAAGTCCCTGACCGCTTGCTGGGCGACCCCACCCGCATTCGCCAAGTGCTGCTTAACTTCATGTCAAACGCCATCAAATTCACGGCGAAAGGCGAAGTCGAGGTGCGGGCGGACTGCGAAGTCGGCGATGGCCCTGAAGCCGCCTCGGGCACGTCAGATCGGCATATTGCCATCAAGCTGTCCGTCAGAGACAGTGGAATTGGTTTGAGTGATGCAGTCAAGCTCAGGCTTTTTGAACCGTTTGCCCAGGCAGACAGTTCAACCACCCGCAAGTACGGTGGCACTGGCTTAGGGCTATCGATCTCCAAGCGGCTGGTTGAAGCGATGGGCGGCGACATCGGAGTTGAAAGCACGCTGGGCGAAGGGTCCACTTTTTGGATTCGCCTGGTCCTGGAGGTAGCCCAAACCAGCAACCCTGAACCTGACCGGCAAGACAACCTGCGCGGGCGTTTTGCCCTGATTGCCGGCGACAGCCTGGGCTGCAGAATGATACTGGGCACCTGTTTCACAGCCTGGAGGATGCGCCACGAGTCCATCGAAACCCTGGCATTGTTGCGCCAGCGGGTCGTTCAGCTCAAAGGGCGCGGCGCGATTCCAGACTTGGTGGTGCTGGCCCACCCCTTGCAGGACGCCACGCTGAGCCAGGCGATCGTTGCCATGCAAGAGGAAGGCGTTCACGCCCTGGTGTGTTGCTTGCCGCAATCCGAGCGCGATCAAAAGCAGCAGCTTGAAGACCTGGGCGCCGTGGTCATGCAAAAACCCATCAAGCAATCCGCATTGCTGGACAGCCTGATGAACTCCTTGTTTCGAGCCCATGAAATCAACACAGCTCCCGCGCCATTGGCCGAAATGGGTGGCATGGTGAGTGGCTCCTGGTCGTCGCAATTCTTGCCGACAGGCCCCAAGCGCCACCTCTTGCTGGCCGAAGACAACGCAATCAACCAGAAGGTCGCGTCCCAAGTTTTGCAAAGGCTGGGGTACACCCTGGATGTCGTGGCCAATGGCATGCAAGCCGTTGAAGCAGCGGCAAGCGGACTTTACGATTTGGTGTTGATGGACTGCCAAATGCCTGAAATGGACGGTTTTGAAGCCACCCAAAGGATTCGCGCGACAGAGCAGTTAACAGGCAATCGATTGCCCGTTTTGGCCATGACGGCCAACGCCTTGTTAGGCGACCGTGAACGTTGTTTGCAGGCGGGCATGGACGACTACATTGCCAAACCCATCGACGCGATTCGATTGGCAGAGTTGCTGGACCGCTGGCTGCCCCAAGCGGTGGTACCCGACGCGCCGGGCCGGTCCAAAACCTCGAAAAAAGGCGCCGCTGCGGCTGGCGCTCCGTCGATTGAAATGAGCCACTTGATCGATTTGCTCGATGGCGACCATGACATGATCGATGAGTTGCTTTCGGCCTATGCCGTGTTTCTGCAACCGCTGCAAGCGCGCCTCAACACAGCTTTGGCTGACCCCGCCGCATCGCAAACCCAATTGAAAGCCATGCTGCACGAACTTCGGGGCGCGTCATCCAATGTCGGGGCCAACGCTTTGGTTGATTTGGCGCGCCAGCTGGAAAAGCTCATCAGCGAGGGAAATTTTGTTTCGGTTTCAGCAATGGCGGGCCAAGCCGACAATGAAATGAAGCGGGCCGCCAACTTTATCAAACACCACGCAAAAATGCGCAAAGTTTGAATCTCGCTAGGGTGCAATCTGACGGATTGGGAGGTTTAAACCTGAGAAGCTCGAAAGTCTTCGAGCTCTCTAGCGATTTGTAAGTTATTCCGAATCCTGAAAGGTTTCGCGAATTTTCAACACTTCGTCCCACGACGCAAAAAACACCTCGACACAGCGCGGATCAAAATGCAGCCCCGATTGGCTTCGAATGAGATCAGCGGCACGCTCGAGTGGCCACATTTTTTTGTACGGCCGCTCAGAAGTCAGGGCATCAAACACATCGGCCACTGCGACGATTCGGCTGAACAAGGGGATGTCGTCTCCTTTAAGCCCTCGGGGGTAGCCTGACCCATCAAATTTTTCGTGGTGCGAATAGGCAATTTCAGAGCCGCTTTGCAGGACTTTGGACGCGCTGCCTTTGAGCACTTCGTAGCCGATTCGCGCATGTCCGCGCATGATTTCAAACTCGGCTTCGGTGAGCTTTCCGGGTTTTAGCAAAATGCCATCAGGAATACCGACCTTGCCGATATCGTGCAGGGGCGCCGCTTCAAGCAACAGCTCCTGGTCATCTTCGCTTAGGCCCATTCCTTTGCCGATCAAGTGCGAGTAATGCGCCATGCGCAAAATGTGGGCACCAGTTTCAGGGTCGCGGTATTCTGCGGCTTTTGACAGGCGAATCACCGTTTCGCGCTCGCGCAGAACAATTTCACGTGTCGCCAACCTCACCTCATCGGCAAGCCAGACTGCCCTGTCAGCCAGTTTTTTGCGGCTGCTCTGCATTTTGAGCATGTTCTTCGCGCGGGTCAAAAACTCAATGCGGTCTAGCGGTTTCGTCAAAAAGTCGCTGGCACCGTGTTCCAGCGCAGCGTAGCGCACATCTTTTTGGTCGTTTGCCGTCACCATCAAAATTGGGGTTTCAGTGTTCTCAGGCATGGCCCGAAACCGCTTGATGAATTCAATGCCGTCAAGCTCCGGCATCATGTAGTCGAGGATCAGCAGGTCTGTCGGATTGGTTTCGGCCCAGGTCAAAGCAGTCACTGGGTCAAGAAACGCAAAGTCCTTGCAATCGTCAAGCCGCTTCACCAGCGCACTGAAAAGTATCAAATTGACTTGGGTGTCGTCAACAATCAAGACGTTAAAACTCATTTTTATTTTCGCAAGTTTTCAAATTAGCAAGATGGCCTGCCCCCTTTGAAATTTCTCACGCACTGTCATTGCATTCAAAAACTACTTGCCTGCGTTCAAAACAGTCTTGTATTGCTCACGTAAGAGGTTTTTTTGCACCTTTCCCATGGCGTTGCGCGGAAGCTCCGGCACGATAATACAACGCTTGGGAATCTTGAAATTAGCCAATTTGGACTTCAATCCGGCAATAATCCACAAAGGATCAGGCTTTTCACCCATTCGGGCAACCACAAGGGCAATGCCTGCCTCACCAAAATCAGGGTGCGGCACGCCGACCAAGGCGCTTTCCAGGACACCCGGCAGCTCATTGATAAAACCCTCGATTTCCGCTGGATAAACGTTGTAGCCACCACTGATGATCAAGTCTTTGCTGCGCCCCACAATGCAGACATAGCCACGCTGGTCAATTCTGCCAACATCTCCGGTCTTGAAAAACCCATCGGGCGTGAATTCCTCGCTGGTTTTCTCAGGCATGCGCCAGTAACCAGCAAAGACATTCGGGCCTTTGACTTGTATTCCACCAATCTCCCCCGTGGGTAAATCAAGGCCTTCGTCACTCTGAATCCGCAATTCAACACCTGGCAGGACAAAGCCCACCGTGGAACCGAGGCGCTCGGACTGATTGTCGTGGCGCGAATCGGCCCGGTAGGGGTTGGATGTCAGCATCGCAGTCTCGCTCATACCATACCGCTCCAACAGCGTGTGACCGGTTCGCTGTTGCCAATCGGTGAAAGTTTCGATAAGAAGCGGCGCAGACCCCGCGACAAAGAGTCTCATGTTGCGCACGGCATCGCGGGTTAAGCCTGGCTCCGCCAGAAGGCGCACATACAAGGTCGGCACCCCCATGAAAACAGTGGCTTCGGGCATCTTTTGCAAGACCTGCCGAGCGTCAAACTTGGCGAACCAAATCATTTTGCTGCCATTGATCAGTGCGCCATGCAAAGCCACAAACAAGCCATGCACATGAAAAATCGGTAGCGCGTGAATCAGCACATCGCCACCTTCTTCAGGTGTTCGCCAGCCCCAATAGTCTTTGAGTGTGAGCGCGTTGCTGAGCAAATTGCCATGCGACAACATGGCACCTTTGCTTCGTCCCGTCGTGCCACTGGTGTACAAAATTGCGGCCATATCGTTGGCGTTACAAGGTGCAGGCTCGTGTTGGCGCGAAAAACCTGCGGCCCGTTGCAACAGCGAACCTGTGCGGTCATCATCCAGGGTGAAGACGTTTTGGGTGCCCGCTTTGAACGCAATTTTGCTGACCCAACCAAAATTTGCCGTGCTGCAAACCACCACGGCAGGCTCGGCATTGCCAACGAAATACTCGATCTCAGCGCTTTGGTAAGCAGTGTTCAGTGGCAAAAAAACGAAACCCGCCCGCAGCGTGGCCAGGTAAAGCATCGCCGCTTCGACTGACTTTTCGACCTGCACTGCAATGCGTGCCCCAGGCGGCAAGCCCAGCGATTGAAGCAGGTTGGCGAGCATGGCAGTGGCCTGCTCCAAGTCGCGCCATGAGTAGAAAAACCCTGTATCAGTCTCAATCGCGACCGAATCCAGGTTAGACGGAAAGGCTTGGCGCAGGGCAACAAACAGGTTGGCGTTAGAGCTTTTTTTGACCGTGTCAACATCGGCGCTGCCCTGCCTTGCAACACGGCCCAAGGCCGAAGTCTCTTCAAGTTGCTGGTTCACGGCTCAGTCCAGTTTGGCTCCAGAGGCTTTCACCACCACCGCCCAACGTTTCACTTCGGCACTCACAAAACTGCCAAATTGCTGCGGCGACAAAGTGCCAAATTCAGCGCCTTGTGTGGCCCAAATGGCGCGCGCCTCTGGTGAAAGCCCAGCCTTGTTGATTTCTTCAATCGCGCGTTGTTGCGCCTCAGCAGGCGTGCCTTTGGGTGCCCAAACGCCATACCAGGTTGTCACGGTGTAGTCGGGCAAGCCCAATTCTGCCGCGCAGGGCACATCAGGAAAAGCCGCGTTGCGTTTCGCGCCAGAGACCATCAGCGCCTTGATGCGCCCACCTTTGATGTGACTTGCTGAAGAACCCAAACCGTCAAACATCATGTCCACCTGCCCGCCCACCAGATCGCGCAGCGCAGGCCCTGCACCCGTGTAGGGAATGTGTGTGATGAAAGTTTTGGTTTGCTGCTTAAAAAGCTCACCTGCCAAATGGTGCGAGGTGCCCGTGCCCGCAGACCCGTAATTCAAGCGGCCCGGGTTGGCTTTGAGTTGCGCCAAAAAGGCCTTGAAGTCGCCCGGCACGTTTTTGGGGTTCACTACCAACACTTGGGGCACCACGGCCACTAGCGCCAGGGGAACAAAGTCCTTTTCAATGTCGTAGTCCAACTTGGCGTACATCGAGGGCGCAATGGTGTGGTGCACCGCGCCCATGAAAAGCGTGTAACCGTCAGGCGCTGCTTTGGCTGCAATGCCAGCACCCAAAGTTCCGCCAGCACCGCCCCGGTTGTCAATGACCAGTTGCTTGCCCGTCATTCGCGAAAACTGTGCTGACAGCGGACGCGCGAAAGCGTCGGTGCCGCCACCCGCCGGAAACGGCACGATCAGCGTGACAGGTTTGGCTGGCCAAGCGGACTGCGCCTGAACGCCCGCAGTACAAAAAGCCGTTGCGGCGGCAGCCAGGCGAAGGACATCGCGCCGAGCCAAATTGTGGTGTTGATTGTTCAAGAAGGTCTCCAGTTGTTATAGAAAAAACAGGCTTTGCTCGCTTTGTCAAAAACAAACGCAAGCCAAGGTCAACTAAAAGTGCAGGTCGTCGATCAAGCTCGAGGTTGTAATTTTGCCCAAAGTCAGTTGACTGCGGTGCTTATCGAGCCGTTTAAGGTCATACAGGTAGTTCACCATCAAGCCACAAGACTGCTTTAAGCCCTTGGGTGACGGGTCGCCCGCCCAGTTCAATCGCTCTACCCGCGCCCCATTGCCTAGGTGAAAACGCGCAACTGGGTCCGCCGGTTTGCCGTCTTTGAGTTCACGCGCCAGGTAGTGCGCGGCGCAGTGTAAAAGCATTTGCCGAATGGGTGACTTGGCGTCCAGCGCCAAGGGTGCCTCTGTCGCGCGCAGGAACTGATCGGCGTCAGGCGGGTCCGAACCCAAGGCTTTGGCCACCTGGGCGCGGGCTTTTTCATCCAGTCCGTCCAGCATGGCCTTGGCGTTCTTGCCTACCCATGAGCGAAAACCGGGAATCGGCGATAGCGTGACAAAAACCTTGAGCTTGGGGAATTCCTCTTTCAGCGTTTCAACCACCCGTTTGATCAACGAATCGCCAAAACTGACACCCCGCAAGCCCGTCTGGGTATTGCTGATCGAGTAAAAAATGGCGGTGGTGGCTTTCTTCAAATCCGACGCGCTGGCGGTTTCGTCAAGCAGCGGCGTGATGCTGTCAGCCATTTCATCCATCAAAGCGACTTCAACAAAAATGAGCGGCTCGTCCGGCAAGCGGGGGTGAAAAAACCCGTAGCAGCGGCGGTCTGAATCAAGCCGATTTTTGACATCAGACCAACTCTTGATGTCGTGCACCGCTTCGTACTTGATGAGCTTTTCGATCAGTGATGCGGGCGAATCCCAACTGATGCGCCGCAACTCCAAAAAACCGACATCGAACCAAGTGGAAAACATGTACTCCATTTCAACGTCAAGGGCGAGCAGTCGCTTGTCCGTTTTCAGGTGCGCCAGCATGTCAGCCCGCATGTCCACCA
>JANNCN010000149.1:0-9924 GCA_031386665.1 Rhodoferax sp. | reverse complement strand
ACTTCAAGCGTAAAGCGCAAGGCCTAATTGTTTTGTCGCTCTGATTACAGCGGCGCAGTTTAGACACAGGCCCAGCCGATAATGCACGGCTAACTCTGATCAGCCTTCGCTGTTTCCCCTCTTATGGCCACCAGCCTGCTTGCGCTCCTAGACGACATCGCCACGATTTTGGATGACGTGGCCCTGCTGACCAAAGTCGCCGCCAAAAAGACGGCCGGGGTGCTGGGCGACGACTTGGCGCTGAACGCGCAGCAAGTCGCAGGCGTCAAGGCCGACCGGGAACTGCCCGTGGTGTGGGCGGTGTGCAAGGGCTCGTTTTTGAACAAAGCCATTTTGGTGCCCGCCGCCATTGCCATCAGCGCGTTTGCGCCATGGGCGGTGACGCCGCTTTTGATGCTGGGCGGCGCTTACCTGTGTTTTGAAGGGTTTGAGAAACTCGCCCACAAATACCTGCACAGCCCAGCTGAAGATGCGGCGCGCCACGAAGAGCTGGTCGCCAGCCTGAGCAACCCCGCGGTAGACCTGGTTCAGCTAGAAAAAGACAAAATCAAGGGCGCGGTTCGCACCGATTTCATTTTGTCGGCTGAAATTATCGCCATCACTTTAGGGACGGTGCAAAGCAGCCCATTTGCCACCCAGGTCACGGTTTTGAGCGGTATTGCTATTTTGATGACGGTTGGCGTTTATGGCCTGGTCGCGGGCATTGTCAAGCTGGACGATTTGGGGCTGTGGATGAGTCAAAGCGCAAATACCAGTTTGGGTCGCAGCTTGGGGCGCGGCATTTTGGTGGCTGCCCCCTATTTGATGAAAACACTGTCGTTCGCGGGCACGGTGGCGATGTTTTTGGTGGGTGGTGGCATTTTGACCCATGGCATAGCGCCTTTGCACCATTTGATCGAGCAATGGAGCCTGGTGGCGGGTCAGGCCCTTGCACCGGTTGTTGGCGCTTTGATGGATGGTGCGGTGGGCTTGGTGGCAGGAGCCCTGGTTTTGGGGCTGGTCACGCTGGTGTCCAAACTGCGGTCTGGGCGGCCTTGACCGGGCAGGCCCTGCGTCTTTAGCCCATTGCCTTTTCAACTGGCCCAGGTCGGCCAAATAAGTAGCCCTGAAACGCGTCGCATCCCATCGCCGCCAGGCAATCGCGCTGGTCGGCGGTTTCCACGCCTTCAGCGATGACCTTGAGGCCCAGGCTGTGACCCAAGGCCAAAATTGTGCGGGCAATGACAGCATCGCTCGGGTCGGTCAGCACATCACGGACAAAAGACTGGTCAATCTTGAGCTGCTCCAGCGGCAGGCGTTTGATGTAGGACAGCGACGAGTAGCCTGTGCCAAAGTCGTCCAGAGAGAAACCAGCACCCAGCGCCTTGATCTGGTTCATCTTGACGATCACTTCTTCAATGTCATTGATCAGCATGCTTTCAGTCAGCTCGAGCTTCAGCAAGCGCGGGTTAGCCCCCGTTTTTTCAAGCGCCAACATCACATTGGCGACAAAATCTGGCTGCGCAAATTGCGATGCGCTGACATTGACGGCGACCGTCAACTGGGCGGTGTGGGGCTGGGCAGCCCAAGCCACTAGCTGGGTGCAGGCGGTTTCCATCACCCACTGGCCCAATGGCAAGATAATGCCCGTGGCCTCTGCCATGGGGATGAAGTGCGCAGGGGTCGTCAGCCCGCGCTCTGGGTGCTGCCAGCGCACCAAGGCCTCTGCACCCACAAGGGCGCCTTGGCTGTCCACCTGAATCTGGTAATGCACCACAAACTCCTGGCGCTGCAAGCCACGGCGCAGGTCTTTTTCTAGCGCCTCGTGGGCTTCAACGGCAGCCTGGGTGTCGGGGTCAAAAAAGCGGGCGGTGTTACGCCCTGCGGCTTTGGCTTGGTACATGGCGACATCGGCTTTTTTCAGTAACTCGTCCATGCCAACATGGTCGCCCATGAACACCATGATGCCGATGCTCGGTGTGCTGGAGTGATTGAATCCGCGCAAGCTGAAGGGGGCTCTGAAGGCCTCCAAAATTTTGGCAGACACACTTTCAGCCTGGGTGGCGGCCTCCGGGTTTTGGGCGCTAAGCGCTTCAAGCAGTACCACAAACTCATCGCCACCCAAGCGCGCCACACTGTCGCCTTCGCGCACGCAACCCAGCAGGCGCGTGGCCACTTGCTGTAGCAGCACGTCGCCCACGTCGTGGCCCATGGTGTCGTTGAGCAGTTTGAAGTGGTCCAAGTCCAAAAACATCAGGGCACCGTGCTGGCTTGCACGTTGTGAAGTCAGCATGGCCTGACGCAAACGGTCCATCAGCAAGCGCCGGTTCGGCAGGCCGGTCAGGGGGTCGTAAAAGGCCAGGCGGCGGATTTCCTCCACATCGCGGCGCTGCTGGGTGATATCGCGCACGATGGCGATGTAGGTGGTGGCACCAGCGCGCACGATGCGGGACATGGCGATGCTCATGGGGAAGACGCTGCCGTCCTCGCGCTGGCCGTCCACCTCTCGCAGGGTGCGCAAGGCCCTCGGTTCGCCCGTCGCCTGGTCATCGCGAAAATAGGCGTCGCTGTCGTTTTGGTAGGGGCCAGCCATCAGCATGGCAACATCGCGGCCGATGACGTTCTCGGGTGGGTGGCCAAAAATGGCGCTGGCGGCCTTGTTGAACGATGCCACCCGCCCGTTCGAATCCAGTGTAATGACACCGTCCACCATATTGTCCAAAATGGTCTGGGTGTGCAGTGCGGTTTCACGCAATTCGGCTTGCGTCGCCAAAAGCTGCTGCTCAGCTTGTTTGCGTTCGGTAATATCTAACGTTGTGCCAATCAAGCGAACCACCTTGCCGTTGGCGTCCCGCGCAGCTCTAAACGAGTTGAGATGTGATTTGAACTGACCGTCCTTTGGTTTGGTACGAAATTCCTGACTATATTCGCCATCCGTGGCTGGGAATTTGCCCTGCATTTCAATCACCGTCTGCCGATCATCAGGGTGGAGCAAGGCCAAAAACTGGCCCAAACTGGGTGGCTCACTGGTCGGATCAAGGCCATAAAGACGGAAATTCTCAGCAGACCAAGTACTTTTTAAGGTGACCATATCGAAGTCCCAGCTACCCAAATGCGCGCTCGCTTGCGATTCAACCAAGCTGGCTTCGCTCTTGCGCAAAGCTGCATCAGCCTGTTTGCTGGCCGTGATGTCCTGAATAGCGCCGACCAATTTCAACGGACGGCCATTGACCGAGACCCGAGTGCCTTGGGTGCGCACCCAAAGTTCCTTCCCCTTTTGGCTGACTTTGGGCGCTTCAAGGTCAAATGGTGTTCCATGGTCAATAGCTGCCTGGAACGCTGCCTGAACACGGGGGCGAACTTCTGCCGAGTAGTAGCTCAGAGCCTCCTCCAGCGATGGCTCGTAATTGGGCAAGCTGGCGTCAACATCGTTGATGCGAAGCGCCTCTTTTGAGTAGCTGAATCTGCGCGTCTGCAGCTCCAGCTCCCAGCCGCCAACTTTGGCCATTTCGCCTGTGCGTAGCAAAACTTCGGCCTTGTTGGCCAATTGCTCGCGCATGCGGTAGTCTTGCGTCACATCGCTGAACACCAGCACCACGCCAACCACGAGGCCTGTCGAGTCGCGAATGGGGGCGGCACTGTCAAAAATTTGGTACTCGGCACCATCGTGGGAAAGCAGGGCGGTGTGGTTGGCCAGACCAACCACTTCGCCATGGGCCATCACCAAGTCCACCGGGTTGACGGATTTTTCGCGCGTTTGCGCATTGATGATGCGAAACACCTCATTCAGGGGTCGGCCTAACGCGGCGACTTTTTTGACGCCTGTCAATTGTTCGGCCGTCGGGTTCATGCGCGTGACGAGCCCCGCTGCATCCGTGGCAATCACCGCATCACCGATTGAATTCAGGGTGATGCTCAAGTTGGCTTCGCTTTGGCGCAGTTGGTGATCGGTGTTGATCTGGCGTCTCCAGGCGCGGTCCAGAAAAATGCACATGGAAATCAGTGCTGCACAGCCAACCAGCCAAATGACACTGGCCAGGCCCACCAAGTACCGCCAGGGGCTCAAAATACGGTCAAAAGACTGACCCAGCAGCACCACCAACTCGGGTTGGGTACCTAAAGTTCGGTAAGCATATTGGCGGAAATTGCCGTCAATGGGGCTCACATTCCGGTACGAGCCAACAGAGTTTTTCAAAAGCAGTTCACTGAACAAGGGCCGATGCTGAAAGTTTTTGCCCATAGCTGAATCATCTAGCGGGGTGCGCAAAATCATCGTGGCATCACGGCGAAACAAGGCGATGGAGCCACCTCCACCCAAGTCCAGGCTGCTCCAGAGCTTGTCAAAGTAGGCGGCGTCAATTTCTGCCACGATGACTCCGGTCCACTTGCCTTTGACAATCAAGGCCCTTGAAGTGGGCAGCACCCATTTGCCACTGGCCGCATCCCGCACGGGTGAGCCGATGTAAAAACCTGACTCTGGGTTGGTTTGGTGAACCTGAAAATATGGCAGGCTGGCCAGGCTGCGACCAGGTTTGCCTTTGCCCGTGCTGTAAATCACTTGCCCCTTGGGGTCGGCGACCTCGAGGGCCTGTACAAACGGCAAGTCCTTGATCTCGGCTTGCAAAATTGCCCGAGCCGCCTGGGGGTACAACAAACCGGACTCTTCCACGTGTTCCAGGTTGTCTGAAGCCAATTGCAGCCGCAGATCAATCGTTTGGAAGGTTCGGCTCGTTTGCTCGGCAATGACCTGTGCAAAGGAGGCAGTGAAGGCTTCGCCAGATTCAACGGCCTTGATGCGCGAATAGGCCAACGAAGCCGCAACCAAAATGCCCGACAGCACCACTGCGGTGACTCCAAACAGGAAAAGCTTGCGCCTGACCGACTTGGCCCAGGCATTGGGAGTCGGTTTGGTTTCCGGCAAAAAGACCGGTTCAGAGTGCACAGGGGTGTTCACTTGTGCGGTGCCTCGGGGTGATGGTCTTGATCGGTGATTTAGTCTGATTCAGTCTAATTCACTTTCTTCGCCTAAAAAGTGTCGTTCTGCACAAAATCCGGGTTTATCCCACCAGCAGTTTGTGAACCAAGTCAGCGGTGGTCGAGGCTTTGAACTTTTGCATCAGTTGGGCGCGGTAAATTTCGACTGTACGATGGCCGATGCTCAATGTGCGACCAATTTCCTTGCTGGTTTGGCCGTCTAGTAGCAAAGCCGCAACCTCTTTCTCGCGCGATGTAAGGTCTGGCTTCACAGGGCGACTCAAGTGCAAATTGAAGCTCTTAAAATCACCCTCCACCACAAAGCCCGGCTCAGATGCGTAGTATCGTTGAGGGCTTGTAATTTTAAGGAGTCTGCTTCAATGAACAAAATTTACCCATCGGCTGCTAAAGCGCTGCACGGCGTCATCAAGGATGGGCAAACGCTCGGTGTAGGGGGTTTCGGTTTGTGCGGCATTCCCGAAGCGCTGATTGATGCCGTGCTTGAAAGCGGGGCGCAGAACCTGACGGCCATCTCGAACAACGCAGGTGTGGACGATTTCGGTCTGGGCAAACTGCTGCAAACCCGCCAGGTCAAAAAAATGATTTCCAGCTACGTGGGCGAAAACAAAGAGTTCGAGCGACAGTACCTGGCTGGGGAACTCGCGCTGGAATTCACCCCCCAAGGCACGCTGGCTGAAAAGCTGCGGGCCGGCGGAGCGGGTATTCCGGCGTTTTTCACCAAAACGGGGGTTGGTACCTTGGTGGCAGAGGGAAAAGAGTTGCGTGACTTTGACGGTGAAACTTATGTGATGGAACGCGCTTTGGTGCCCGACGTGTCCTTGGTCAAGGCAGCCGTGGCCGACAAATCGGGCAATTTGCGCTTCAACTTAACCGCCCGCAACTTCAACCCAGCCGTGGCCATGGCCGGAAAAATTTGCGTCGTTGAGGTCGAAAAAATCGTCGAAGTGGGGGAATTGGCCCCCGATGACATTCATTTGCCTGGCATTTACGTGCACCGAATTGTGTTGAATGCCACGCCTGAAAAGCGCATTGAGAAACGAACGATTACAGAGAAAGCGGGGGTCTGAAAATGAGCTGGTCACAAGATCAAATGGCAGCGCGCGCCGCGCAAGAACTTGAAGATGGTTTTTACGTGAACCTGGGCATCGGTATTCCGACCCTGGTTGCCAATTTCGTCCCTGCCGACAAAGAAGTTTGGTTGCAGTCTGAAAACGGCATGCTGGGCATCGGCCCTTTTCCAATTGAGGCAGAGGTAGACCCAGACCTGATCAATGCGGGCAAGCAAACCGTGACCACCATCAAAGGCAGCAGCATTTTTGGTAGCCACGACAGCTTTGCCATGATTCGGGGTGGCAAGATCAACCTGAGCATTTTGGGTGCCATGCAGGTCAGCGAAAAAGGCGACTTGGCCAACTGGATGATTCCCGGAAAGATGGTCAAAGGCATGGGCGGTGCCATGGACTTGGTGGCTGGCGTCAAACGCGTGATTGTGCTGATGGAGCACGTCGCCAAAAAGAAAGACGGCACTGAAGATCTCAAAATCCTCAAATCTTGCACGCTGCCGCTCACGGGCGTGGGCGTGGTGGATCGCATCATCACCGACTTGGCGGTGATGGATGTGACGGCGCAAGGCCTGAAAATTGTTGAATTGGCACCCGGCGTGACGCGAGAGCATTTGCAGTCCAAAACGGGCGTGGCATTCGTCTGAAGTGCGCCACATTGTGACGGCAGAGTCGCAAGACCGGGCGCGAAACCCGTACTTGAACGCTCTGTTTGCGGTTTTGGCTTTGGGGGTGCTCAATTCGGCATTGAGCATGACCAATTGGTGGCCCACACCATTCGTTCGGTTCGATGCCCGCATCGCACCCGAATTTGTTTACCTGTGGTGCGGCTTGCTGGCCTGGTTTGCTGTGAGGCGCCAAACCTTGTCGCCATCGCTTGTTTCATCGCGGTTTTTGGGCGGCTTGGCGGTGTTGTATGCCGTGTTGGTCGTGGGTCGCTACTTTGACACCACGGCACCCGCGTTGTTTGGCAGAGCCATTAACTTGTACTGGGACGGCTTGCAGATCCCGCGCCTTCTCTGGGTGCTGATGCAAAAGTACCCTTTGTGGGTGGTTGTGGCTGTCATCGCCGCCACAGTTGCTTTGCTAGCAGTTTTGTTTCTGGTGCTGCGCTGGGCGATGACGGTCACCGTCAAAAAAGCTGTTCCGTATACTTTGCAAAGCAAATGGGCGCTTGCCCTGACTGGATTTTTGCTTTTGTCCTCGCTTGCGAATTTGGCGGGCGCTCAACTGACTTGGCCCTACATTTCCAGGCCCGTGATTCCAACGTATTGGGCGCAAGGCAAAATTTTCTGGCATGCGCTTTTGGAAGGCAGCGGCCAGTCCAACTTGCCTGCGTCACCGGCTTTTGACTCCAATTTGCGGCAATTGGCTGGCAGTGACTTCAAGCTTTTTTTCTTTGAGTCCTACGGTGCCATTGTTTTTGACAATGACGCCATGCAACAGCAAATTGCGCCGCTGCAAAAGGCGCTGGAAACCCAGGCGCTGGCCCGGGGTCAAACCATTGTGTCGGCCTTTGTCACCTCAACCACGTTTGGCGGCGGCACTGACTTGGCACACATGGCCTTACTGTCGGGTGTCGATACCCGCGACCCGATTCTTCACGACGTGTTGCTCACCACCCAACGACCGACCTTGGTCAAACACTTCAAATCAAAAGGTTACGAGACGTTCGGCCTTTACCCAGCCCTGAGTTGGGATTGGCCGGAGGGTGATTTTTTCGGCTTCGACAAGCTGGTCGATGCACGGGCCTTGAACTATGAAGGCCCCCAACTGGGCTACTGGAAAATCCCGGATCAGTTTGCATTGGCGAAATTTCGGCAGTTGCAACCTATTGGGCAAGGCAGCCCGCCGCGTTTCCTGTTTTTTTCGTCGATCAGCAGCCATTTGCCTTTTCACCCCGTGCCGCCTTACCAGCCGGACTGGGCTAAGGTGCTGACCCTGGCACCGTTTGACAATCAGGAAGTTGCGCGCTTGCAGGCATCGAGCACGCCTTGGCTGGACATGCAGCCGGGCTACGTGGGCATGATCAAATACAACTTTGAGTGGCTGGCAGGCTACCTTGCCATGCCTAAAGAGCGTGAATATGTGATGCTTGTCCTGGGCGACCACCAACCCACCAGCAATGTGACAGGCGAGGGCGCATCGTGGGATGTGCCTGTTCATGTCATTGCATCGAACCCGGCGCTGATCGAGCGGTTTCTGGCAGCTGGTTTTTCGCCCGGCATGTTGCCGCAGCGCAAAGCCATTGCTTCACTGTCTGGGTTGACCACAATTTTGCTCAACGCATTGCACAAGGATCAGTGAGTGCCAGCCCAGCCCAGCACCAAGACGCGCCAAACCATCGCCGCAATGGCAGCCAGCGCCTTGATTGCGGGTGCTTTGGCATGGGGAATTCGCCATCAATTGATTGAGGCCGTCCAAATGGCCGCCCTGTGCGACCTCGCCAACCCAGGGTGGCAATGCTCTGTCAGGCGAGGCACGATCTGGTTGTTGACTGGCCAGCGACTGGGCTGGTTGGCCCTCCTGTTGGGTGTCGCTGCGCAGGCTAACCGTTTCATACCCCTGGAATCCTTTGGCAGGCTTGCATGGCCTGCATGGACAGTGGCGAGTCTGGCCTTGGTGCTTTACAGCGCCGAGTTGGCGGCCCCATCGTTGCTGTTGGCCGGGCTTTCGACCGTTCGGCAAGATGGGTCTCGTCGCCATGAACTGGCAGCCATAGCGAACCAAAAAGCGCACAAGCCCAGCGCCTGAAGGTTTTCGACACCTTCGCTCAGGACAATTGCAAGGGCGCTGATGCACAGCATGCCCGCTAAAAATTTTTGTGAATTCCTTGCCGAATCCCAGGTGCCTGAGTGGTGAGGATCGTTGTGACCACTGTCGCAGGACGTCCAAGATTTGAGAAGCAGACACATCGAAAAGCAGGCAGGTGCCGCAAAAAGTGCCAGCGGAAACCCGCGGTAGCGAGCATCAAACAAAAGAATCAAAGCCCACCAAGCCGCAGTGAAAAGGGCCGCTAGCCGAATGGGGCTTTGCAACTTGGCCATCAGTTTTCCGGGCCATCCGACCAAGTCCAGCAGCAAAAATACGGCGCCAGTCAGCACCATACAGTTGGCAAGCAATGCCAAGCCAAATTCTCGGTTGTCGCGGCTCCAAAGTGCCAAATAATCCCATTCAAGCGGCAGCAGCGCGCCCAAAAGTGCGCCACCCAAACCCAACAGGGCCATGCTCTTCAATCCCAATTTTTGTGGCCCCGGCTTGTCCTGGCGATTGCGAATCCACCCGGCTGCTGTTGCGATCAAGCCGACCGCCAGCGCGCTGGCCCAGCCGCGAATCCAAAGCGGGTCTTCGATGGCATCTCCGCTCAAGTGCGCTCGCAAGGTGCCGTCTGCCCCAAATACTCCCCAGGCCCCGCCCATCGCGCCTTCCAGGGCTTTTTTCCAGGGTTGGTCAAACGCTTCGACAATGTTGACGCTCAGTTTTTCAGCTTTCGCCAGGGTCACAATGTCTCGCAAAACCCTCGCTTGCTCCACGATACCGGGTCGCGCCAAGCCGCGTTGCCGTCCCGCAGCCGGCCATCCGGTTTCGCCGATCCAAATGGGCTTGGTGGCAAACGTCGCTTGCATGCTGCGCGCTATGGACAGCACATGCGCCGCAGCGTCTTGGGCGGCGACAGGCTTGTCTTCCCAATACGGCAAGATGTGAATCGTCACCCAATCGACTTGGTCTTGCAGGCTGGCGTTCAATCGCCAAAACTCCCACACGTCGGCGTAGGTCACCGGCACCGGGGTGTTGGCTTTGGCAAATACCAGGTGGGCGCGCAGTTCTGCAACTGACAAATCTTTGCGCAAAAGCACCTCGTTGCCGACAATCAACACGTCAATCACAT
>JANNCN010000041.1:0-11858 GCA_031386665.1 Rhodoferax sp. | reverse complement strand
CCTCGGAGGATGCAAAAGCTATTGCGACGAAGTATGGCTTGGAATTTCTACCCACTTGAGCGCAATTTGGTACTTCAAGGCAACTACATTGACGCCTAACCTCTCGGTCAAGCCGAGGCGCTCCGGGCTGCGCCCTCCGCGTGCGGCTTACCTCAAACGTTAAACCGCAGAAGAGGCATCGCTTGATGCCAATACGTTTCGTATATACACTACGAGCATGGAGTTCAATTGGTCAGAAACGAAACGTGCTTCGAACATAAAATCCCATGGTCTTGACTTCGTAGATGCCGCAAGCGTCTTTGAAGGGGTGACATTTACTTTCGAGGATGACCGTTTCTCCTACGGTGAGCAACGCTTCGTTAAGCTGGGCATGCTCGCTGGCATCACTGTTTCAGTCGTACATACGGAGAGTGAAAATGAAATCCGCGTCATCTCGTTCCGAAAAGCTACTAAGCGCGAGTCGCAAATCTACTTCGATGAAATCAAAAACTGATTGGGCGCGGCTAAAGGCTAACGACGCAAAGCCGACGCCCGAACACCCAGAGGTCGACGTAAAGAACATCGTGCGCGGCCTAATTCGAAAGGGTTTGAAGCCGCTGCCGTCAAAGGCATCTATTTCACTTCGTGTGGATCAAGATGTTCTAGAGTGGTACAAAGCGCAAGGGGCTGGCTATCAAACGCGTATCAATACTGTGCTTCGGGCGTTCCGTGACGCTTCGGTTTAACAGGTTGCTCGTCTCGGACGCACAGCCTATGAATGCTGCCGCGCGGCGTGTGCCGCCCGCCGGACAGCGCCAACGTTGAGCGTCATCAACCTTCCCTAAGGAGCGTTCGTGAAGACTATTGGCCTCATCGGCGGCATGAGTTGGGAATCGACAATTCCGTACTACCGTCAGATCAACGAGAGGGTCAAGGAACGGCTGGGTGGCCTGCACTCGGCGAAGATCATCCTGTACAGCGTCGACTTCCACGAGATCGAACGGCTCCAACATGCAGGTGATTGGGAGGCCGCCGGTTTGATCCTGGCCGACGCCGCTCGCGCGCTTGAAGCAGCAGGCGCAGCCTTCTTGGTCTTGTGCACAAATACGATGCACAAAGTGGCTCCCAATATTGAGGCAGCTGTCGAAATTCCGCTGTTTCATATCGCAGATCCGACGGCTATCGAAATTAAGCGAGCAGGTCACTCAACCGTGGGGCTACTCGGTACCCGATTCACAATGGAACAGGCGTTTTACCGCGACCGGTTGAGCGAACATCACGGGCTTCGAGTCATCGTCCCAGATTCGCCAGACCGTGAGATTATTCACCGCATCATCTACGAAGAACTATGTCTGGGTGTGGTCACCGCCGCGTCTCGTCGTGAGTATCGAAGAGTCATGCAAAATCTTGTGGCACAGGGTGCACACGCCATCATTCTCGGGTGCACGGAGATCTCGCTTCTGGTCGATCAGCAGGACTCAGGAGTCCCGCTATTCGATACCACGGCTATTCATGCACGCGCAGCCGCCGAAGAGGCGCTATCCCCATGACGCCCATCGAATAAGGTTAGATCGCGCTTGAACCCTTCGCTCAAGCGGACAGCCACCGGCAAGCCGGGATCTGCCGCGTCGCTCAAACGTTATGTTGCCTCAAGTCAAAGTAGTCCAATAAATTCTGCGTTTGATATTTGACCCTGGCAAAGACAAGCTGAACTTGGCCAAACACGACCTGTCGCTTTACTGCAATACGAAGAGCACGCTATTTGTTGTGATGCTGAGTGCTGCGCCAAGGCGACCAACACGTCGAGTGGATTCCTGGAGCCTTAGCAAACTAAAGTCTCCGAGGTTTGGCGTTAAGATTCCCGCGGGCATGACAAAAACCTGAATGCCCCACCCCTCCAAGGAAAGTTGCCATGAAACTGACCCCCTACTTGATGTTTCGCGATGGGAAGTGCCGCGAGGCTTTCGATTTTTACGCGCAAGCCATGCGCGGCAAAATCTTGTCAACGACAACCTATGGCGACATGCCACCGATGCCTAGTGCGCCGCCCATGCCTGACGCGATGAAGCCGCTGATTGCCAACGTCCACTTGCTGGTAGGAAACGCCGAGCTGATGGGCGCGGATGGCGTGGAAAACGCTGAAGGCCAAGCCACCACCTCGGTCAATATCGAAGTCGACAGTCTGGAGGAGGCCCAGCGCGTTTTTGCCGCCATGTCCGTTGACGGGGAGATTCGAATGCCGCTGGCAGAGACTTCTTGGTCACTGCTGTTCGGCATGTTTGACGATCGCTACGGTCAGCCGTGGATGATCAATGTCGTGCGGCCAAGTTAGCCCAAAAGAAAGACATCCAAATGCCACGCGTTAGAGTTGAAGGATTTACCATCTCGCTTGACGGATACGGCGCGGGTCCCCATCAGGACCTTGGCAATCCGCTCGGGGTGGGCGGGCCAGATTTGCATCAGTGGCTGTTCCCCACACGCACGATTCAACGCACGCTACTGGGTGTCGAGGGAGGCACCACGGGAATCGACGACGATTTTGCTGCGCGGGGCTTCAACAATGTGGGCGCGTGGATTCTTGGCAGAAACATGTTTGGGCCAGTCCGCGGTGCCTGGCCCGACCTGAACTGGAAGGGCTGGTGGGGGGACAACCCGCCCTATCACGTGCCAACGTTCATCTTGACGCATCACGCGCGTGCGTCCATCGAAATGGAAGGCGGCACGACGTTTCACTTTGTCACGGGCGGTATTCACGAAGCGCTTGAACGGGCCCGCGACGCGGCCAAGGGTATGGATGTACGCATCGGCGGCGGGCCCGACACGATCCAGCAGTACCTTCGCGCGGGCCTCATCGATGAGCTGCATGTCGCTATTTCGCCGGTTCTGCTGGGCAGCGGGGAGCGACTGTTCGAAGGGGTTGACATGCGCGCTCTAGGCTACGAATGTGTTCAGTTCGTAGCCTCTGAAAAAGCCAGCCATGTAGTGATGCAGCGCAAAGTAATTGGCTGATTCCATTTCCAAGTCATTCGTCGGGGATGTGATGCCACTTGGCAGTGCCGCAGCGCTGGCTTGGTCGCTGCGCCAAGCCACCCGCGCTGATATTCCCCAGATTCAGCGCGTCAGGCATTCTGTCAAAGAAAATCGGCTCACCTCGCGGGTCATTTTGGATGACGATGTCGCCTCCGCAATCGAAGGGGCTGGCAGAGGCTGGGTTGTAGATATTGAAGGGCGAATTGTGGGCTTCTCCATTGCACAATGCGACCCCGGATCTGACAAAACGGGCAGCATTTGGGCGCTGTTTGTTGATCCGGATTTTGAGGGCCAAGGTCACGGACGTCGCTTGCACGATGTCGCGGTTCAGTGGCTGTGGTCTTGTGGGGTGCAGTGGCTTTGGCTTAGCACCGAAACTGACACCCGAGCGGAACGCTTTTATGAATTGTCGGGCTGGCAGCGCTGCGGCTTGACGCCAGACGGTGAAGTGCGCTTTCAAATGCTCACTTTTCAGCCTCCCGTTTCAAATTGAGCAATCCAGTTTCAAAGTCCTTGCCAATCATTTGATCCATGCTGACAAAAATGCCAATGAGCTTGGTCACGAAAAGCGCTGGGCCATACATGGCCCAAGTGACCTGGGTTTGATCGCCTTGAGGCTTTAAGCTGAATTCAGCGGTGTTGCGCGACTCAAATGGCTTGCTGAAGTCAAGCTGAATCACCACTTGGGAGGCGGCGGGCGCATTCAAAATTTCCATGCGACCCGCACCTGCCTGGCCCGTGCCGTCCCATGCGTAAACCGCTCCCTTGCCGCTGTTGGCACCACTGAAGGTGCGCTTCATCGCGGGGTCTAACTTTTCATACGGCGACCACGCGCCCCAATTGTGAAAGTCTTGAATCAAGGCAAAAATTTTGTCGGGTGCCGCCTTGACCGTCACGCTGCGCTCCACCCGAAACGTGTCAGGCCGCGACACGGCATAGACCAGCACCGTGGCGATGAGAACCAGCAAGGTGATGACAAATTTTTTGAGCATTTCAGGCTTTCAAATTAGGAAAATAGGCTCATATTGCATTGGATGCTATTGCTGTAGGTCAAGCCGGGCACGGACTCAAAGGCGCACAATCGAGCTTACTTGATTCTCCCTTCTACCGTCAACACAGACCCACTGAAACTGGAACACCTACACATGCTCTACAAATTCAAATCAAAAGCCGCAGGCGACGTGATCATGCTGGAGCCCAACGGCCGCCAGGTGCTTGCCATCATTGGCAAAGACAACGGCCGTGACTACGGCGCCCAGGGAATTTTGCAACCCGCGCAAATGAAGGCGGCTGCAACTGCACTCACTGCCGCCATTGGTGCTGAGGAATTGGCGCAAAAAGAAGCTGTTGCCAAGGCCGTGGCAGACGGCAAACCGGCACCCAAATTTGATGGCGTGTCGTTGCGACAACGCGCGCACCCGATGCTGGAGATTCTTAAGTCCAGCGAAAAAGCCGGGGTTGATGTCGTTTGGGGGGTTTAAACCGTTAAGTTCGAGCCCAAAAATCAGTCAACCGTGGCACCCGATGCCTTGACGACCGGCCCCCATTTTTTGATTTCCGAATCAATGAACACCGCAAACTCTTGCGGTGTAATGCCACCCAAGATCGCCCCTTGCGCCACCAGCTTTTCTTTGACCGCAGGGCTGGCAAGCGCCTTGGCAACTTCTTGGTAAATTTTAGTGACAGTTTCTGGCGCCGTGCCTGCGGGTGCCGCCAATCCAAACCAGCTGCTGGCGTCATAACCTTTCAAATTGCCAGCTTCGGCAATGGTGGGCAAATCGGGTGCAGCAACTGACCGCTTGGCACTGGTCACGGCAAATGCCTTCAACTTGCCGCCTTTGATCAGCGGCAAGGCAGTGGGCAGGTTGTCAAACATCACATCAACATTGCCAGACACCATGCCTAAAAGCGCTGGGCCAGAGCCCGTGTAGGGAATGTGGGTCATGAACACCCCTGCCATGGACTTGAAAAGCTCGCCTGACAGGTGAATTGAGGTGCCGTTGCCGCTGGACGCCATGTTCAGCTTGCCGGGATTGGCGCGCGCGTACTTGATGAAGTCAGGCACGGTGTTGATGTTCAGCCTTTTGGCAAGGTCGGCATTCATGATCATCACGTTCGGAACGCCTGCGACTAAAGTGATGGGCGCAAAGTCCTTTTGTGGGTCATAGGGAAGCTTGGTGTAAAGCGACTTGTTGATGCCGTGTGTCCCCACCGTGGCCATGAGCAACGTGTAGCCATCATTGGGTGCCTTGGCGACAAAATCAGCCCCCACATTGCCGCCTGCGCCTGCCTTGTTCTCAACCAAAAACGGCTGAGGAAATGCCTTTGACAACTCAACCGCCATGGCGCGGGCCAGCAGGTCAGTGGTGCCCCCTGGCGCAAACGGGACAATAATTTTGACGGGCTTGTTGGGCCAGGTGCCTTGTGCGGCAGCGCCACTGGCAAAACCCGCCAAACCTGCAAAAGTCAAACTGGCCATCAGGGCCAATGTCACACGTTTATTCGCAAGGGACTTGTTTGTCATGGGGGCCTTGTCAGGTTTTTTCGGATGAGTGTGGAGCAGTTCACCACGGTAGATTATGGCGCTGGACAGTAGCAAGAATTTTGCGCCCAATAAAAAAACCTCATATCACCGGTGATATGAGGTTTTGTAAAAAGAGCCGAAAACAGTTCAAAAATCGAAAATACGATCTAAATCTACCTCTAGCTCTCGAATCTATTCAATAGTTTGCTACTATTAAAGTAGCAAACCTGTTTTATCAAAATCAGTCTGCGTACACGCCAGCGGCTTTGATCACTGGGCTCAGTTTGGCGATTTCGGCGGCTACAAATTTCTTGTGCTCTGCAGGCTCCATGCGTTTGTCAGTCACCACCACAGCACCCAAGCCTTCTTGTTTCTTGATGAAGTCTGGGTCTTTCAGGGCAACTTTCAGGGCGGCATTGATTTTGGCTTGCACGTCAGCGGGTGTGCCCTTGGGCGCGTACAGACCATGCCAAATCGTGAGCTCAAAACCTTTCAATCCTGACTCTTGCAAGGTGGGCAAGTCTTTCAGGGCGGGTGTGGTCAGACGCTGCGACGTGGTGACGGCAAAGGCCTTGATCTTTTTGGCTTCAATCTGGCTGCTGGTGTTGGTGGTCTGGTCGCACATCATGTCAATTTGGCCGCCAATCAGGTCGGTCATGGCGGGCGCTGTGCCTTTGTAGGGCACGGTGGTCATGTCCACTTGCAAAGCGTTTTGAAACAGCAAACCGCACAGGTGCGACGCGGAGCCCACGCCCGCATTGCCTAAATTGATTTTGCCCTTGTTCTGGCCAATCCAGGTGACCAGCTCTTTGTAGTTGTTGGCCGGAATGGAAGGCTTGGCAACCAGGGTCATTGGCACATCGTTGACCAGACCCAGGTATTCAAAGTCGCTGTCAACTTTGAAAGGCAGGTTGCGCACCAGGGTGGGCATGGTGGCCATGCCGATGTGGGTCAACAGCAAGGTGTGGCCGTCGGGGTTGGCTTTGGCGACCTTGTTGGAGCCGATGGAACTACCAGCACCCGCCGCGTTTTCAATCACGATGGTGACGCCGCCCAAAGGCTTGCGCAGGGCTTCAGCCAGGTCGCGCGCCACGCGGTCGGTCGGGCCGCCAGCAGCAAAGGGCACGACGATAGAAATGGTTTTACTGCCGGGGTAGGCCTGGGCGAAAGCCGCAGTGTGCATTGCGAAACCCGTCGCAGCGATAGCGGCCAAGGGCAGCAGTTTGTTCAAAAATTGGGTCATGGTGTTGCTCAAAAAAAAGGATGCGTCAAGCGTACCCCAAGCCAAAGCCCAAGCGCCTGCGGAAAATACTTATCGCAGCATCCACGCCCCCCACAACTTTGCGCGGACAACTTTGCGCTAACAACTGGCCGCAGCTTACTTGTAACTGCGCGCGTCTTCGATCACCTTGCCGTCATTGGGCAAACTGCCAACGCCGACCAATTCGACCGCCCCGCGCAGTTTGGTGACGTCGCGTATGGCATCGGCGATTTTTTGCACCAGCGCGTCTGGGCCACTGCAGGCGGTTTCGACTTTCAGCGTCATGGTGTCGGCTGCCATTTCGCCCGCCACCACCAAGCGGGCCTTGGTGACTTCAGGGAATCGTTTGATGATGTCATCCACCTGCTTGGGGTGCACAAACATGCCGCGAATTTTGGTGGTTTGGTCCGCCCGACCCATCCAACCCTTGATGCGCGCATTGGTTCGCCCCGTTGGGCAATTGCCTGGCAAGTAAGCCGACAAGTCACCCGTGCCAAAGCGAATCAGCGGGTAGCCAGGGTTGAGGGTGGTCACGACCATCTCGCCTACTTCACCTAGAGCCACCGGGTCACCCGTGCCAGGGCGAACGATTTCGACAATCACGCCCTCGTCTATCACCATGCCCTCGCGCGCGGCGGTTTCATACGCAATCAACCCCAGGTCTGCAGTGGCATAGCTTTGGTAGACAGTTAAACCGCGTTCGGCAAACCAGTCGCGCAGGCTGGGCACGAAGGCCTCGCCACCAACCAAACCTTTGGTCAAGCTGCTGATGTCGCTGCCCGATTCAAGCGCCTTTTCGACCAGGATGCGAAGAAAACTCGGCGTGCCCAAATAGGCGCTGGGCCTGAGCTGCGCAATTGCCTCAAGCTGCTGCTCGGTCTGCCCAGTGCCTGCGGGAAACACCGTGCAACCAATGGCATGAGCGCCAGATTCCATGATGAAGGCACCCGGCGTCATGTGGTAACTGAAGGCGTTGTGCACCAGGTCGCCCGATCTGAAACCAGCCGCAAACAAACTGCGCGCTGCACGCCAATAGTCGAGAGTGGCACCACCCGGCTCGTAAACCGGGCCTGGCGATGAAAAAATATGCGGCATCTTAGGCCCGCGAACCAGGGCCGAGAAGCCACCGAATGATTCGACGGCGCCAGGCAAGGCACGGGCCGCCTTTTGCCTGTCAAACAGATCGCTTTTGCGGGTGACGGGCAACTTTGCCAGCGCCTGGCGGCTGTTAACGCTGTGCGCCGCAACCCCCACCAAAATTTCAGCCATGGCAGACGAACTCTTTTGCGCATGGGCAATTTGCAAGGGCAATGCCGCCATCAATGCGGTTTCGCGCTGTGCTGGTGTGCGTGTTTCCAGCGCATCAAAATAGTCGTTCACGGGCGTTCTCTCCTATGGCTATCAAGCTAACAAAGTCAGGGGTAAAAAAGACTAGGCTAGCCAGCGCTTGCGGCGTTTGTAGCTTTTCACGTCCTTAAAGCTCTTTTTCTCGCCACCACCGCCCGTCCCCAAGTAAAACTCTTTCACGTCTTCGTTGCTCGCCAAGTCCGACGCGACGCCGTCCATCACAATGCGCCCAGACTCCATGATGTAGCCGTAATCAGAGTACTTGAGCGCCATGTTGGTGTTTTGCTCAGCCAACAAAAAGGTGACTTTCTCCTTTTGGTTCAGGTCTTTGACGATTTCAAAAACCTCCTCCACAATTTGCGGTGCCAGCCCCATGGATGGCTCATCAAGCAACATGACACTGGGGTTGGTCATGAGCGCCCGGCCAATGGCGCACATTTGCTGTTCACCGCCTGATGTGTAGGCCGCCTGCGAGGTGCGACGGGTTTTGAGGCGCGGGAAATAGGCATAAACCTTTTCCAGGTTGCGGGCAATCTCAGTTTTGTCCTTGCGGGTGTAGCCACCGGTCAGCAGATTTTCTTCAATCGTCAAATGGGCAAAACAGTGGCGGCCTTCCATGACCTGCACCACGCCGCGTTCAACTAAGTCGGCGGGAGACAAATTCTCAATCCGGTCGCCCCGCAGTTCAATGCTGCCCTTGGTCACCTCACCGCGCTCGCCTTTAAGCAAGTTCGACACAGCCCTCAGGGTCGTGGTTTTGCCCGCGCCATTGCCGCCCAAAATGGCGACAATTTTGCCCTCAGGCACTGTCAGCGACACGCCCTTCAAAACCAGGATGACATGGTTGTAAATGACCTCGATGCCACTGACGTTCAGAACTATGTTGGGTGTGCTCATGAGTATCTCGTTTGACCAATTGAAAGCCCCGCAACGCGACACTTTCAATTAGAGACCCCGAAGGGCCACCAATTTCATACATCCTCCAGCTTGCCGCCGCGGTGCCCTACCAGAAACACCGTGGAACCGGCTTTGCCGGGTCACAGGTGTTGCCCCCAGCAAGGGGGAAAGCGGCTACACGCAGTGAGCAAGCCGGGGAGTGAGCCTAACTTTGGCAGTCGGAGGCCGCGCGACGGGTCAGTTTTTTCTCAACCGCGTACTTGTCGGCCGCTGCTTTCACCATGGGCTTGAGAATCTGCTCATCAGCCTGCATCCAGTCGGAAGAGAAGCTCCACTTCGCGCCGTCCCAGGTGTGCAGGCGAGCCCAGGATGCACCCATGTGGTCTTGGCACGAGGTGGACACCGGGCGCATGACTCCTTTGAAACCCAGCGCGTCCAGTTTGGCTTGCGTCAGGTTCAGGTTTTCATAGCCCCAGCGTGCTTGCTCGGCAGTCACAACCTTGCCTTTGCCAAAACGCTCCTGCGCAGCGCGCACACCTTCAACGGCGAGCATGGCCGCGGACAGTCCGCGCATGTACAGCACTTCGCCCACTTCAGACTTGGGACCAGTACCCTGCCCTTTGGCATGCACCATGGCCAGCACGTCTTGCGTTACTTTGGCATTGGGTTCTGCACCGTGTTGCAAGGCCAACGCGTTGTAACCCTTGGCACCGGCGCCTACGTCGCGCACATCAGGCTCTGCACCCGACCACCACACGCCGTACATTTTTTCGCGCGGGTAGCCAGTTGCCACAGCCTCTTTGATCGAGGTCGAATTCATCACGCCCCAGCCCCACAAAAAGACATAGTCAGGCTTGTTTTGGCGAATTTGCAACCAGGTGGCCTTTTGCTCGACACCGGGGTGGGTCACAGGCAACAGACTCAGAGCAAAGCCGTGGGAAGCTGCGCGCTCTTGCAGCAAGGCAATGGGTTCTTTGCCGTAAGGACTGTCGTGGTAAACCAAGGCGATTTTTTTGCCTTTGAGCTTGTCCAGCCCGCCTTCTTTTTTGGCAATTTCTTGCACCAAAATGTCAGCGGCGACCCAATAGGTGCCAACCAGCGGGAAGTTCCACTTGAACACCCCGCCATCCGCTGATTCGCTGCGGCCATAGCCAGAGGTGATCAAGGGAATTTTGTCGCCAGGGGCTTTTTCGGTCAGCGCAAAAGTGATGCCGGTGGACAAAGGCTGGAACACTGTGGCACCGCCGTTTTTGCCTTTCAGGCGCTCGTAGCATTCCACACCTTTGTCTGTGGCGTAGCCGGTTTCGCATTCTTCGACCAAGACTTTCACGCCATTGATACCGCCCTTGGCATTCACCAGCTTCATGTAGTCGGCCATGCCATTGGCAAATGGAACACCGTTAGGCGCGTAAGCACCCGTGCGATAGACCAGCGACGGGAAAAATTGCTCTTTGGCCTGAGCAAACGCTGAAGACCCAACCGCCACAAGCGCAGCGGACAAGGCCAGATGACGAAGTTTCATGACTATCTCCAAAAGTTAAAGCACAAGGTGCTTAAGGTTTAACGAACGTGAACTCAACTGTGCATCAGCATTAACCCGCGCTGACACTGTGCCTGGAATCGATGCTGCCAAAAGAACGCCTTTAGTTTGCGATACCGTCAATGTGGAAAAGGCCAAAGCCGCATTTTTTGCTTGCCCATGCTCCAAAGTTTGGCCAGACCGTGCGGCTCCACAATCAAAAACCAGACGATCAATGCGCCAAAAATCATGAACTCTGCGTGCGTGACCGCCGCGGTGGAAATCGTGATGCCAAAGACCAACCCGACCCAAGGTAAAAACTGGTTCAGAAAAATGGGCAATATGATGATGAAGGCAGCCCCAAAAAAGCATCCCATGATCGAACCCATGCCGCCAATGATGACGATGAACAACAATTGGAATGAGCGGTCAATCGAAAAAGCGGCCGGCTCCCAAGCGCCCAAATGCACAAAGCCCCACAAGCCGCCCGCAACGCCGACGATGAAGGAGCTGACCGCAAACGCACTCAGCTTGGCATACATGGGGCGAATGCCAATGACGGCCGCTGCCACGTCCATGTCACGAATGGCCATCCACTCGCGCCCAATAGCACTTCGCACCAGGTTTTTGGCCAACAGTGCGAACACCACCAAAAACCCGAGGCAAAACAAATACTTGTCGATGGGCGAATCAATCGTCCAACCCAGAACCTGCATGTTGGACACAGAGACCGACCCTGACGACGAGTTGTTTGTGAACCAGTTCACACGCAAGAACGCCCAATCGCAAAAGAACTGCGCGGCCAATGTGGCAACGGCCAGGTAAAGGCCTTTGACCCGCAAACTGGGGATACCAAAAAAGATGCCGACCAGGGTGGCAAAGCCGCCGCCGACCAGGAGCGCCACAATCAGAGGCATGCCTTCAATCCGCACAAACGTGTTGTACGCTGCGTAAGCTCCCACCGCCATGAACCCACCCGAGCCCAAAGAAATTTGGCCACAGTAGCCCACCAGAATGTTCACGCCAATGGCGGCCAGCGACAAAATTAAAAATGGAATCAAGATGGCCCGAAACGAGTATTCGTCTGCAATGAAGGGCACGCCAATGAAGGCAAAGGCGATCAGTGCCAAGATGGCGACTTTGTCCTGCAAGATCGGAAAGATCTGCTGGTCTTTGGCGTAGGTCGTTTTGAACTGACCGTTTTCTCTATAGAACATGGTTTTCTTAGGTTGAGGTCATTTTCAGACGCGATCAATAATTTTCTCGCCAAACAAACCTTGCGGGCGAAACATCAAAAACAC
>JANNCN010000111.1:0-21386 GCA_031386665.1 Rhodoferax sp. | reverse complement strand
TACCCCGCCTACGGGGTGATGAAACGCCTGTTGGGGCGATGAGTACCGGTAAAAAGTATCTGTAGCCCCCGTATTATATGGATAATATGCTATTTATTTAGTAGTGCGCTGAATTTTGTTGCCCTGGGAAGCCATTGCGCCTAGGCTGACGCTGACGGTGACGTTCAGGCTGACGCGGCAAGGGGAACCCAAACGCTGGAGCCTCATACGCCTAGCTTTTTAAAATCGGCTCAACCCTCTGCCCCACCCGCGCCTGGGATCGGGGAGTTGAATTCTGCGGTGGTTGACAAATCCGCTCGTACCGTTGCGGTGGAAGCAACATGGCCTAAAGCGAGTGTGGTGGTTGGGAATCCGCCGTTTTTGGGGGGGAGCAAGAAACGCCGGGAGCTTGGCGATGATTACTTCTCAGCTTTGGATTCCGTTTTCAAGGGCCGCGTGCCAGGTGGCGCTGATTTGGTGTGTTACTGGTTTGACAAAGCGCTCAAAGCGATTGCAACCAACGGACTGGGTGCGGCAGGGTTGGTTGCCACACAAAGCATTCGCAGTGGCTCGAACCGGGTTGTTCTGGATGCGATTCGTCAAAAGAAAACCCGCATTTTTGACGCCTGGAGTGACGAACCTTGGGTCAACGACGGTGCAGCGGTTCGGGTGTCATTGGTCAGTTTTGGCTGGGGTGAATGTTGCTTTTTGAATGGGTTGAGAGTCAGTGGAATTTATTCAGATTTAAGTAACGCATCCAACTCCGACCTAACTAGTGCGAGGACGCTTGATAACAACCAAAATGCCGCCTTCAAAGGGGCAGAAAAGTCTGGCAGCTTTGACGTCCATGGTGATATTGCTCGCCATTGGTTGCTTCAACCAAACCCCCATGCAAAGCCCAACTCGCTGGTGTTAAAGCCCTGGCGCAACGGGTCTGATTTGAGTCATCGTCCGGCAAATCACTGGGTCATTGACTTTGGTGTGGACACAAGCGAGCGAGAAGCCGCGCTCTTTGAACAGCCATTCCTGCATGTAGTTCGCCTGGTCAAACCCAAGCGAATTGAAAACAACGACAGGGGGCGCCGAGAGAATTGGTGGCGTTTTGGGCGGAACGGAGCTGAATTTCGCGCGGTAGTTGCAAATTTAGATCGATGCATTGTCACCGTGCGAGTGGCAAAACACCGATATTTCGCGTGGCTCAGCACAGCTGTGTCGCCTGATTCACGACTATTGGTTGTCGCACGAGCGGATGACACAACACTCGGCATTCTGTCCAGCCGCATCCATACAGCTTGGTCACTGGCAAATGCGTCAATCCATGGCGACGGCGACGAAGGCGGTCGTCCCACCTACAACGCCAAATCCTGCTTCGAAACCTTCCCCTTCCCCCTCGGCCTAACCCCCGCCGACACCGCCCATCAGCAAACCGAAACGCTGAACACAGGCGCTCAAATACCAGCCGGACTGGCAGAAGACAGCCTGCCCCCGCAGCCTCAAACCAAGACCAGCAAGAAGGCGGGAGTGGGGCGGACGATGGGGGCGATTTCAAAAAGCGAAGCGTATGAGCCCCCAGCGTTCGCCCCGCTCCCGCCTGGGCAAAGCGCAGCGGCGTCAACGACCGGCAAACAGGTGCAACCCGACATTCGGCAACTGGCAATCAACATCGCCAACGCCGCCAAAACCCTCAACGACCTGCGCAACAACTGGCTCAACCCACCCGAGTGGACGCATTCGGTGCCAGAAGTCATTCCGCTGGGCATGGACACATCACCCTACCCCGACCGCATTGAACCCAAACCCGGCATCAGCGAAACTGACATGAAGACGCTGCAAAAGCGCACGCTCACCAATTTGTACAACCTGCGCCCGCAATGGCTCGCCCATGCGCACGAACAGCTTGACCTGGCTGTTGCGACCGCCTACGGTTGGCTCGACTACACATCTGCCATGCCCGATGACGAAATTTTGAAACGCTTGTTGGCGTTAAATCTGGCACGTGCTCAAACCATTCAATAGCAGACGATACTAAAAAATAGTATCATACTCAGTGCATCGCAAACATCTCCGTACCTTGGAACTGATCCTTTCTCGGCCAGTATCGGGCAGTATCAAGTGGCGCGAAATTGAAGCCCTGTTTGTAGCGCTGGGCGCAGAAGTGACAGAACGAGAAGGCTCGCGGATTGGTGTCAAACTATTTTCGGACCGAAGGGTGTTTCACAGACCGCACCCGTCACCAGATACAGATACAGATAAGGGTGCCGTGGAAAACGTGCGCAAATGGCTTGAGTCGAATGGAGTGAAACCATGAAAAATGTGATGGAAATCAGTGGATACAAAGCCTTGATCGAATTTGACCCGGATCACAATTTGTTTCGGGGTGAGTTCATCGAGCTCAATGGCGGGGCAGACTTTTATGCTGCTGACGTAAAAGCGCTCCAGCGCGAAGGCAAGATCTCACTCAAAGTGTTTCTTGACCTGTGCAAGGAAGACGGCGTTGAGCCGCACAAAAACTACTCAGGCAAGCTGATTGTTCGGCTGCCAGCTGAGCTTCATCAACGTGCTGCTGTCAGCGCAGCAGCCACTGGCAAAAGCCTCAATTCTTGGCTCACCGAAGTGGTGGCACAAGCTTCCGCTTAATTTTCAACACTTTCACCCCATGACCTACTGCGTCGCCATCAAACTCAATGCCGGACTGGTTTTTTTATCCGACTCGCGTACCAATGCCGGGTTGGACCAAATCAGCACGTTTCGCAAAATGATTGTTTACGAAAAACCGGGGGACCGCTTCATGGTGCTGTTGTCAGCGGGGAATTTGAGCATTTCGCAGTCGGTGCGGGAAATTTTGCAGATTGAGCAAATCAAGGAAGCGGGTGACGCGGAACCCATCACCATTTGGAACGCCAAAAGCATGTTTGACGCGGCCCGTGTGCTGGGCGCGGCAATTCGCCATGTGCATGAGCGCGATTCAGCTTCTTTGCAGCAATCGGGGGTTGATTTCAATGTGTCGCTGATTTTTGGCGGTCAGATTGTGGGCGAACCAATGCGGCTGTTTCAGGTGTATTCAGCGGGCAATTTCATTGAGGCCACACCCGAAACGCCGTTTTTTCAGCTGGGCGAGTCCAAATACGGCAAGCCCGTGCTGGACCGGGTTTTAACGCCCGACACGCCGCTGGACGAAGCCGCCAAGTGCGCGTTGGTGTCGATGGACTCGACCGTTAAGTCCAACCTGTCGGTCGGTTTGCCGCTGGACTTGGTGGTGTACGAAGTCAACAAATTGCAGTCTGACAAAGTGGTTTGCATTGATGAAAACAACCCCTATTTCAAGATGATGCACAACAGTTGGGGGCAAAAACTGCGAGAAGTGTTTGACAGCATTGAAGACCCGATGTGGAACGGCGAGCAAACCGAAGTGCCGCTGATGACCAGCAGCGGGCGCAGCAAGCCACTGAAGAAAATTGCCACCCCAGACGAACGCTTGATTTAAGCGACCAAATGGCCAACCAACTGACTCAATGCACATCGTTTTCTCACACGCCAACAGCTTCCCCGCCAGCACTTACCGCGTCTTGTTCAAAAGCCTGCGCGCCCGGGGCTTTTCAGTGAAAGCCATTGAAAAACTGGGCCACGACCCGGCTTTTCCGGTCACCAACAACTGGCCGCACCTGGCGAAGCAGTTGGCCCTGTTTGCCAAAGCCGAGGTTGACAAACTGGGTGAACCGGTCTTTTTGGTCGGCCATTCGCTGGGTGGATTTTTAAGCCTGATGGTCGCCGCCCGCCACCCCGAGCTGTGCCGTGGCGTGCTGCTGTTGGACTCCCCCATTTTGGGCGGCTGGCGTGCTGCCGTGCTGCGGGTGGGCAAGGGCACGCAAATGGTGGGCTCGGTGTCGCCCGCGCGCGTCAGCGTCAAACGGCGCAACAGTTGGCCCGACCGGGCGGCGGCCCTGGCGCACTTTCAGGCCAAAAGCGCCTTTGCCCGCTGGGACCCGCGCATGCTGCAAGACTACATAGACCATGGCATGGAAATTGAAAACGGCAAGTGCGTGCTGGCGTTCAAACGCGAAATTGAATCCGCCATTTACAACCACCTGCCCGATAACCTGGACAGCCTGCTGCGTCGGCACCCCGTGAAGTGCCCGGTTGCCTTCATTGGCGGCAAGCGCTCCAAAGAAATGGCCCAAGTCGGCATGACCATGACCGACAAGCTGGCCAAAGGTCGCATCACGATGGTGGACGGCAGCCACTTGTTCCCGATGGAGCACCCGCTGGCGACGGCGGTGGCGATGGAGGCGGCTTTGAAGGAAATGGCGGGAAGGTGAGCGGAATTCCCGTCAGCGGCTAATTTTTCGCTGTCACGTTGGCAGGCAAGGCCGCTGGCGGTACTTTCAGGCGCTGCTCGTGTGACAACAGCAGCGGTTCGCCAAACTGGGCGGCGACAAATTCAAACAAATGGCCGTGCGCGGCGGCGCGGGCTGCGGGGTTTTCGCCTGCGGTGGCGGTGCCGCTTGGGGTGTTGCCAATGTTTTGCAGGGTGCGCACCGGGGTCAGGCTGTCAAAGCCGTGGTAACTGTCAGGGTAGATTTGCAGATCGAACTGGACCTTTTGATCCGTGGCGGCCTGGCGTTTCAACACCGCATCGCGCAGCTCCACGCAGCGTTGCGCGGGCGTCCAGTCGTCTTTTTCGCCCGCCATCACCAACAGCGGCGCGGCCAGACTGTACCCCGGGCTTTGGGCCGAAGTTTGCAATGAGTTGAAGCACCCTGGGTAAAAGGCGACAGCGGCCAAGGGACGAATTTTTGGGGCCAGCACAACGGGGTTGGATGCGTCGTTGGCCGCCAACACGGTTTGCGCCCCGTGCGACCAACCCACCAGCAGAATGCGGCTGGCGTCCACGCCGGGTTGTTGTGCAATCCATTGGACGGCGGCAAACACATCGGCCGTTCGGTCATTCACATGAATGTTGCGACGTTTGTTGGGGATGGCGCAAATGGACTTGGCACCGCGCGGCGTGAAGCTGTCGAGCACCACGAAATGAATGCGCTCGGCGTTGAAATAAGCCGCGTAGCGCTGCCAAATCGGATTCAGGCGGCCTTTGGCGTCCAGCGCACCGCCGCAGCCGTGCAGCCCGATGGCGACCGGGCGCGGCGCGTCAGGCGCGGGGGCAGAAGCAGGTGCCGCCACAGTGGCAGGGCTGGCTTTGAACCAATAGGCCGGGATTTTCAGTTTGCCATCGGCAGAAGGGACTAAATCCTGCGCCTGCGCAGTCACAGAAAACCCACCAAGCCATAACCCGAAGACCATAAAAAGGCCTTTGCGCAAACCCACAAACCGACACAGCTTGGCCCTGCCTGCAGGATTGACAACTGCGCTGACCGCCCCGCTCAAGCCGCCCATTTCACCCAACCAAAGTAAGACGTGGCCAGCACGATCAGCCCAAAGGCGATGCGGTAGTAAGCAAAGCCGACAAAACTGTGGGTGGAGATGAATTTGAGCAGCCAGCGAATGCACAGCCAGGCGCTGACGAAGGAAAACAGCAGGCCCACGGCAAACATGGGCGCATCGGCCATGGACAGCAAGGCGCGCTCTTTGTACAGGCTGTAGACGCCCGCGCCAATCAGCGTGGGGATGGCCAAATAAAACGAAAAGTCGGTGGCAGCCTTGCGTGACAGGCCCATCAGCATGCCGCCAATGATGGTGGCGCCGCTGCGGCTGGTGCCCGGAATCATGGCCAGGCATTGGATCAAGCCGACTTTGAGCGCGTCCAGCGCCTTCATTTGGTCCACGTCGTGGATTCGCACGGTTGTGGCGCTGCTTTTTTGCCGCGCTTCGGCCCACAAAATGATGAAGCCACCAATGATGAAGGTGCTGGCCACGACCACCGGGGTGAACAGGTTGGCTTTGATGGCCTTGCCAAACAGCAGCCCCAGCAGCACGGCGGGCACGAACGCGATGGCGACATTCAGGGCAAAGGCCTGGGCTTGTTTTTCGGACGGCAGCGCCACCAGCGTGTAGCGGATTTTTTGCCAATACACCAGGATGACGGCAAAGATTGCGCCGGTTTGAATGGCAATGTCAAAGACCTTGGCCTTGTCGTCATCAAAGCCTAACAACGCCCCCGCCAAGATGAGATGCCCGGTGCTGGAGATGGGCAAAAACTCGGTCAGTCCCTCGACCACGCCCATCAGGGCGGCTTTCAGCAATACAACGATATCCACGCGCGATCCTTCAAAAAGTGGAGCAATTATCGCTGGGCGAGCAGCGGGTGGCGGCACCCGAAATGGCCCCAAGCGCGCGAAATTGCCGTCATTCCGCGCTGTTGGGCGGCATTTGGCGCATTCAAGCCTGCATTTCATCGCATCGTGGTGGCTGGCGGGCGCGGGCTTGGGCAAAGTTCGTTCCATCGACCCAAACGCTCCAACCCATTTCATCCAAGGATTCCACCATGTCACTCAGCCCCATCATCGTCGTTCACATGACCGCCGCCATCTTGGCCTTGGCCACCGGCCCCGTTGCATTGTGGGCCCGCAAAAGCCGCACCCAGCGCCCCAAACTGCACCGCGCTTTTGGCTACGCCTGGGTCACGATGATGCTGATCACCGCGATTTCAGCGATTTTTCTGACCGCCCGGGTCGGACCCACCTGGTTTGGCTTTGGCCTGATTCACATTTTGGTGCCAGTGACTTTGATCGGACTTTTCACAGCTTTTTGGAGTTTGTTCAAAGGCAACATCAGCGGCCACCGCAAGGCGATGCAAAACGTTTACGTGGGGGGTTGCGTCGTGGCGGGGGCATTCGCGCTGCTGCCAGGGCGGTTTTTGGGCCATATGTTGCTGACCCAATGGCGCAGCCTGGTGTGAGCCAGCGCCTTGCTTGCTTGCAGACGGATTCAGCCCATCGCCCACAACTCCATTTCACTTGAAAGCTTTAAAAGGGTCAAAAATACTAAAAAAGAACCTGCAGGTTCTTTTTTAGAAAAAATGGTCAAAAAACACCAAAATATGAACAAAATAGGCCTCTAACTCTCGAATAATATAGATACTTTGCTATTATTTTAATAGTAAATATGATGCCTTTCAACCCATCCAACCTGACAAGCCTTTCACCTTGCTCAACTCACTACAAAGGAAATTCACCATGTTCAAACCCAGCCTGACCACCGCCCTGACCTTGGCCGCCACCCTTGCCGCTGCCGCAGCAGTGCCCTTGGCCCACGCCCAAACCGGCATGCTTGACCTGGCCGGCACGGCCATGCCAATCACCGTGGTCTACCCCACGGCTGCCACCGCGACGGTGCAAAACCTGGGGCCGTTTCAGATCAAGGCCGCCCTGGGCGCTGCGCCCACGCGGGGCAATGGCCGTTTGATCGTGCTATCGCACGGCGCGGGCGGCAGCGCCATCTCCAGTTTTGATTTGGCCAGTCAGTTGGCGGCGGCGGGTTTTGTAGTGGCGTCGCCAGAGCACCAAGGCGACAACTGGCGCGATCAAAGCAAAAGCGGACCAGACAGTTGGAAACTGCGCCCCATCGAGGTCAGCAAAACCATTGACGCAGTCATGGCCGACCCACGCTTCGCGCCGCTGCTCGATGCCGCCAAGGTCGGCGTGCACGGCATGTCGGCTGGCGGGGTGAGCGCTTTGGCCCAAGCGGGCGGCCAGTGGAGCATGGCCAGCCTGGTGCGCCATTGCGGTGCCAATTTGAAAGCCGACGCCGGGTTTTGCTTGTTTGGCCTGCGCACTGCTGAAGATCGCGAAAAGCGAGCGCAGAGCTACGCCGTCACCAGCAACTTGCCCGCCTTTCTGGAAACCCTGAACGGCGGCCCCGCCGCGCGCGACGCACGGGTGGCAGCCGTGGCCCTGAGCGTGCCCGTGGCGGCAATATTCACCGATGCCAGCCTGGCCGCCATTCGCATTCCGGTGGGCATTGTGGAAGCCACGGCAGACGATGTGCTGCTGCCGCGCTTTCACTCAGACCGCGTGCTGCAACTGTGCGGCAGTTGCAAAAAAATCGATTCACTGGCCGGGGGCAACCATTTCGACGTCCTGTCGCCCTGGCCCGAGGCCGTTGGGCGGCCCATGGCAAGTTTGGGCGGTGGCGCTTTTGACAGCAAGTTCGACCGCACGCGCCTGCCTGCCAGCTACCAACGCATTGCCGCGTTTTTTCAGGCGACTTTGGTCACGACCCCTTGATTTGAGCTCAAAATTCAAAAAAAGAACCTGCAGGTTCATTTTTTTTGGAAAATGACTAAAAATCGGCAAATTTCAAACAAAATAGGCCTATAGCTCTCGAATATATTCATTAGTTTGCTATATATTTAATAGTAATTTACAGGACATCACCATGCTTTTGCAACTTCTCACCCAACAGCCCCAGGCGTTAGGGTCCATCTTAAAAAACACGCCCATCTGGGTGTGGGGCCTGCTGGCAGGCTTGCTGTCCATCGGCGTCATGCAGCTCAAAGACCGCCAGGTCAGCCTGAAGCGCACGCTGCTCATGCCTGTAGCGTGGGTGATTTTTGGCCTGTACGGCGTGGTTTCGGCCTTTGGCAACAGCGGCAGCTTGCCCTGGTTGATCGCCGCTTGGCTGGCCGCCTTGCTGCTGGTCGCCACCGCTTTCATGCGATGGCCTAAGCCACCGGGCACGCTGTACCAAGCCGCGACGCAAAGCTTCGCGGTGCGCGGCAGTGTGGTGCCTTTGCTGCTGATCCTGGGTATTTTCATGACCAAATACATCGTCGGCATTGAACTGGCCCTGGCCCCAAGACAAGCGCAGGACGCCACCTTTGCGCTGCCCGTGGCCATGCTGTACGGCGCGTTCAGCGGCATTTTTGTCGCTCGGGCTGCAAGTTTGTACCAATTGAGCCGCTTGAAAGGCCAAACCTGAACAGGTGGACACTCGCCAAGTTCATGTCATGCAGTGCCATGCCATGATGCAGCCTTCAAACTCATGTCCTCCACACAACCCCAAGCCTTGCGATCAGCATGACGGATCTCTCCAACCAACCCAGTTTGACCCCAGCCCCGCGCCGGGGTGCCAACGTCAACAGCACGGTGTACCCCACAACCCTTCAAGCCAGGCTGCGGCAAATTGCGCTGCACGGCACGGCCACCTTTTTGTTTTGCTGCGCTGTGGCGCTGGCCTTGCACTTGTCCACGGGCCGACGGTACGACGTTCAATTGGCGTATTCGGTGGGCACGGGCATGAGCTGCTGGTTTTTAATCGAGATCGGCCGTTTTTTTTGGTGCCGCGACACCGACGGCTCATGGCCCCCAGGCTGGCGTGGGCCCCTGCTGATTGCGGGCAGTATTGCCATTAGTTTTATCGGGGGCACGATGCTGGGTGACTTGTACATCGGGCAATCCAGCTGGCGCTGGTTTGAAGCCAACCCGACGGACTTTCGCGCCTCGCTGGTGCTCACCGTGGTGGCAGGCGTGGTGGCCACGTCGACTTTTTATTTTATCGGCAAAGGCAACGCCCTGAAGGCGTCCGTCGCCCTGGCAGAGCGCGATGCCGCTGAGGCCAAGCTGAAACTGCTTGAGACCCAAATTGAACCGCACATGCTGTTCAACACCCTGGCCAATTTGCGTGCCTTGATCAAAACCGACCCCACGGCCGCCGTCACCATGCTGGACCGGCTGAACGACTACCTGCGCGCCACGCTGGCCGCGTCTCGCGCCACCTTGCACCCGCTGCAAACCGAATTTGACCGCCTGCGCGATTACCTGGAACTGATGGCCGTGCGCATGGGCCCGCGCTTGCAGGTCACGCTGGATTTGCCGCCCGAATTGGCCCAATGCAAGGTGCCCACGCTGCTGTTGCAGCCGCTGGTTGAAAACAGCATCAAGCACGGGCTGGAGCCGCATATTGCGGGGGGCAGCATCACCGTGCGAGCCCGACAGGAGGACACCAAACACGGCACTCGCTTGGTGCTTGACGTGATCGACACCGGGGCGGGCCTGGCAGACCAACCGCCTGCCAACACCCAAAGCACGGGCTTTGGCCTGGCGCAGGTGCGCGAGCGCCTTGCCACAGCCTATGGCAGCGCAGCCAGTTTGACCTTGGCTGCCTACCCGCCGCAGGGCACCCGGGTGACCATCAGCCTGCCGCTCCAGCCTTGATTCATTTGATTCGCATGGTTACAAATTCAACCCTCACCGCTTGGCGGACCACTTGACAAACCCCACCGCCCTGATTGCAGAAGACGAACACCTGTTGGCCGCCGCCCTGAGGGCTGAACTGGCCGCCGTCTGGCCGGACCTGACCATCGTCGCCACTGTGGGCGACGGCGCGTCTGCCGTTCAGCAAGCGCTGACCCTGCGCCCCGACGTGCTCTTTTTTGACATCCAGATGCCGGGCATGAGCGGTCTGGATGCCGCCTTGGCTTTGGCAGACGACTGGCCAGATGGCCTGCCCTTCCCCGCGCTGATTTTTGTCACCGCATTTGACCAATACGCCTTGCAAGCCTTTGACGCCCAGGCGATTGACTATGTTTTAAAACCGGTGCAGACCGCCCGCCTGCAAAAAACAGTGGCCAAAGTGCAATCGGCCTTGCAAACCCGCACTCAAAGCGCCATCCAGTTCGACGACACGCTGGCCCAACTGCGGGCCTTGGTGAATTTGCCGTCTCAAGCGGCTGCGGGGGCAAACGCGCCGACCGTCGCGCCCCTGGCCTTCATTCAAGCCAGCGTGGGCAGCAGCATCAAGCTGGTGCCGATTGGTGAGGTGCTTTATTTCGAAGCCTCGGACAAATACATTCGGGTGCTGACGCAAGAGCGCGAATATTTGATCCGCACGCCGCTGAAAGAACTGTTGCCGCAGCTCGATTTGCAGCAGTTTTGGCAAGTGCACCGGGGCACGGTGGTTCGCGCCAGCCACATTGAAGCAGTCACCCGCGACGAGGCGGGCAAACTTTGGCTGGCGTTGCGCGGCCATGGCCCCAAAATTGGGGTCAGTCGCCTGTATGCGCACCTTTTCAGGGCAATGTGAGCAAAAACTCACGGTTTTGCGGGCTGCACAGGCCGCCGCCTGCCCGGATTAGCCGCCATTTCGGTTATATCGCACAACATCAATCTGGTAACGAGCGGTAAAATTAGGTCTTGTCAATCGCCACGACAGGACGGGTTTTGCAATGAATCTCCGCTTGCGCAATTGCTTACCAAGCATGCAAATTGCAGCGACTAGCTGCCTGATTGCGTTGCTGGCGTTTTTGACTCCCCCCGCTTGGGCTCAGGCCAAATTCGCGCTCACAGGTTACAAAGTGCTGGGCAACAACCTGCTTGACCCCCAAACCATTGAGCGCGCCACCCGCCCCCACACCGGCCCGCAAAGCGATTTTGAAACCATTCAACGTGCCGTAGAAGCGCTAGAGGGCGCGTTTGCTGCCGCTGGTTTTGGCGCCGTCAAAATTGAAGTTCCCGAGCAAGAGCTTGAATCGGGAATCGTCACCTTGCAGGTGATTGAAGGCAAGTTGGGCCGCGTCACCATTGAGGCCAATCCCCACTACGACCAAGACAACATTTTGCGGTCGCTGCCAGCGTTGCAAGTGGGTAGCCCGGTCAACACCAAATCATTAGACCGAAATTTGCAACTGGCCAACGACGGTGGCACCAAGTTTGCCAATGTCACCTTCAAACGCAGCGCCAATGACCGCGATATGGACGCCAACGTCAAACTGGTGGCCGAAGACTCTCAGCGCTGGCTGGTGCTGATGGACAACACCGGCTCGCCAAGCACAGGGCTTTACCGCCTGGGCGTGGTGTACCAGCATGGCAATGTCTTCAACCGCGACCATGCTTTGTCGATTCAATTGATGTCCAGCCCCGGTTACTGGAGCCAAGTTGGCATTGTGGCGCTGGGCTACCGCGTTCCCTTGTACGACCTGGGCGGTGCGCTGGACTTCAGCGTCAGCCATTCCAATGTCGATTCGGGCCAAGTGGTGCAAGCCGGTGGTGGCCCGGACCTGGCCATCAGCGGCAGCGGCACCACCGTGGGCGTGCGTTACAGCCATGCGCTGGAATCGACCCCAGAACTGAGCCACAAACTGAGCTTAGGGCTTGAGAACCGGGCTTACGACAATAGCGTCAAACCCACCACCTCAGCCACCGCCACCGAGGCGGCCAGCTTGGTGCCGAGCCTGGCAACGCGCCCGCTGATCCTGGGCTACAGCGGCAGTTGGCGCAACGCCGAGCGCGATTATTTCTTTAACGCCAGTTGGTTGCACAACCTGCCGGGTGCCAACCATGGCAGCACGGCCGACTTCAACCAGCCAGGGGGCCGCGCGGGGGCCAACGCCGCCTTCAATACTTTCAAATTCGGGATGCAGCACACCGAGCGATTTGCATCGCTTTGGAGCCTGCGCACCGCCCTGTCGGGCCAATTCACCGGCGACCAGCTGATTTCGGCCGAGCAGTTTGGAGCGGGCGGTTCAGACAGTGTGCGTGGCTTCACTGAGCGTGAAATCGCCGCAGACACTGGCTTTCGCGCTGGGTTGGAGCTGTGGTCAGCCCCGTTTGATTTGAATCAATGGCGCTTGATACCCTTGGCGTTTTTGGATGCGGCCACGGTGCGGCGCAACAACCCCGCAGCCTCAGAAACCGCAGAGCAAAGCATTGCCAGCGCGGGCTTGGGGTTAAGAGCATCGTTTGGCAGAACTTTGAGCTTGCGGCTGGATTGGGGCCACGCCTTGCGCGGCGTCGCAAGCAGCGCAGGCACCCAGACCGGCAACCAAAAATTGCACGCCAGTGTGGTGTGGGTGTTGCAGTAACGATTAAATGACGGATTGACCACGTACCAATCCTCAATTTTTTCGAAATCAGTTTTTTTGTAATCAGTTTATTGAATTCAGGATTTGGGAGAATGTCCATGCCAAAACCGTCCCGCTACCCTTCCCAAAATTCAATGGTCGTTCTGAAGCCAGCGGCAAGCTCGGCCCGGCCTCCGTTCAAGCCGCATCCATTTTTGGCATTGCTCACGGCCCTGGGTACCAGCACTTTGATTGCCAACCCGCAAGCGCCGCAAGTGGTGCAGGGCCAAGCCACCTTTTTGCAAAGTGGCAAAACGCTGACCGTGACCAACACGCCGGGCGCGATCATCAACTGGCAGCAGTTCAACATTGACCGGGGCGAACTGACCCGGTTTGTGCAGCAAAGCGCCAACAGCCAAGTGCTGAACCGCGTGGTGGGCGTTGACCCCAGCAGCATTTTGGGCACCTTGCAGTCCAACGGCCGGGTGTTTTTGATCAACCCCAACGGCATTGTGTTTGGTGCGGGCTCGCAGGTGGACGTGGGTGGCTTGGTGGCATCGACCTTGCGGCTCTCTAACGACGACTTCAACGCGCAGCGCTTGCGCTTCACTGAAACGCCGGGCGCGGCAGGCGTGCGCAACGAAGGCAGCATTCGCACGCCCCTGGGTGGCGAGGTGCTCCTGATCGCGCCCCGGGTTGAAAACTCGGGCCTCATTCATGCGCCTGACGGCAAAATTTTGCTGGCAGCCGGGCGCAGCGTGGAGGTGGCGGACATTGACAAACCCAACATCCGGGTAGAAATCAGCAACACCGAAGAAGTGGCCGTGAATTTGGGCACACTGATGGCGCGGCACATTTCAATTTACGGTGGGTTGGTTAAAAACAGCGGGCGCATTCAAGCCAGTTCGGCTGTTTTGGGCGAAAACGGCAGGGTGCTGCTGCGCGCCCGCCAAAGGGTGGAACTCACGCCCACCAGTGTGATTGAAGCCACGGGCTCCAAAGGCACCACCGGCGGCGAAATTGATATTTCAGCCGACAACTCCCTGGGTTTGAGTGGCGGTGGCGAGGTGCTGGTGCAAGGGGTTTTGTCGGTGCGGCCTGCGGTGGGGGCACTTGGGCTGGCGGGGCTTGGGCTGGCGGGTGAAAACGGTGGTTTGCAGGCTCCCCTTGCGAGCGCTGGCATCGCCATGTCCCTTACTTCGCCAACACTTGCCGATGCCAAAGTCGCCAAGCTCACACCCAATCAAACTGCCAATGGGTTCAACGCGGCGACACAAACCGCCGGATCGAATTCCAAACTGGCAGAACAGTCGGTGGATGCGGGCGGCGGCGCGCAAGGCGCGCCAGGCACTCAAGAAATGGCGGGGTCTGAGCCGCCAAAAGCTCTGCAACAAACCTTCAATGGTTCGGCCAATTCGGCTGCCCATTCAGCTGCCAATTCAGCTGCCAATTCGGCGCAGCGACCACCCCCTTCAACACCTCAGGCACCCTCGGAAGATCGGCCCAAGCCTTTCACGCCGGCCATGCCTGCGCCTTTGGCCCCTGCAAGCCCTGGGCAGGCTGGCGGGAGCGCGGGGGTGGGCGGCAGCATACGGGTGAGTGCGCGCGGTCAGGTGACAGTGGGCGAGGACGCACGGCTGGACGCGTCTGGCCCCCTGGGCGGTGGCAGCATCATGGTCGGCGGCGGCTGGCAAGGGCTGAACCCCAATTTGATCAATTCCAAGGTCACTTACATCGCCAAAACAGCGACTCTTTACGCCAATGCTGACCTGCGTGGCAACGGTGGCCTGGTGGTAGTTTGGGCCAACGACACGGCTCGCATCTACGGCAAAATTGCCGCGCGCGGCGGAGCCTTGGGCGGTGACGGTGGAAACATCGAAACCTCGGGCAAACGCTTTTTGGACGTGACCGAAGTCGCCGATGCAAGCGCAACCCAAGGCAGGGGCGGCCTATGGCTGTTGGATCCCAATAACGTCTCCATTCAGACGGCGGGGGTTGACACCAATGTGGCGGGCAACCCCAACTTCACCACGACGGGTGACTCGTCGATCATCACCGTGGCGACAATTCAGGCAGCCCTGAATGCCGGTATCAACGTGACGGTGACCACCAATTCGGGGGGGGCCAACACCCAAGCGGGCGACATCACGCTTGTTAACCCGATCAGCAAGACGGCTGGCGGCAACGCAACGCTCACGCTGTCTGCCCACAACAATATCAATATCAATTCGAACATCACCTCATCGGCGGGAACGCTCAACCTGGTGCTGAATGCCAATTCGGATGCGGTGGGGGGTGGCATCAACACCATCAACGGCGTTGTCAACACCAATGGCGGCACCGTCACCTTGAATGCGGCGACCACTTTTTCCGGAACACTTCGAAACGCAACCGTTGCCAGCAACTTCACTTTGACTTCGAGCGGAACGCCGGTGTTTGATGGGGCAACGATGGGCGACGCGACCCATTTGAACTTCACCTTAAATGGTGGCGTTTACATCACCAATGGGGTCACCTTGGGCAATGGCGTCACGGTCAACAAAGGCAGCGGCACTTGGTATTTCAATTCGGCCGGGTTGCAGCACATTGCAACGCTGGGCGCGTCCTCCATCACCAGCGCAGGCGGCAGTTTTTACGCAGGCTACGGAATCGCTGGGCAAACTCTTCAGGTGGATACGGGCGTCACCGTGGCGGGCTACAGCCAGTTTTCGGACAGCTCACCTGCCAACATTGTCAACGCAGGGACGTTGAACGCCAATACGGCAGGTCAGGCGATTTACATCAACGCAGCGAGTTTCGCTAACAACGGGACCATCAATGTAACGGGGGGCACGTTGACCTTTGCGAGCAGTTTGACAACAGCTCAATTGGGCGCGATCACGCGCAGTACAGGCACCGTCAGTTTGACTGGGACTTTGAACAACACCGGCAGCACCCTGAATATTGCTTCGGCAGGGTTCCCTCTGACCTCTTTTGGTGGGGCCATTGTGGGTGGCACGATTGTCAGTAGTGACGGCACCGTGCTCACCGGATCTGGCACGCCCCGGCTCAATGGCGTCACTCTAGGCAATGCAGCCAATCCGAATTTCACAATCAACGGCAATGTGTACATCAGCAATGGCGTGACGCTGGGCAACACTGCCGTGGTGAACAAAGGCAATGACACCTGGTACTTTGACACGACTGGGTTGCAGCACATTGCCACACTGGGGACTTCCACACTGACCAGCTCAGGTGGCAATTTGTATTTGGGCTATGGCATTGTGGGCCAAACCGTGCAGCTTGATTCAGGCGTGACCTTGCAGGGTTATGGCAGCATCATCGACAGCTCGGCAGCAACGTTCATCAACGCGGGTATTGTCAATGCAAACACGCCTGGGCAAGTGCTCAACATCAGCCCGACCACGACAACCAACACTGGAAACTTGAATATCAGTGGTGGCACGATGACATTGGCGGGCAGTTGGACCAACGCTGGCACCTTCAATATGGCGGCAGGCGTGCTGAATCTGAACGGCAGCGTCCTCGCAGCGGGTGGCTTGGGCACGTTCAATCGAACGGGTGGCAGCGTCAATGCCGGCGCCATCATCAACAATGTGGGCGGCACGCTGGACATTGGCAGTGCCAAGTTTGGCACCGGTGGCTTGACCACGCTGGGTGGCGGGGTCACGGGCGGTACGCTGATCAGCAGTGACGGCACAGTGCTTACAACCAGCGGCACGCCAAGGCTCAATGGGGTGACTCTGGGCAATGCTGCCAATCCCAATTTCACAATCAACGGCAATTTGTACATCACAAATGGCGTGACGCTGGGTAACACCGCTGTGGTTAACAAAGGCAATGGCACCTGGTACTTCGACACGACTGGGCTACAACACATTGCGACTTTGGGGACTTCCGTTTTAGCCAGTGCTGGTGGAAATTTGTATTTTGGCTATGGCGTTGCGGGTCAAACTATGCAGTTGGACGCGGGCGTCACCTTGCAAGGGTATGGAAGCGTGATTGATAGTTCTGCAACGACCTTCATCAATGCTGGCACGGTTAACGCCAATGTTCCGGGGCAAACGTTCAACATCAGCCCGACCACGACGACCAACACGGGAAACTTGAACATCAGTGGTGGCACGATGACGCTGGCGGGCAGCTGGAGCAACGCTGGCAACTTCAACATGACGTCCGGCGTATTGAACCTCAATGGCAGCGTACTTGCAGCGGGTGGCTTGGGCACTTTCAACCGAACCGGTGGCAGCGTCAATGTCGGCGCGATCATCAACAACACGGGCGGTACGCTGGACATTGGCAGCAACAAGTTTGGCACCGGTGGCTTGACCACCCTCAGTGGCGGGGTCACGGGCGGCACGCTCATCAGCAGTGACGGCACTGTGCTGACAGCATCCAGCACACCCCGGCTCAACGGCGTCACCCTGGGCAATGCGGCCAATCCGAATTTCACCCTCAATGGCGGTTTTTACATCACCAATGGCGTGACGCTGGGTAACACTGCGGTTGTCAACAAAGGGAATGGCACTTGGTACTTTGACACCACGGGCTTGCAACACATCGCAACGCTGGGCACCTCCACCCTCACCAGTGCTGGTGGCAATTTGTACTTTGGCTATGGCGTTGCAGGCCAAACCGTTCAGCTGGACGCGGGTGTCACCTTGCAGGGCTATGGTGGCGTGATCGACAGTTCTGCAGCGACCTTCATCAATGCAGGAACGGTGATCGCCAACACGCCCGGGCAGACGTTAAACATCAGCCCGACCACATTCAACAACACGGGCACCTTGGGTGCAGCTGGCGGCACGCTGACGATCACGGCAACAACCAGTGGCGGCATTGGTGGCAGCTTCAACGTGGCCGCTGCTTCGACTTTGAATTTGGGTGGAAACCTGATCATGGCGGGCCTGGGAACCTTCACCAGGGGGGCTGGCAGCACGGTCAATATCACCGGCACCGTCAACAACATAGGCAACACGCTTGACATTGGCTCTGGCGGCGTGTTTGGTACGGGCGGATTGAGTACCGTCAGCGGCACTATCACAGGTGGCAGCATTGTCAGCGGCGACGGCACGGTATTGACAACCTCGAGTACGCCGACCCTCAACGCCGTGACACTGGGCAGCGCCACTTTTCCCAACTTGACGATCAACGGCAGCATGTTTGTCTCCAATGGCATCACATTGGGCAACACGGCAGTGGTCAACAAGGGCAATGGCACCTGGTACTTCAACACGACGGGTTTGCAACATGTCGCTACGCTGGGCAGTGCAACACTTAACAGCGCTGGTGGTTTGTTCTATGCGGGCTACGGCATTGCAGGCCAAACCTTGCAATTTGATGCGGGCTTGACCTTGCAGGGTTTTGGCCAGATTGCTGACAGTTCGGTGGCAACAGTGATCAACGCAGGCGCGATCAACTCCAACACCACAGGGCAAACCTTCACCATCAACCCGACCACGTTCAACAACGTGTCGGGCTCGACCTTGAGCGCGTCTGCGGGCACTGTGAACTTGGCAGCGACCAGTTGGAACAACAGCGGCGCCATGAGCGCTACAGGCGGTGTCTTAACTTTGGGCGGCACCACGGGCGTGAACACCGGCACGCTGAATGTGTCCAGTGGCACGCTGAACCTGGGTGGCAATGTATCGACCCCGACTTTGGGCTCATTCACCCGCACTGGTGGTTTGGTGAACATCACCGGAGTCATGAACAACACTGGGCAAACCTTGGACATTGGCAGTGCCGGTATTTTTGGCACAGGTGGCTTGAATTCGGTCAGCGGCACCATCACTGGGGGCACTGTTGTCAGTGGTGACGGTACAGTTTTGACGACCTCAGGTACACCCACGCTCAGCGGCGTTACTCTGGGTAGTGCAACGCTGCCCAATTTCACGATCAATGGCAGCTTGTTCGTGTCCAATGGCATCACGCTGGGCAATACAGCCAACGTAAATAAGGGCAATGGCACTTGGTATTTCAACACCACCGGCTTGCAGCATGTCGCAACACTGGGCAGCGCCACCTTGAACAGTGCGGGTGGGTTGTTTTACGCGGGCTACGGCATTGCGGGTCAAACCTTGCAGTTTGATGCGGGCTTGACCTTGCAGGGCTTTGGTCAGATTGCAGACAGCTCTGTTGCGACCGTGATCAACGCAGGCGTTATCAACTCCAATACGACAGGGCAGACTTTCACTATCAACCCGACCACGTTCAACAACGTGTCTGGTGCAACTTTGAGCGCGTCTGCGGGCAGCGTGAATCTGGCGGCAACAAGTTGGAACAACAGCGGAGCCTTGATTGCTTCGGGCGGCATTTTGACTTTAGGTGGTACCACTGGCGTGAACACCGGCACGCTGAATGTGTCTAGTGGCACGCTGAACCTTGGCGGCAACGTGTCCACGCCAACTTTGGGCTCCTTCACCCGAACGGGTGGTTTGGTGAACATCACCGGGGTCATGAACAACACGGGTCAAACCCTGGACATTGGCAGCGCTGGTATTTTTGGCACAGGTGGCTTGAATTTTGTCAGCGGCACCATCACGGGTGGAACTGTTGTCAGCGGCGACGGCAGGGTTTTGACAACCTCAGGCACGCCCACCTTCAACGCTGTGACTCTGGGCAGCGCAGCCCTGCCCAATCTAACCATCGACGGAAGTTTGTTTGCGACTAACGGCATCACGCTGGGCAACACGGCGGTAGTGAACAAGGGCAATGGCTCTTGGTATTTCAACACCACCGGCTTGCAACGCGTCGCAACGCTTGGAAGTGCAACGCTGAATAGCGCGGGCGGCCTGTTCTATGCGGGCTATGGCATTGCGGGTCAAACTTTGCAGTTTGATGCGGGATTGACACTGCAGGGTTTTGGTCAGATTGCTGACAGTTCGGTGGCAACCGTGATCAACGCAGGCGTTATCAACGCCAACACGACCGGGCAGACCTTCACCATCAACCCGACCACGTTCAACAACGTGTCGGGCTCGACCTTGAGCGCGTCTGCGGGCAGCGTGAACTTGGCAGCAACAAGTTGGAACAATAGCGGAGGCATGAGCGCTACCGGTGGCACTTTGACTTTGGGCGGCACCACGGGGGTGAACACTGGGACGCTCAATGTCATTAGCGGTACGCTGAACTTGGGAGGCAATGTGTCAACCCCGACTTTGGGCACATTCACCCGCACCGGAGGCCTGGTGAACATCACAGGCGTGTTGAACAACACGGGTCAAACCCTGGACATTGGCAGCGCGGGAATTTTTGGTGCGGGTGGCTTGAATTTTGTCAGCGGAACCATCACGGGCGGTACCGTTGTAAGCGGTGACGGCACAGTTTTGACAACGTCGGGTGTGCCGACGTTCAGCACAGTAACCCTGGGAAGCGCGACATCGCCTAACCTGACTATCAACGGCAGCTTCTATGTGTCAAACGGCATTGCATTGGGTAACACTGCCGTTGTGAACAAGGGCAATGGTTCTTGGTATTTCAACACCACCGGTTTGCAGCACGTCGCAACGCTTGGCAGTGCAACGTTGAATAGCGCAGGCGGGTTGTTCTATGCGGGCTATGGTATTGCTGGCCAAACTTTACAGTTTGATGCGGGCTTGACTTTGCAGGGTTTTGGTCAGATTGCAGACAGTTCGGTGGCCACCGTGATCAATTCAGGGGTCATCAGCTCCAACACCGTGGGGCAGACTTTCACGATCAACCCAACCACATTCACCAACAGTGGCACCTTGCGCGTCACCGCTGGAACCATGACGACAGCGGCGAGCTTTGCCAGTAACGCTGGCATTGTCACTGTCAGCCCCGGCGCAATCTTCAACCGTGGAAATGCGTCATTGACCAACAACGGCACTATCACCAATGGTGGCAACTTCATCGTTGGCACGGGCACCTTGACTAACAATGGCACCCTGCGCCCTGGTGCCAGCCCAGGCTTTAGCACCATCACCGGCAACCTGACTCTGACCGGCACCAGCGTGGTGGATATCGAAATTGCCGGCTACGCGCGAGGATTAGCAACCGGGTATGACGCAATCCACGCCACTGGCAATGTGACCTTAGGCGGTACGGTGAATGTCACCAACTTTGGGGGCTTCTCAGCCACTGTGGGCGATGTTTTTCATGTGGTCAGCGCTGGCGGCACATTGAGCGGGACTTTTGCAAGCGTTGTCCCGCCGTCAGGGTTGGAACCCTTTACCCAAGGAACTGACACTAAAAATGGTTTTCTTCAACGTGGCTTAGCTTTCACAGGTGTCAATGTCTGGAACACCGACTCCAGCGGCAACTTCAACGTCGCAACCAACTGGAGCACCGGGGTCGTTCCAACCACAGGGCAAACAGTTTTGATAGACCGTGGGCCTGCAGCCAATCCGGTTGTGACAGTGAATTCAGCAGTCGCCGTCGGCCGACTCATTGCCACAGAGGGTTTAACCATTTCAGCGGGCAGCCTCGATATTTCTGGCCCGTCCACGATTGAAGGCCCATTTGTCATGTCGGGCGGTACGCTCAGTGGCGCTGGCAGTTTGACAACTTTGGGTACGGCCAGCTTCACGGGCGGCAGTTTGCTGGGCACTGGCAGCCTGACGACCACGGGGGCCACCAGCGTCACCAACTCTCTCGTCAACGGCAAGACCTGGAACAACGCCCTGGGCGCAACCGTGACATTGACGGGGGC
>JANNCN010000106.1:0-2309 GCA_031386665.1 Rhodoferax sp. | reverse complement strand
TCGGTGTGGAACCAATCCAGGTACTGGCCCCAATTCACTGGGTAATCGACGCCTCCTTTGGGCTGCTTCTTTGGCTTGCTCATCAGCCGATTCTGACACCAGTGGAGCTAAGGGGATAGCCCACCCTGCAGGTTCTTTTTTCAAATTAGCCTTTTCGGCACCTCGCAACACACGAGCTAGCACGGCACACCAATCCAGCCCAGCCACTGTGCGCAAGCCGCAGCAAAGCGCTCAGGTACTGGATAGAAAACCAACCGTTACACGACTAGCACCCACACTCACCCGTTCACTAATTTTTAGTTTCAATCGAAAGGACATCGTATGGCCACAGGCCTCGTCAATCCCGCCACCGGGCAAGTCGCTCGCTGGAAAATGGCCCTTGACGTGGAGCGCTGCATAGGATGCCACGCTTGCTCGGTCGCCTGCAAGGTCGAAAATAAGGTGCCCCTCGGGCGCTTTCGAACCAAGGTCTACTACTACGACCAAGGCAAATTCCCCAAAGTCACGCGCAACTTTTTGCCCACGCTGTGCATGCAGTGTGAAGACACGCCCTGCCTTAAAGCCTGCGACAACAAAGCCATTGAGCGCGGCGCAGACGGCATCGTGCGTGTGATTCCCGACAAGTGCGACCACCTGGGCGCTTGCGAGGCCGCTTGCCCCTACGGTGCAATTGGTTGTGACGACAACGACATTGCTGACAAATGCGACTTTTGCAGCCACCGGCTCGATGCCAATATGGAACCCGCGTGTGTCGAAACCTGCCCGGCGGATGTCTTCCATTTTGGCGATGCCAACGACCCAGCATCGCCCTATAGCAAATTCATGGTCAAAAACAAAGGCCTGACCAGCGTCTTGAAGCCCGAAGAAAAAACCATTCCGTCGGTCGATTACAAAGGCCACAACAAGGACATGGAAGCCAAAATCCCCAAAGGCAAGGTGCACGACCCGTACTCGTATGAAATCGAAACCTGGACGTCGCTAGAGAGCCAGTTCCCCAAGCGCAAACGGGTGCTGTGGGCCAAGCCTGCCGAGGCGACTGGCACCAAAGTGGTTGACAAAACCTGAAGGCCACGACCATGACTATCCAAAGACGTGACGCCATCAAACGCGGTTTTGCCGCACTCTCAACCCTCGCCCTGGGCGAGATGATTCTGCTTGTCCCAGAAGACGCCAGCGCACAGCTTTTTGGCACACCCAAAGACCGCAGGCTCTATGGCAAACGCAAAGCCGAACGCCGCCCCAGCGGGAAAGGCCGCCTGAAAAACGACTACAGCAAGGCCGTCATCAAAAAAGGCGTCTGCCTGAATTGCTCCACCGTGTGCGGCATTCAGGGCTATGTGATTGACGGCAAGCTCGTCAAAGTCAGCGGCAATCCGCTAGACCCCAACAACGGCAAAAGCCTGTGCGCCAAAGGCCAAAGCGGCCCCACCATCAACGACTACGCAGACAGATTGCAGTTCCCGCTCAAGCGCGTGGGTGCGCGCGGTGAAGGCAAGTGGGTGCGCATCACGTGGGACGAGGCGTACACCGAAATCGCCAAGCGCATCAAAGTCGCCATGGACCAAGGCAAGCCCGAAGAAGTCGCCATTCAGATTGGCCGCTCACGTATCGCCGAGGAGATGACGCGCTTTTTAAACGCGATTGGCTCGCCCAGCCTGTTCAACCACCGCTCGCTGTGCAGCAGCAACAAGCGCGCCGCCAACTACGCCAGCCTGGGCGAAACCGACTGGGAGAGTGGCGACTTTGAGCGTAGCAAGTACATCCTGAGCTTCGGTGCCAACTTTTACGAGGCGCACCAGGGTGCTATTCACGTTGCCAAACGCATCATTAAAGGGCGCTTTGACAACGGAGCCAAGCTGGTTTCGTTTGACGTGCGCATGAGCAACACGGCGGGCCGCTCTGACGAGTGGATTCCGCTGAACCCTGGCTCTGACGGTGCCATGGCGCTGGCCATGGGCAACGTCATCATGCAAGCCAACTTGCACGACGCCAAGTGGCTGGATACCTGGAGCAACATCAACGCCGCAGAGCTCAAAACATGGATCAGCCGCTACACACCCGAGTGGGCCGAAAGCGTGACCGGCATCGACAAGGCCGACATCATCCGCATCGCGATTGAGTTTGCCAAAGCTGCGCCGCGCGCCGTGGCCTTCACCAATCGAGGCTCTGGCGCGCACTACAACGGCTTCAACAACGACCGCGCCGTCATCATGTTGAACGCCATCGTCGGCAGCATCGGCAAAGAAGGCGGCTACTGCTACACGACTGAGCCCACGCGCGTGCCTCCGTCCGTGTTCCCGCAGCCCATG
>JANNCN010000100.1:0-1606 GCA_031386665.1 Rhodoferax sp. | reverse complement strand
CCGCAAGCTGGGTCGCACACCGTTTCACCCGCCTTGGGCGCAATGCAGTCGACCATGGCCTGGATGAGTGGACGCGGGGTGAAGTACTGCCCCGCCCCGCTTTTGGTGTCTTGCGCGTTTTTCTCAAGCAGGCCCTCATAGGCATCGCCTTTCACATCTGCGCCCATGGCCGACCAGTTTTCGCCGTCAATCAAGTCCACCACCAGGCGGCGCAGCTTGGCCGGGTCTTGAAACTTGTTTAAAGCTTTGGCAAAAATCAGGCCAATCGTGCCTTTTTCAGCACCCAGCTTTTAGCTCCGACTAACATGCTGCGCAAATGTAAGTCTTCGCTGAAACTGCGTTTTCAAGCGTGTGACGGTAGTGGTCAAACAGCTCGTCGCCGTCTTTGGCCAGCAGCGACGGCCAGTCATAGCCCTTCAAAATGGGGCTGGGTGATTCACCGGTCAGGTTAAACGGCGGCTTGCTGCGCTCGTCAGCCATTTTGAGAAACAGCAGGTAAGTCAGCTGCTCCACATAGTCGCCGTAGCTCATGCCGTCGCCCTACAGTACGTTGCAGTAGTTCCAGAGTTTCTGGACGATGGTGGCTGAGTTCATGGTGTTAGTTTGGACAATTCTCGTAAGGTTTGCGCCAACGGCTTGGCCCGTTGCTGGCTGAATGCGTCACCCGGTAAATGGCCGGACAAAGCCTGCTCGAATTCAGGGTCAGCGAACAGTGCAGTGAATTCTGCCGCGAGATAGGTTCGTAGCTCCGGTGCGGACGCCACGCACTCGCGCAATAACTCCGGGCGACGGTCAGCAACCGTGACGATGTCTTCCAGGTCGTGGCTGCCCATGTAGTCTGGCTTGCCATTGGCGTGTTTGCCCCGGTCTTTGAATGCCTCTAGTTTGGTACCAACAAATAGCGGTGCGGTGATGAGCTTGATGCTGGTGCCGCTGGGCAACACCACAGGTTGGGCTGTTTCCAGCGCCAGCGGATACCAACGGTTAGCAAAGCCCAATATGTCCTTTACTGTCGGCATCAGGTCGAGTGTGACGTTTTTGTAGACCCAGCGGCAAATAGGCGCTTCAGGTCGCATGTCGTTGCTGAAGCCGCGAGCGCGGAGCTGCTTTTCGATGGCGTGGTAATCATGGACGGTTAACGCCTCTGCCACGATGTCGACGTCTTCGGTGATGCGTATGCGGTCTGGCCGCACCTGTGTCAGCAGCAGGCCGGTGGCGCAACCACCCACAAAAATCACGTTGTCGCACACCGGGCCCAAGGCTTGCGCCACCAGCTCCAGAATAGCCAGGTTGGGGTTGTAGAACGCGGCCATCAGCTTAAGCGTTCTTCCAGCAGCTTGCGCGCCATTTCACGCTCGCGCGCCTGGCCTATGCGCAAAGCATCAAACAACGCCAGCAACTGATACAAAGCGGTGTCTTTGACTGCAGCCAAAGGCAGCTTGGGGTACAGCGGCAGCAGCGCGCTGCCGCGCACCGGGCCGTCGGCATGGGGCCACACTGGCGGTGTCTCGTCCGCAAACAGCACTTTGGATTTGAGCGGTTCCACGCCGTAGGCCGTCGGGAAGCCCATGGTGATCTCGCCGCGCACGGCCGGGAAGAAATATGC
>JANNCN010000089.1:0-1715 GCA_031386665.1 Rhodoferax sp. | reverse complement strand
TGGGACGACAAAGTCAACGTGATCGCGCAGATGGAAGCGATTGAAATGCTGGTGGCCAGCGGCTACCAACCCAAGCGCACGGTTTACTTGGCTTTTGGAGCTGACGAAGAGGTCGGTGGCCACCGGGGCGCGGTGCGCATTGCTGCCTTATTGAAAGAACGCAAGGTTCGGCTGGATTTTGTGATTGACGAAGGCTTGCTGATTGCAGAAGGCATTTTGCCAGGTGTCAAAGCGCCTGTGGCCATGATTGGCCTGGCGGAAAAAGGCTTTTTGTCGGTGGTTTTGCGCCTTCCGGCCACGCCGGGCCATTCGTCGATGCCGCCACCCAAAGGCACGGGTGCCATTGCCATGATGAGTGCCGCTTTGCGCCGCATAGACGATGACCAACTGCCGGCAGGCCTGCGCGGTGTGGCCCGGGAAATGTTTGAAACCCTGGCACCTGAAACCAGCGGCATGTCGCGCGTCGCGTTGTCCAACTTGTGGTTGTTTGCGCCAATGGTGCAAAAGCAACTTGAAGCGGCGGCCAGCACCAACGCCCTGATTCGCACCACCACGGCGCTCACTATCGTCAATGCGGGCAACAAGGACAATGTGATGCCGGGCCGCGCTGAGGCGACCGTCAACTACCGTTTGTTGCCAGGCGACACGCAAGAAGCGGTGTTGGCGCGGGTGAAGCAGCAAGTCAGCGAAACTCTGGGCAACGACCGGTTCGAGCTGTTTGCTTTGCCTGATGGGCGCGAGGCGTCCAAGGTGTCGCCGACCGACGCGGCCGCGTACCAATTGATCAATCGCACCATTCGCGAAGTTTTTCCGGGCACCTTGGTCGTTCCCGGTTTGGTGGTGGCAGGCACAGATTCGACCCACTTCACCGAGGTAAGCGACCATATCTACCGTTTTTCACCGGTTCGCGCCAAGGCAGAAGACCTGCCGCGTTTTCACGGCACGAATGAGCGCATTTCCACAGCCAACCTGGCTGAACTGGTGCGTTTTTACCATCGCTTAGTTACCGTCGGTGCTCAAACACTTTGACCGGCGCTTCACTGTTTATTTAATCCATTCACTCTCTTCACCCTCAAGCAAAGGAATCACCATGACATCCGCCGTAATCGTCTCCACCGCACGCACCCCCCTTGCCAAAAGCTGGAAGGGCGGCTTTAACATGACCCATGGCGCAACTTTGGGCGGCCACGCGGTCGAGCACGCGGTCAAACGCGCTGGCATTGAAGGCGCAGAGGTTGACGACGTCATCATGGGCTGCGCCACCCCCGAGGGTGCCACAGGTGCCAACATCGCCCGCCAGGTCGCACTGCGTGCGGGCTTGCCCATCACCACATCGGGCATGACGGTCAACCGCTTTTGCTCCTCTGGGCTGCAAACCATCGCCATGGCAGCGCAGCGCGTGATTGCAGGCGAGGGCGACATTTTTGTAGCGGGCGGCGTTGAGAGTATCTCCTGCGTGCAGCAGGAAATGAACACCCACATGCTGGCTGATCCCTGGTTGGTTAAAAACAAGCCAGAAATTTACTGGAACATGCTGCAAACCGCTGAAAACGTGGCCAAGCGCTACAACATTAGCCGCGAAGTGATGGACGAATACGGTGCCGCCAGCCAGCAAAAGGCGGTTGCGGCCTTGGCCGCTGGCTTGTTTAACGCTGAAATCGCGCCCATCACCGTGACCATGGGTGTGGCCGACAAAGTGATGGGCTTGACCACCA
>JANNCN010000088.1:0-8269 GCA_031386665.1 Rhodoferax sp. | reverse complement strand
GTCGATTTCGATGGTCGGCTTGTTGGGTTTGACGCTGGAGTCCAAATCCACCAGACCAGGCAGTTTTTCGATGCGCTGGCGCACGTCTTTGCTCAAGCGTTCCAGCTCGTTCAAGTCAGGCCCTTTGAGCGAAAACTCGATGCCTTTATTGCCGCCCACCGCGCCCAGCACGCCAATGTGGGTGACAGTGATACCCGGCACTTGGCGCAGGCGCTCGCGCAGCACGTTGGACAAGCCGTCCACGCTGACCTTGCGGTCCTTGCGGTCCACCAAGCGCACGTAGGTGGAGGCGTAAATTTTGCCCTGCGCGTTGCCGGTGTTGATGGTGGTCAGGGTGTAGCGAACTTCAGGAAATTCGCGCACGATGGCCTCAACCTGTTTGGCCTTGGCTTCAGTTACTTCAAGCGACGAACCCACGGGCGCATAGTAGTTGACGGTGGTTTCTGAGAAATCCGCTTTGGGCACAAACTCAGTACCCAACAGCGGCACCATGAAAATCGCCCCAACAAAGGTGCCGACAGCCAGCAGCAAGGTGACGACCTTGTGCTTCAGGCTCCAGCCCAGAATGCTTTGGTAGCCATCCGCCAGCGCTTCGGTGCCGCGATCAAACAGGCCCGTCACCCGGCCAATGGTTTTGTCGTAAAACGTCACAGGTTTGCCATGCTTGCCGTGTGCGTCAATCGCCGGGTCATGCCAGATGCTGGACATCATCGGGTCCAGAGTGAAGCTGACAAACATCGAGATCAACACGGCGGCAACGATGGTGATGCCGAACTCGTGAAAAAACTTGCCCACAATGCCGCTCATGAAGCCAATCGGCAAAAACACGGCCACGATGGACAGCGTGGTGGCCAGCACCGCCAGGCCAATTTCTTCGGTGCCGTCCAGCGCCGCTTGCTGCGGGGTTTTGCCCATTTGAATGTGCCGCACAATGTTTTCGCGCACCACAATGGCATCGTCAATCAGCAAGCCCACGCAGAGGCTCAGGGCCATCAGCGTGATGTTATTGATGGTGAAGCCAAAGATGTACATGAACAAAAACGTGCCAATCAGCGCGATGGGCAGCGTGAGCCCCGTGATCACGGTAGAGCGCCACGAGTTCAGGAACAAAAACACAATCAAGATGGTTAACAGCGCGCCTTCTATCAAGGTGCGCCGCACGTTGTCGACCGACACCTTGATGGGGCGGGCGGTGTCGGTGATGGCTTCGAGCCGAATGCCAGGCGGCAAGGACGGGGTGATGTCGGACACAACTTTTTTCAGACCTTCCACCACTTCAATGGTGTTCTCGTCTTGCGACTTTTGTACCGTCATCAACAGGGTGCGCTGGCCGTTGTACAAGGCTAGATTTTCGGTCTCTTGGCCACTGTCGCTGATGCGGGCGAGTTGGCCCAGCGATACCGCCGCGCCCCCCTTGCGTGCCACGATGATCTTGCCAAAGTCTTCCGGGCGCACCATGCGCGCATCGACCTGCACCACGCGGTCTTGCGCGAGCGAGCGCACCGCGCCAATCGGCAGGCTCTGGTTTTCGTTGCGAACGGCGGTGACAATTTGTTCCGCGGTAATGCCGTAGGCTTCCATGGCCTGCGGGTTCAGGTACAAATTGACCTCGCGTTTGGAGCCTCCCACCAAATTGACAGCGCCTACGCCGCGCACGTTTTGCAAGCGCTTCTTCAAGACTTGGTCGGACCAGTTGGTCAGTGCCACGTCGCTGATCGTATTTGTGCAATTTTTCGACGGGCCGCCCCTAGAAAAATTAGCCCCCTCGGGGGGCAGCGCAGCACACGCAGTGGCAAGCGTGGGGGCGATGTCTGGTACGACGGCCATCGACCAGATTGCAGCGCTGGACGGATCGAACCTTGAGACTTTAGGTTCTTTCACCTCGGATCGAAATTCAGACCGAATGGCGGCGACTTTTTCGCGCACGTCGTCGGCGGCTTTGCGGCCATTCACTTCGAGGTTGAACTCGATGATGACGACAGACTGGCTCTCGTAGCTGCGCGAGGTCAAGGCGCTGATGCCCGCCACGGAGTTCACGGCCTCTTCCATGCGCTTGGTGACTTCGCTTTCGACAATTTCAGGCGATGCGCCGGGGTATTCGGTGCTGACCACCACCACGGGGAAGTCGATATTGGGGAACTGATCGACCTTCAGACGCTGGTAGCTGAAGACGCCCAGCACCACGATGGCCAACATAGCCATGGTGGCGAACACAGGGTTTTGAATGCTGACGCGAGTGAACCACATGCTATTTGACCTCTTTCGGAGCCCGAACGCCGGTGCCTTCAGGAATCAAGCCGACATTGGCGCTGAGCACCACGTTGCCATCGCTCAGGCCCTTCACTGCCACCATCATTTGCCCGTTGGCTTCGCCGCGAATTCCGGTTTCAACCGTTTTGTGCACCACCACGCCTTTTTCAACTACCTGCACATAAGGCGCGGGTTTGTTGGTGCGAACGCTGGTGAGCAGCACCGCCAACACTTGCACTTTGGACGTTCCCAGCGTGCCTTGTGCAAACAAGCCTTGGCGCAGGTCAGGGTTGCTGGCCACCGACAGGTAAACCAGCACGCTGCGGTTGCCCGCTGTGGTGGTGGGGTTGATGCGCGCGACCGTCGCTTCAACCGGCTGGGCCAGGCCTTCAATCGTCAGTTGGGCAACTTGCCCGACTTTCACGCTGGCCGCATCGGCTGCAGACAGGCTGGCCTCCAGCTCCATGCGTTTCAAATCGACGATTTCAAGCACTTTGGCGTCAACGCCCACGCGCTCGCCGGGTTGCACCAAACGCTGCGACACCCAGCCGCTGATGGGTGCGCGCAAAACCGTGTCGTCCATGGCCTTGCGGGTCACGTCCACAGCCGCCTGGGCTGAGGCAAAGCTGGCTTTGGTACCGGCCAGGGTAGCCGCCGAGGTGTCCAGCGCGGTGGTGGAGATAAAACCCTTGTCCACCAAAGCCTTGTTGTTGTCAAACTGGCGCTGGGCAATATCGATCTGTGCTTTGGCAGCATCTGCTGTGCGCTGCGACTGGTTCAGCCGTGCCGTGTATTCAATCGGGTCAACCCGGGCGATCACTTGGCCTGCTTTGACCGAGTCGCCCTCGCGCACCGTCAACCCCTGCAGTTCGCCAGCGGCCCGCGCTTTGATGAAGGCGGAGTTCAAAGCCTTGAGTGAGCCCGAAATCGGCAAGCCCTGAGCCAGTTCGCGCAGGGTAGCAGGGGCCATGTCGCTGGCGGCCAGTTCGACCAAGGGTTGCGTTTTGGGCGCGGCGGCCGCGGCGGCAATGGCTTTTTGCTGCTCGCTTCGGGTTTTCAGGGCGTTGGCCACGGCGGCACCAAGGCCTAAGGCAACCAAGGCCACAATGGCCCATTTCATCCAGCGTTTCATGATCAGGGGTGTCCTTTGAGGGCGGTTAGGTGAGATGCAAAACTTGAAATGGGGGCGGCGTTGGCCTGATGGGTTTGGGGGCTGTGTGGCCGCACGGTCAGCCCTTGCAACAGGGTTTCAACCTGAGCGGCCAAAAAATCAGCGGGAACGAAATCGATGGGGTTGGGCATCTTGCTGCCAAACGAATGCTTCCACATGACCAAAAACAGCATGGGTGACAGCACCAGGTAAGCGCTGTATTTCATGTCGATCGGGCCAAATTCCCCGCTGTCAACGCCGCGCTGCAAAATGCGCCGAATCATGGCGTTGCCGGGTTCAATCACTTCGCGCTGGTAAAAGCTCAACAAATCAGGGAAGTTGTAGCCCTCGGTCATCATGATTTTGCTGATGCCCGATGCTTGGGTAGACCCCACGCGCGTCCACCATTCGGACACGCACTGGCGCAGCATGTCGGCGGTGCTGCCGTCATAGGCTTCCAATGCGGCGTGCCATTCGGGGTAGTGTTTGGAGATGTTCTCGCGCACCACCGCCTTGAACAGCTCTTCTTTGCTGGCAAAGTACAAAAACAAAGTGCCCTTGGACACCCCCGCTCGCTGCGCGACCTCTTCTGCTCGGGTGGCGGTGAAGCCTTTTTCAACAAAAAGCGCGAGCGCCGCGTCCAGCAATTCCCCCGGCCGCGCGTCTTTGCGCCGCGCTCGTTTGGCGCTGCTGAAGGTGTTTGCAATGAGGCAGGGCAAGGGGATCGTCGAATTAATGACCAGTTGGTTATTAGTGTAACCCGAAGTGTTTTGCTGACTATTGCGGTGAAATTGCTATAATTTATATAGCAATGTATGTATATTACACGAGAGCTAGGAGCCATTTTTATTCGAATTTTGTTAAAAGTGATGATTTTTGGCTTCTAAATACCTAAATTGGGTATGTTAAAGCCAAAAAACTGTCCGATTTGGCAAAACCATGCTCAACTTGCCCTCAATCAGTCGCGATTTACCGGTTCGGACAGGTAGTTGGCCGCCAGTGCATTCAGAGCAAGGTTTTGCACTGGCGATTAAGCTCAGCTTGCATTCACTAGGGGTTCGCTCGTGATTCACCGGGGATTCACTGGGCAATTACTAAGCAATCACTAAGCATTCACGATGCTTTCAAATTAGGGCTATCACCATGCGTTCTTTCCTTACCCTGCTTGCCATTGCACTTTCTTGCGCATCGGCCAACGCCCAGACGCTCAAGATTCTGACGGCGGGCGCATTCAAACAGGTGGCAGCGGAGTTCGTGCCAGCTTTTGAAAAAGAAACTGGCGTCAAGGTTGACTTGCAAAACGCCACGGCGGGCGCGCTGATCAAGCGAATCTCGGAGGGCGAGGCGTTCGACCTAGTGTTTCTCACCCCAGCAGGTTTGAACGACATGGCGCGCGCGGGCAAAGTTGACTCTGGCAGCGTCAAGCCAGTGGCGAGGGTCGCCATTGGCATGGCGGTGAAAGCGGGTGCGCCCAAGCCGTTGATTTCGACAGTCGAAGAATTCAAACAAGCGGTGTTGCATGCCAGCAAGGTCGCTTACATTGACCCGGCATCAGGCGGCTCCAGCGGAATTTACCTGGATGGCTTGTTCAAGCGATTGGGCATCAGCGAGCAGGTGAAATCCAAAGCCGTACTCGTGCCGGGTGGCTACGCCGCAGAGCGCGTGACCAACGGACAGGCGGATTTGGCGATTCACCAGGTCAGCGAAATTTTGCCCGTTGACGGGGTCGTTTTGGTGGGGCTTTTGCCGCCAGACATTCAAAACTACACGACCTATGGGTATGGAATCTCGACCAACACGCCCAACCAAAGTTTGGCGCGAAAATTTATCAATTCGATTTCTTCGCCTGCGGCGGCAGAAGTGATTCGCGCCAAGGGGATGCAGGCTGTTGGCGAGTGACGAGGCTTGCTGTCAATTTCAAAAATTGAATGACCGCAAGCCTGCCAGAGTCTGCAATCTGATGCCGCGCGTTCACGACTGGCCCTAAACACCCACCCCAATAAAAAAGCCGTGATGCACCGCCGGGGCGACACTTCACAGCTTGATTGCTAACCGCCTTTTCAGGCAGTCAAGTCACACCAGGTTTTGGTGAATTACCGGCCGTAAACCTTGCCAAACAATTCCCAGCTTTTGCCGTTGAATTTTTGCAGTTGCTCGCGCTCAATCGGGAAGAAGTCGTCCGCGCTGGTTTTGACGTTCACGCCGGGCAGCAACATGGGCAACACCAGGTCAAGATTAGCGGCTTGCTTCATCACGTTAGCGCGGGTCAGGTCGTCGCCCGCTTGCTTGAGCACTTGCACCATCAACTGCGCCACGGTGTAGCCGTACACGTTGAAGTTGTCGTTCATAGCGCCGGTGGGGTGGTACTTTTTCATGTACGCAACCCAGTCGTCCCACTCCTTGCCCTTTTGGAACTGCGGATCTGTGGGGTCTTTGATGTAGCCAGCGGTGATCAGGCCAATCGACGCCTCAATGCCCGCAGGCACTAGCACGGAACCTACGGCGCTAGAGACGCTGTTGAGGTAATGCGTTGGTTTCCAGCTCAGTTCAGCTGCTTTTTTGATGGCTTGCGCGGCAAACTTGGGCGTGGTGACGTTGAAGAAGGTGTCGGCACCGCTGGCCTTCAAAGACACCATCTGGCTGTCGACGGTGGGGTCGGTGACCTCATACGACAGTTTGGAGACGATCATGGTCTTAGCTTTGTCGCCCAAACCGTCCTCAAAACCCTTGAGGTAGTCTTTGCCGTAGTCGTCGTTCTGGTACAAGATCGCAATTTTGGCATTGGGTTTGGTTTCCAGAATGTGGGCCGCAAACACTTTGGACTCTGACTGATAATTGGGTTGGTAGCCCATGGTCCAAGGGAAGTTTTTTGGATCACCCCATTTGGTGGCACCCGTGGCCACAAACAGTTGAGGCACTTTTTTGTCATTCATGTACTTGTGAATGGCTGAATTGGGCGGTGTGCCCAATGACTGAAAGATCGCCAGCACTTCTTCTTGCTCGACCAATTTACGGGCTTGCTCTACCGTTTTGGCAGGGTTGTAGCCGTCGTCCAGCGAAATAAATTTGACCTTGCGCCCGTTGATGCCGCCCTCGGCATTGATCTTGTCAAAGTAGGCGTTGATGGACTTGCCAATTGCGCCATAAGCTGACGCAGGGCCAGAGTAGGCAATGATGTGCCCGAGTTTGATTTCCTTGTCATCCGCGCCCACGTCGTATTTCTTTTGGGCTATTGCGCTGCTGGCCGCCAAAGCGGTGACGGCAGCAGCAATCACGAGTTGAAAAAGCTTGAGTTTCATGGTTGCATATCTCCTTAAAGATGAACTATTAACACGCTGGCCGGACGCGAAGTTGTCCGGGCTTACCCCTACTGATACTTTGACGCATTGCCTGCGTCACCCGCTACTTGCGGGGCCCCGCAAGCCGCGCCCACACCTTGTGCACCATGCCCATCACGCCCGTGGGCATCAGGTACATCAAGCCGATCAACAGCACGCCGTAAATGGCTGCGGGTGCTGATTTTGAGACTTCATCGGCAATGTTGGGCACAAACTGGATGAAGATGGCGCCAAAAATTGCGCCGGGAATCGACGCCAGCCCACCCACCACCACGCCCACCAGCAAAAAGATGGACAACTGAACCGTGAAGCTGTCCGGCGACACAAAGGCCACCACGATGGCACCCAAAGCCCCCGCCACCCCGGTGAATGCTGCCGACACGCCGAAGGTCAAGGACTTGAACATTGGCAAATTGATACCCATGGCCGTGGCCGCAATGGGATGGTCGCGCACGGCAATCAGTGCGCGGCCAACGCGGCCCCTAAGCAGGTTGTAAGCCAGCACAAACATGAGCACTGTGACAGCCAGAGTGAAGAAGTACAGCCAGCGGTCCGGGCTTAGGGGTTGGCCAAACAGGCTGAATGAAAACGGCGCGTCAGGCTTGCTTAAAACAATGCCTTGCACGCCACCGGTCATGCCTTCGATCTTTTTGTATTTCAGCAACTGCGGCACGGCTAGCGCCAAAGCGAAGGTGGCCAGCGCCAGGTAATGCCCCGCTAGCCTGAGCGCTGGAAAGCCCACCAAAAAACCAAACACAAAGCACACCAGGGCCGCCATGGGCAAGGTGGCCCAGTACGGCGCGCCCATTTTGTCCATCATGACCGCAGCCGTGTACGCGCCAAACGCGTAAAACGCACCGTGACCCAATGAGATTTGTCCGTTGAATCCGGTCAGGATGTTCAAACCCAAAATCGCGATGGCGTAAACCAGTACCAGATTGAACTGAAATACGCGGTAGTTTTTGAACAGGAAGGGCAGAATCAAAAGGCCAATGGCAACGGCTACCAAGGCCACCCAATGCCATTTTTGCAGTGGCTTGTTCATACGCGCACTACCACTTTCTTGCCAAACAGGCCATCTGGCCGCAAAGTGAGGGTGCCGACAATCAGCACCAGCGCAACGGTCAGCTTGAGTTCAGTGCCAATCACATAAGCGCCCAGCAGATTTTCAAGAACACCGACGACAAAACCGCCAAACACCGCACCCCAAGGGTTGTCAATGCCGCCCAGCAGCGCTGCCGCAAAGCCATACAGCAAGATGCCCGCCATCATGTTGGGGTCCAAAAACACGACGGGTGCCACCATCATGCCGGCTACCGCGCCAATGGCTGCGGCCAGGCCCCAACCCAGTCCCAGCATCCACGACACCCGAATGCCAACCAGCCGGGCCGAGTCCGGGTTTTGCGCCGCCGCCCGCATGGCCAGGCCAATGGGGGTGAAGCGAAAGAAGGCGTACAAAGCCAGCAGCACACACAGCAAAACGCCAGCCGAGCCCAAATCATGCGCGGTGAAGTAGCTGCTGCCCATCCAG
>JANNCN010000009.1:0-44205 GCA_031386665.1 Rhodoferax sp. | reverse complement strand
GCCTTGCCCATTTTTGTGATGATGGGTTTGTACCGCGCGATTTTTAGGTACGCAGGGGCTTCGGCCATGATGGCGGTTGTGTGGGCGGTGCTGATTTACGGCGCTCTTTACGCCGCTGCGCTCACAGCATTGCACCTGCCGAGTGTGCCACGGGCTGTGGGGTTTTTGCAGCCAGCCCTGCTGTTGCTCATGGTAGGGGCCTCGCGCGCGATTGCGCGCTTTGTGCTCACGGGCACCTACTTGGGTCGCATCAAGCATGGTGCGCTCCCCAAAGTCCTCATCTACGGCGCAGGCTCCGCCGGCAACCAACTTGCCACCGTCATGCGCAACAGCCTGGAGATGCGGGTGGTTGGGTTTTTGGACGATGACGATCGGCTGCACGGCCAGGATTTGAACGGTTTGCGCATTTATGACCCACAGCAGTTGCACCGCTGTGTAGAGCGGCTGGAGGTAAGCCACGTTTTGCTGGCGATTCCGTCCGTTAGTCGCCATCGGCGCAACGAGATTTTGGAATTGACGCGCAAGGCCAAGGTGGCAGTGCGCACGCTGCCCGGCATTATGGAAATGGCGCATGGCCATGTGGAGGCCAGTGACCTGCGCGAGCTGGACATTGAAGACCTTTTGGGTCGCGAAACTGTGCCGCCAGATGTTGCCTTGCTGGGCAAAAACATCAGCGGCAAGGTGGTGCTGGTAACCGGTGCGGGTGGTTCTATTGGTAGCGAGTTGTGCCGTCAAATCATCAAGCTGGCACCGTCCAAGCTGCTGTTGATTGAAGCCAGCGAATTTGCACTGTATGGCGTTCACCACGAGCTGACCCAGCTGTTGCAGGCGCCTGATGCGCCCACGCTGGAACTGTTGCCCCTGCTTGCCAGCGTGCGCGACCAGGCCCGCCTGCGCGAAGTCATGGCCACCTGGTTGCCCGACACCATTTACCACGCAGCCGCCTACAAGCACGTGCCCATGGTGGAGCACAACCCGATTGAAGGCGTTAAAAACAATGTGGACGGCACGCTGATTACCGCGCAAGTGGCTGCAGAGTTTGGCGTGAAAGACTTTGTGTTGATCAGCACCGACAAGGCAGTGCGCCCCACCAATGTGATGGGGGCCAGCAAGCGACTGGCCGAAATGGTGTTGCAGGCGCTGGCTGCCGCACCCTCACCCCACGCCACCCAAACCCGGTTTTCCATGGTTCGGTTTGGCAATGTGCTGGGGTCTTCTGGCTCTGTGGTGCCGCTGTTTCGCAAGCAAATCAAGAGCGGTGGGCCAATTACCCTGACGCACGCTGACATTACCCGCTACTTCATGACGATTCCTGAAGCCGCGCAGTTGGTAATTCAAGCTGGCGCCATGGCCAAAGGCGGCGACGTTTTTGTGTTGGACATGGGCGAGCCGATTCGCATTTTTGACCTGGCGCAGCGCATGGTTGAGCTGTCTGGCCTGTCGATTCGAAATGCCGCCAACCCTGAGGGCGACATTGCGATCGACATCGTCGGTTTGCGCCCAGGCGAAAAGCTGTTTGAAGAACTGCTGATTGGCGACAACCCCACAGCCACGGGCCACGCCCGCATCATGACTGCGCGGGACCCATTTTTGCAATTGCCTGAGCTGATGGCTCATTTGGCAGCGCTCAATTCGGCCATGTCGGCTTTTGACGTGACCGCGCTGCGCTTTTTGCTTAAGGGCGTGGTGCCCGGCTACCAGCCTGAGGGTGACGTGGTGGACTGGGTGCACCTGGCCAAACACGGCTTGGCGGACTCGCCCATGGCCATTGAAGAAGACCTTTACCTGCTTGAAAAGCAGTTGTCAGCGGCGGGCGGCTCGCTGGTTGGGGCACCTGTAAGCGCCGAAAAAACCCCGCAGCCTTTGGTTGAACAACCCGAATTGCAAGAGTTGCAAGATCTGCCCAAGTTTCCGCAGCCCATTCGGCTGCTGCCCACGTTGTCAGATTTGCATGCGGGGGCCCATGCTGGCGCTAATGAACCGCCTCAACAAAGCCGTGAACGCAGGTTTTCAGCACAGACCTGATAGCCGCCTCATCGTGGGCGCTGGCCGCCTGCTCCAGCAACTGCAATTGGGCTGACAACTCTGGCCAAGCCATGAATTCCTCGTGCGCCTTCATGATGCGCGGGTGCTCGGTTTGCGTCGGGTTGTCGCCAATCAGCAGCTCTTCATAGAGCTTTTCACCGGGGCGCAGGCCGACAATGGCAAACTCAATGTCGCCATCGGGGTGTTGTTCGTCACGCACTTGCAAACCCGATAATTCGACCAAACGCCGCGCCAAGTCGATAATTTTGACGGGGTCGCCCATTTCCAGCACAAAAACCTCGCCACCACTCGCCATGGCAGACGCTTGCAACACCAGCTGCACGGCCTCAGGAATGGTCATGAAATAACGGGTGACCTCTGGGTGCGTGACGGTCAGCGGGCCACCGTAGGCCAGTTGGTCCCGAAACAAGGGCACCACGCTGCCGCTAGACCCCAGCACATTGCCAAAACGCACCATGCTGAAGCAGGTGCCGCCCGGCTCGGCTTGGCTGGCCAGGGTTTGCAGTACCAGCTCGGCCATGCGTTTGCTGGCCCCCATGAGGTTGGTTGGGCGCACGGCTTTGTCGGTAGACACCAGTACAAAACTGGCAACCTGAGCGGCTTTGGCGGCTTGCGCCATGTTGAGTGTGCCAAACACGTTGTTCAGCATGCCCTCAGACGGATTGCATTCCACCATGGGCACGTGCTTGTAGGCGGCCGCATGAAACACCGTGTTGGGGCGGTAGTGGCTGCAAATCCAGTCCAGCCGGGCGCGGTTGACCACGCTGGCCAAGAGCGGCACCAGTTCAACGCCGGGGTATTGGGCGGCGCACAGCGTTTCTAGCTCGCGGTGAAGGGTGTAAAGACCAAATTCGCTGTGGTCCAGCATGAGCAACTGTTTGGGTTGCTCTTGCAAAATTTGGCGGCACAGCTCGCTGCCAATGCTGCCGCCCGCGCCAGTTACCAAAATTACCTTTTGATGCAATCGGCTGGCCACCAGGTCGGTTTGCGGCTTCACGGCTTCGCGGCCCAGCAGGTCTTCAACGTCCAACTCGCGAAAGTCTTTGACGGTCACGCGGCCACTGGCCAGGTCTGACAAACCTGGCAGCGTGCGGGTGTGCACGGGCAGCGCACGCAGGCTGTGAATGATCTTGTTGCGCCGCTCACGGGTCGCGCTGGGAATGGCCAGCAAAATGTCGGTCACCGCCAGTTTGGCCACCATGGCGGGCACCTGGTCGGGTGAAAAAACGGGAATTCCGTTGATGGTGCGACCAATTTTGGACGGGTCTTCGTCTACAAAACCCAGCAGGTTGAACTGGCGCGTCATGGCCATGGCCGACGCGGTTTGCACGCCCACCACGCCCGCGCCAAAAATCAGCATGCGGCCCTGGTTGGGGGGTCGCAAAATGCCATGCACGTCGGCCAGCCAGAACCGGGCAATGGCACGACTGATGCTGACCAGCAGCAAAAAGATGATGGGCTGCAACAGCCCCAAAGTGCGCGGAATAACAGGCCAAGTTTGCAACAGCAGCAAACAGGTGATGATGACCGCGTAAAGCGCAATCGCCTGGCTGATGGCCACCAACGCGTCCAGCCCGGTGTAGCGAAAAATGGCCCGGTACAGCCCCAGCCGAATAAAAATAGGAATGGCGATGAGCGGTGCCAACAAGTAAGCCCACCACTGGTTGCCCACCGGCCAATGCAGCATGTCCAGCCGCAATGAGAATGCCGCCCAGGTCGACACCAGCGCCAAAACGATGTCCAACCCGATTACCACCGCGCGTTTGGTGTTACGTGGCCAATCTAGAACCTGTCTGTACATGCGGTGCGGTGAATTCTGGGGTTACCTTTGGGGTCGGGGTTTCGCTTTATGCTCTTCAAGCTCGGGCGCAGTGGGCTATTTTGCAACACGCAAGCGCACTGGAAACCTAAGCCCACAAAACAAAAAGCCCCCGCTGACAGCAGCGGGGGCTTTGGGGATTGGCTTTGCAGAAAACTGTAAGCCAATACAGCAACGATTAGTTCGCGCCGGTGGTGACTGACAGGCCAACGCCGCCCAAGAAGACTCCATTGATCAAAATCGCGCCATCTGCAGCGACGATGACAGGAATCGAAGCGGTGCCAGTACTTGGGGAGAAGTTAAAGGTCGCAACACGGGAAGACGACGAACCGTTTGCAGGAGCGCCAGCCGTAGCGACAGTGAAGGTGCAAGGGTTGTAGGTGAACACTGTGCCCACAGCCACTAATGGGTTGGTCGAAGTCTTGACAGTGAAGATGCACGAACCGAAGGTGGTTGTACCTGTGACAACACCGGCGCTAGATGTTGCGCTGAACGCAGGCGTTGCCGACTTGTCGGTGAATTGCACAACTGTTGAACCGGTAGAACCCAATGTGCCACCAGCAAACGTGAATGAAGTGTTGGCGACGGCATTGGCGATGGTAGCGCCGTTGGCTGGGCCAATGGAAGCGGTTGCGTCAGATGTCGCGACTTTAGCCGAAGGTGCAGGTGTGGACGAACCGCCACCACCGCAAGCAACCAGAGCGGCTGTAGCAACAGCTGCGAACAAAAATTTGATACTAGAAGAAGACATGCTCATTTGGAATCCTTTAGAGGGAAATTGGTTTTTGGATCGCGTGACAAATTTATGCCCCACCCATCAAGCACTTTACCTTAAAACACGGGGCAGACATATGAATTTGAGGGTTTCTCAAAGCGCAGGTGTGGCATAAATGTAAAAAGCTTGTCGCATTCTGTGAATTTGTCCCGCAAAGTAAGTTTGGCTTAGGCGACCGGCGTTGAGTTGGTCCACGTCCAGCGGGCTTTCAAGGGCCAGGTCGCGCACGGCGCTGGGTTGCACCAGGTTGGCGGCTTCATTCGCGTCGGTGATGCGGGTGCGAATGGACTGCGCGTGCTGCGAGGGGCCTGAAAACACGACCGGCCCCGGTGCCATGCCTTGGCGCGGGGTGAGCGGAAAGCTCAGCTGCAGGCCGGCAAATTTGCGTTGTGCGCCCGCGCGGTAGAACAGCTGCACGCTCACGTCGCCAAACCAGCGCGTCCATTCGACAGACGGGCCAAAACTGCCGTCGCCATACTTTTGCACGCCTGCTTCTAGCGACACGTCAGTGGCCAGGGCGTGTTTGTAACTGGCGGCCAAAGTGCGCTCTTGCCCAACCAAGCCGCCGGGGGCTTGGTTGTAGGCGGCGGCGCGGCCACGCAGCAGGTTGGATGTGCCGGGTATGAAAGCCAACGCCTCGCCCTGTGCGCCCAGCGCGTCGTAATGAAAGCGGCCCACGGCCACGCTGGTCAAAATGTCGGGATTCAGCCAAAAACTTTGCTGCAAGGCCAGGGTTTTAAGGCCGCTGCGCTGGCGCAGGTCTTCAAAAATGCCACCAATCTGGGCATTGGGCGAGTTGGCAAACTGCTGAACAAAGTTGCTTTGCAGGCGCGCGCCACGCCACAGCGGCACTTTGACTTGCAGGTTGGCGGCCAGCGAATAATCTAACGCGGCAAATTCGGTGCCCACGGCGTAGGCGAGCTCAGGCTTCAATTCAAGCCGGACAAGCGAATGGCTGGAGGGGGCGTTGTCGAGCCATTGCACGTCGTAGCCGCCAGTTGCGCCCAAGCGGTCCCAAACCAGGCTGTCGCGCACGGGGCTGGCCGCGCCATCGCGCAAGAATTCTCTGAAGACGGTGACACCCACTGAGGTTTCATACAGCGGCAAGCCGCCCTTTAACGTGATGGCATGCACGCGCTGGGTGCCTGCCGGGGCCATTTCAGCGCCCAGGCCGAGTGCCAGGCCTATGGCGTCGGCTTCGTTGTGGGCGTAGCGGTTGTTTTCGTATTCGACCACCAGCACTTTGCCGACCATGCCGTCGCGCAGGCCCACGCGCACTCGTTCCAGGCCCACGCCGACCAAGGCTTTGCACAGGCTGGCCAGTCGGTCTGCGGGGGTGGCCTTCATGGCGCTGTCAGCAGATTTGGCGTCGAGCGCAGGCAGTGTTTGGCTGGCAGAAGGCTTGTAAGTCGCCTGCTTGGACTCGGTGTCGCCCAGCGGCATCATCAGCGAGACGGCGAATTTGGCGGCGTCGGCATTAAGGCCCGCTGGCGTTTGCGCACCAAACGACTGCTGCAAGGTGCCGACAAATTGCGCATTGCCCAGCGCTGCAATACTTGGCGAATGCCAGCGCAGGCCCGCGTGCTTTTGGCGGCCATCGTATTCGGCCAAGGCAGACAATCCAGTGACCCCCAGGGGGACGGACAGGCCGCCGAAGACGCCGTTGAAGGTGGCAAATTCACCCGGCGCGTCGTTGCGCGGCGTTCCACGCGCGTAGCCCAGCGTGGCGCTGACCGGGCCAAACTGGTCGCTGACAACCAGGTAGGCCGATTTGAAATACGCCGCGCCGCCCGCCACGTCGTTGAACCCAACGGCGATGTTGGGGGCGGTGGCCCAGAGTGCTGGCAGTTGGAATTTGACATTGGCCGACAGGTCGCGCGCGCCGCTGAACAAAATGGAGCCCGCAATCGGGTCGGTGTAATCGGCTAGGCGGCCATACAGCTCAAAACCCTGAAACAGCCCCAACCCCAGGCTGAAATTCTTCTGTGTGCCGTTCAGCCCCAAGGCATTTTCTTGAAAATTGCCATAGGTCAAGGCCAGGCTGCCCGTGGGCAATACCTGCGCTGACGGAATGACCAAGCCACCGGTGATGCCCTGCGTGCTGGCTGCCAGAGGGCTTGGCGATTGCGCCCAGGCGGCTGACGCGCCACCGAGCAGGAGGCTGAGGACGGCCAGGGTGCTGACGCTGCCGATGCTTGGGTGGACACCAGCATGTTGACGCGATTGGAAAGGATGAAGGGGTGAGAGCTTGAATTGGGTCGCCATGGGGTGGGTTCTGGTGTTGCGTGGGAGCCGAGGGGAAAGTAAAGGCGATGAAGGCGATGAAGGTTATGCAGGAGAAGTGGCGCTGGATTTGATCATTGGCATTAGCTATTTCTGTTGCTATTATTTATATAGCAAACTATGTATGCTATTCGAGAGCTAGAGGCCTTTTTTATTCATATTTCGGCCATTTTACCCGCTTTTTAAAAAAAAAGAACCTGCAGGTTCATTTATGCAGTTTTTAGCATCATTTGGGCAAAACGCTGCAAATCGACATTGCCACCGCTCACAATCACGCCCACCCGCTTGCCCGCCAGCGGCAAACCGGCAAAACGCGCGGCGGCAAAGCTCAGAGCACCCGTGGGTTCCACCAGCATCTTCATGCGTTCAGCGTAAAAGCGCATGCTGCTGATGAGTTCGTCGTCAGTCACCGTCAAAACGCCATGCACAAGATTTTGCATGAGGGCAAAGTTGAGTTGGCCCACACTTTGGGTTTGGGCACCGTCGGCAATGGTTTGCGGCGTGGCAATGCGCACAATGCGTCCGGTTTGCAACGACTGTTGCCCGTCGTTACCGGCTTGGGGTTCTACGCCATAGACTTTGCAGCCGGGCGACAAGGCCCGCGCCGACAGAGCAGAACCTGCCAAGAGCCCGCCACCGCCCAGGCAAACCAGCAAAAAGTCCAGCGGGCCAACTTCGTCAAACAGTTCTTTGGCGGCGGTGCCTTGGCCTGCAATCACGTCGGGGTGGTCATAGGGCGGCACCATGGTCAGGCCGCGTTGCCCTGCCATTTGCAGCATCATGGCTTCGCGGTCGTCTTTGAAACGGTCGTACAAAATAACCTCGCCACCGTAGCCGCGCGTGGCTTCAATTTTGAGCGGGGGCGCGTCTTGCGGCATCAAAATAACCGTGGCAATGCCCAGCAAACGACCCGACAGCGCCACCGCCTGCGCATGGTTGCCAGATGAAAAGCAAATCACCCCGGCATGGCGCTGCGCTGCGTTCAACATGGCCATGGCGTTGTAAGCGCCCCTGAACTTGAACGCGCCCATGCGCTGGAAGTTTTCGCATTTGAAGAACAGCTGTGCGCCTAGGGCCGCGTCTGCCGTGGCCGAGGTCATGACTGGGGTGCGGTGGGCGTGGCCCTCAAGCCGAGCGGCAGCGGCGACAACGTCAGCATAACTGGGCAAAACCGCAGATTGGGCAGTCAGGGCAGGTTGAATTTGGGTTTGCATGGGACGTGGTGGCGGCAAAATGACAGGCAATTGTGCAGGGCGATTGAGAGGCAACAGAATGGCTTTGAGTAAGCGCCCCAATATACTGGTTGGTGACTCAACTTTTGTGGCCTCTGCTAAAAACCTTCTCGTGGCAAGAGCTGCGCCACCACCCGTGGCGCAACGCGGCAGCGGCCATTGCCGTCATGCTGGGCGTGGCCTTGGCGTTTGCGGTGCATTTGATCAACGCGTCTGCGCTGGACGAGTTTTCGCAAGCGGTGCGCTCGGTCAACGGCGAGCCTGACCTGGAGTTGCGCGGTACGCAGGGCAGTTTTGACGAGGCGGTGTATGCCCTGGTAGCCCAGAATCCGCAGCTAGAAGCAGCGTCACCCGTGCTGGAGATCAACACCTACGTGATCGCCGAGTCTGGGCAGCGCAAACCCGTGCGCGTGCTGGGCGTGGACGCGCTGCTGATCGCCCAGGTCGCCCCCGCGCTGATGCCGCAGCCGCAAGGGGCTAGCGCGACGGCCAATCCGAAGGCCAACCCGAACTCCAAATCCAGCGCCGCACCCAACGCCGAACCACAACCCGAGCCCAACAGCACCCCCGCAGATTCACCCCAAGACCGTTTCGCCGTTTTTGCGCCCGGCAATGCCTTTGCCAACGCGGCAGCCCGCCTGCTGGTGCTGCCGCCTGCATCAGGCGCTTCCAATACCAACGCCACCCCTCAGTTGCGCCTGCAATCCGGCCTGCAAGTGCAAACCGTGCGGATTGCAGGCCGCGTGAACGCCAGCGGCGCGCCTTTGCTGGTGATGGACCTGGGCGCAGCGCAAGACCTGTTTGGGCGCGGCGGGCAGTTGTCGCGCATTGATTTGAAACTGAAACCCGGGGTGAACCGCGATGACTTTGCCACATTGCTGGCCAGGCTGCCCGGCTGGCCCCAGGGCTTGACCGCTACCGCGCCCGCTGACGCGGCCGCGCGCATCAGCAACCTGTCGCGGGCTTACCGGGTCAATCTGACGGTTTTGGCGCTGGTGGCGCTGTTCACCGGGGCGTTTTTGGTGTTTTCGGTGCTGTCGCTCAGCGTCGCCAAGCGGGCGCAGCAGTTTGCACTGCTGGGAGTTTTGGGCTTAACGGGCCGCCAGCGCCTGCAACTGGTGTTGCTGGAATCGGGCGTTTTGGGCCTGGTGGGCAGTTTGGCCGGCATTGGCTTGGGCACGGTGTTGGCGGCCTTGAGTCTACAAATTTTGGGGGGCGATCTGGGCGGCGGCTACTTCGCGGGGGTGGCACCGGCTTTGCATTGGCACGGCGGGGCGGCGGTTTTGTACGGTACTTTGGGTCTGCTGGCAGCCTTGGCGGGCGGGTGGTGGCCGGCAGCCCAAGCGCAAAAACTGCCGCCTGCGCAAACTTTAAAGGGCTTGGGCCTTGCGCCCAGCGCTGGCATGGGCCATTGGATCAGTTTGATTTTGATAGCGGCTAGCGTCGCCCTGGCCAAGGCCCCCGCTGTTTTTGACATTCCTTTGGCGGCCTACGCGTCGGTTGCGTTGCTGCTGGTGGGCGGCATCACCCTGCTGCCATGGTTGATTGGCGTGGTGCTGGACGGCATCAGCCCGCACCTGCAAACTCGTTTGATGCCGCTTTTGGCGGTTGAACGCGCACGCCGTCTGCGTGGCAGCGCCAGTGTGGCGGTGAGTGGCGTGGTGGCGTCACTCAGCCTGGCCGTGGCGCTGACGGTGATGGTGGCCAGCTTTCGCGGGTCGGTGACCGAATGGCTTAACACCGTGCTGCCCGCGGACTTGTACGTGCGCACGGCGACCAGCAGCGCAGCCGGGGACACCGTGTTTTTTCCGCCCGAACTGGTGGCGGCAATTTCGCGCATTGACGGGGTGCAGGCGCTGTCAACCCAACGCACTTTGCAGTTGCAGCTGGATTCAGCCAAACCCGCCGTCGCGCTGGTGGTGCGGCCATTGACAGAAGTGGCCAAAAACCTGCCGTTGGTGGGCACGCCTTTGCCCGTACCCAGCGGAAGGGTGGGCGTGTTCGTGAGCGAGGCAATGGTCGATTTGTACAGCGCCCAACCTGGCGGCAACTTGCAGGCGCTCAACATCGCGCTGGCGCCGACCTTGGGTGCGCAGAAGGCCGATTTTTTCATCGCCGGGGTGTGGCGCGACTACGCCCGCCAGGCTGGCACCATAGCCATGGACCAAGGCGACTATGAACGCCTGACGCAAGACAAACGGGTGAACGACGTGGCGATGTGGCTGAAACCGGGCAGCGACCCAGCCCAGGTGCAGCAGGCTGTGCGGGACGCGGTGGCAGCGTTTGCAGGAGCGATGAATGCGCCAAAGGCGGGTGATTTGGCGGCTGGGTCGGGTTCAGGCCCTAGCGCCGTGCCATCTGAAAAACAGCCGCCTGCGAGTCTGCCCGCCAGCTTGGTCGAATTTGCCTCTAGCCCTGAAATCCGCGCGATCTCCCTCAAAATTTTTGACCGCAGTTTTGCCGTGACCTACTGGCTGCAAGGTGTGGCAATTGGCATTGGCCTGTTTGGCATTGCCGCCAGTTTTAGTGCGCAGGTGCTGGCGCGGCGCAAAGAATTTGGCTTGCTGGTGCATTTGGGCCTGACGCGACGGCAAATTTTGACAGTGGTGGCGGGCGAAGGCCTGGCCTGGACGGCGATTGGCGCATTGGCCGGGCTGGCGCTGGGGCTTGCCGTGTCCGTCGTGCTGGTTCACGTGGTCAACCCGCAAAGCTTTCACTGGACGATGGACTTGGCCGTGCCTTGGCCCCGCCTAGCCTTGCTGTGCCTGGCCGTGGTGGTGGCGGGCACTGCGACCGCCGCTTTGGCTGCCCGCGCTGCGGCGGGGCGCGATGCGGTGCTGGCGGTGAAGGAGGATTGGTGAGGGGGCATCAAACTTAGCGCTACATCGCCGACAACTATTGCGCTGGACGACAGGTGAAAAAATGAAGGAAACTGTGTTTTGGTGTATTTATTCGCGCGAAATACACAGACTGGGATCCGTTTCATTGCTTAGAACGATAGCGTTGTACTTGTCAACCAAAGATTCGACTGTAAGTCGTCGCTTGTCAGATGAAAAACCACCCAATTCATGCAGGTTTGCAACCAAAAACTGTTCAGCGTCCAACACGTCAAGCTTGTCAGCTATTCCTTGAGCGGCCGCAAAGGCATCAGCCGCAGCAAGCATTTCGTGGACAGTGACGATGATGGGATGACGTCCAGCCGACAGGTTGTCCATGCATTTTCTGACAACTGCTTCACCCGGTGTCGTTGTAACGTGCAAAGTCGCGTTTCCAATCTCGAAGTCGCCAGAACGCCTTGTGGGTCCATCAGCGACTGAAAATCCATTGTGCAAAATTGCCACGCTTGGCAATGCAAGCTCAAGCTTTGCGCCAATCAGGTGTTGCAGCATGGCGCCCACGAACATGGTTCCACTACCTTCGGCTTGCCTTTTTTGGGCCTGCGCCAACAAATCGCGGATGACAGAGCGCAATGATTTTCCAGCTTCGAAACGCAGGGCAAATGGTTTGGCATTGAAAAACTGCTTGGCTTGCTCAACCCACCAAGCCTCTATGGACGCAAGGTCAGCTTCATCGACAGGATGCAAAGCATTAATGAACCCAAAAAATGCGCGGATATTACCAAGGCTTCCACGGCTTGTTCGCCCACCCTCCTCGGCTAAAACCCTTTGAATCCCATAGTCAGCCAGGACACTTTGTACCGCCCCTTTCCCGAGTCCTTTAACTTGCCCCTCACCCTCGGTCGTGATGCCAGCTTCGACGTCAAACGGCAGCCCTATGCGTCTGGCAATCCTCGAAGCAAAAATCATAGTGGCGATCTGCCCCTTGTTCATCAGCCTTTTCTCCGCCTGAAATGCACGGAGCTTTGTCGAAAGTTCCGCCTTGGGCAAAGCACCAGATTTGAAAACGAGGGGGCCTATATTGCGTGGTACCTTCGCCATCAGGCAGCCCTTCGGGCCAATGAATCACCTACATCTGCCTCAACAATGCGCTTGAAAATGTGCTTGGCCAAATGCGAAACCACTGGGACGACCACGCCATCACCCGCCAAATGGTACGCATCGTTGTAATTTTTAGGTAGCAAGTACGTATCGCTCAGACCCATGAGGCGGGCAGCCTCTCGAGTTGACAGCAACCTCGAACGAATCACCCCACCATTCACAGTCATGATAGTTTGGCGACTGGAGCCGCCGCCAGGTGTCCTAAGGCATCCTGAAATGCCATCAAAACGAATCTCAGCTCTCTGTTCACCATTGCGGGTTCGCCGATAAATAGTTCCAACTTTGAGTCGCCCGAAGGCTTGCGCTTGAAGAATTTTCTGCCTATTGACCGGGGACATCATTTCCAAAAGCCTGCGCGTAACTTCTGGCGAGTTCCATTCAACGCCTTGAGGATCTGTTTCTATTATTTCATCCAAGGTTTTGCCACGCCGCCCTGGATCTGGCATGTCCCACCAAAGCCAATCACTCTTCAGTTTCTCTGTCAGCCTGTTATGCGCCTTGACAATCGATGAGGGATGCCATGCGTGGATCGGGGTTTCGGAGATCAGATGAGGCGAAATTTTCAGTCCATTGTCCACAGCCACTACGAACAAACGTGGTCTGGACTGAGGAACAAAATGGACCGCATCAATAACCAAAGCACCAACACGGTATCCCAAAGATGAGACTGCCTTGACAATCGCTTCGAAATCCATTCCACCAGCACTTGTGATTGCTCCGCAAACGTTCTCTAAAACGATCATTCGCGGCTTGCGCCCTTCGTTCCTCAAACCTTTCATCAGCTCAATGAAGTGCCAAAAAGTTCCACTCCTCGCGCCGTCCAAACCCGCACCATTTCCCGCCAACGACAAGTCCTGACAGGGAAAAGACCCCCAAGCCAGATCGGCCTGACCCGGCAACTGATCGACATTAATCAACCCAATGTCACCTACGATCAGAGATTGATTGCCCCAATTCGCCATATAGGCATCGGCCTTTTTTGCACTGAAATCATTCGCAAACAGACAAGTCCATTCAGGGCCCAAACCCGCATGGACCATCCCGCCGCCTGCAAAAAACTCATAAAACGTCTTCATAGACCAAAACTCCGATTTTTTTCTAAATGATGCAAGTGGTGATAGCTTACTACGCCAACAGTGGAAACCAAGACGATAGTGACCTGCCTGGCGCTGGGATTGGCCGTGTCCGTCGTGCTGGTTCACGTGGTCAACCCGCAAAGCTTTCACTGGACGATGGACTTGGCCGTGCCCTGGCCCCGCCTAGCCTTGCTGTGCCTTGCCGTGATGGTGGCTGGCACTGCGACCGCCGCTTTGGCTGCCCGCGCTGCGGCGGGGCGCGATGCGGTGCTGGCGGTGAAGGAGGATTGGTGAGGGGACTTAGCGATCCTTGCCAGTTGGAATCAAATGGGTATAAAATTAGTCTCATTTGAAATATCTCAAACTCGCAAGAAGGGGTTGACCATGTCCGCAGTTCCCCAACCATTTTCCGCCGGTCATCCGAACCGGCCTGAAAGTCGTGCGCCCAGGCGCGGCGCCTTGAAACTTGCCGTAGACAACTACTCGCGCAGCCTGGGTGTCGATGCCTACCTGAGCCAAGTGCACAACGCCACGCCCATGCAGATTGTAGAAATTGAGCGCAGTGGCGTGGCAAGTGCCTTCTTGTCTGATCTGTCAGAGCGCATGGACTTGCCCGCATCGCGCATGTTCAGCATGCTGCGCATTCCGAAAGCCACCGCGTCACGCAAAGTTGGCGCGGGGGCCGTGATTGACGGGCGCGCGGGCCAAGCGGCGGTGGCCATGGTCAAACTGCTGGGGTTAGCGCAAGACATAGCGCGTGACAGCACGGCCAAAGAGGCCAAGGGTTTTGATTCTGTGAAATGGCTGGGGCAGTGGATTCAACGCCCACAGGCCGCTTTGGGGGGACGAAAGCCATCCGACTTGCTGGACACACCGACTGGCTTTGAGATGGTGGCGCGGGTGCTGGGTTCCATTCAAAGCGGCGCTTACCAATGATGACGGGTGTACCCCAAAACACCCGTGAACCGCTGATCTTTTGAATCTTCTGCATGAAATTTTGGAGAATTGCCACTGAAACCCGCAAATACACGGCCGATGACGTGAGCGGCAATGCGGCCGCCCTGCACCCTGGCCGCTGGAATGACGAGCAGCAACCGGTCGTCTACTGCGCCACGTCGCTGGCGCTTGCCGTGCTTGAAACCGCCGCCCACATTGATGATGCGGGCTTGCCCCAAAATCGTTTTGTGATTGAACTGCACGTGCCAGACGAGGTGTGGGCGTTGCACGAGGTGGTACGTTTGCAAGACCTGGCACCGGCTTGGGCGGCTATTCCGGCGGGACGCGCCAGCATTGAAGTGGGCGCTGGTTGGCTCACCTCCAACCGATCACCTATTCTGTTGGTGCCGTCAGTCATCGTTCCCGAAGAAAGCGCAGCTCTCATCAACCCCCAGCACGCTGCAAGCCGCAAAATCAAAGCCCGGGCGGTTCGAAAATTTGACTACAACGGGCTTTTTAGAGGAGGCAGTCAATGACTCAACTCAACCCAAACGCACATTGGCTCAGCACCGCTATCGCCCGCATTGAAGCCGACTTTCAGCGCAGCGCCGACACCCATTTAATCGCCCTGCCCTTGCCCGCACTGGCCGCTATGGGCATTGATTTGTATTTGAAGGACGAGTCCACCCACCCCAGCGGCAGTTTGAAGCACCGGCTGGCACGGTCGCTTTTTTTGTATGCGCTGTGCAATGGCTGGGTCGGCGCGGGCACCACGGTGATTGAGGCATCAAGTGGGTCAACCGCAGTCAGCGAGGCCTATTTTGCCAAGCTGCTGGGTTTGCCGTTCATTGCCGTCATGCCGCACAGCACGTCGCCCGAGAAGATTGCGCAAATCGCGTTTTATGGCGGCCGCTGCCATTTTGTGGACAGCGCTGGTGCGGTGTATGCCGAGGCCTTGCGACTGCAGCAGCAAAGTGGCGGCCACTACATGGACCAGTTCACCTATGCCGAGCGTGCCACCGACTGGCGCGGCAACAATAATATTGCGCAAAGTCTGTTCACGCAAATGGCGCACGAGCGGTTTGCAGTGCCGCGCTGGATCGTGGTGGGCGCAGGGACCGGTGGCACAAGCGCCACCATGGGGCGTTTTGTGCGCTACCAGCGCCACGCCACGCAGGTATGCGTGCCCGACCCTGCGGGCTCGGTGTTTGGGGCCTACCACCAGAGCGGCGACGCCACTCTGACCGACGTGGGTTCGCGCATTGAAGGCATTGGCCGACCCAGGGTGGAAGCCAGCTTTTTGCGCACCGTGGTGGACCGCATGATGGAGGTGGCCAACACCGATTCCGTGGCGGCCATGCGCCTGTTGTCAGACCTGCTGGGCCGCAAGGTCGGGCCATCGACCGGCACCAATTTTGTCGGCATGCTGCAGTTGGCCCAGGAAATGCGCGAACAGCAGCAAACCGGCTCCATCGTGTCTTTGCTTTGCGATTCAGGCGAACGCTATTTGCCCACCTATTTTGATGAAACTTGGGTTGCCAATAATTTTGGCGATTGCACGCAGGCGCGGACGCGGCTGGAAATTTTTCTGAAATAAACAGTGCCATCGCAATGACTGCATTCACACCGAACCGACGCGCCCTTGTGGTGTCTGGGCTATCTGGGCTGACCGGGCTGGGCGCGACTTTTCGAGCCAATGCCCTGCCTGAGAAAAAGCTGGTTTTTCCGCGCGACTTTGGCAGCCACCCGGACTTTCGCACGGAGTGGTGGTATGCGACGGGGCATGTGAAATCGGGCGAGCGCGAGTTCGGGTTTCAAGTCACTTTTTTTAGGTCACGGGTCGATGCAACGCAAGGCATGGCGTCCAAGTTTGCTGCCAAACAATTGATTTTTGCCCATGGCGCAATAACCGATGTGCAAAACAAGAAAATGATGCATGACCAGCGCATTGCGCGCGAGGGGTTTGACATTGCACGGGCGGAAATGCCAGACACCGATGTGCAAATCAAAGATTGGTCGTTGAAGCGCGACAAGCAAGGCTACAAAGCCCAGCTGGTGGGCAATGGCTTCAAGCTGGCGCTCAACTTAATGCCCACTCAAACGGTGCTGCTGCAAGGCGAAGACGGCTTGTCTCGCAAAGGCCCCGAAGAGAAAAACGCCAGCTATTACTACAGCGAACCGCATCTTGACACCCAAGGCAGCCTCACACTGAATGGGGCTTTGCTGCCAGTGCGCGGCACGGCCTGGCTAGACCACGAATGGAGCCAGGAGCTGCTGCCCGCCGAGGTGGTGGGCTGGGACTGGATTGGCATGAATTTGTTTGACGGCAGCGCCGTGACCGCTTTTCAACTGCGCGACGCGAGCGGGCGGGCGCATTGGGCGGGTGGGTCGCTGCGCATGAAGGCCGGCCAGTTCTTTCCGTTCACGCCTGGGGGCGTCAAGTTCAGCCGCCAACGCACCTGGAAAAGCCCGGTGAGCCAAGCCACCTACCCGGTGGAATGGATCATTCGCACCCCGGCTGACTTTTACAAAGTGAAAGCCGTCATCAACAACCAGGAGCTTGACAGCCGCGCATCGACCGGCGCGATTTACTGGGAAGGCCTGGCTGACCTGTTTGACAGCAATGAACGCCACATAGGGCGCGGTTACCTGGAAATGACGGGCTATGCCAAGGCGCTGCGGATTTGACAAAGCACTACATTTTTCATAGCAATTTGGATAGATTGCGCCAAAGCCAGCAACCGCTTTCATTCATATAATCAAAGCTGCCGCCAAGGCCGCCTATTCGGGCGAGCCCAGCCAAAGTGCCGTTCAACTCAATTTGGCCACGATCCAGCCCCCACATGACTCCTTCAGCACCCGCCGCCAAACCCGAGGTCATTGCGACCCACTCTGCCCCTGCGCCTTCACCCAGCGACGCACCCAAAGCCGCCCAGTCACCCAAGTCTTTGACGGGTTTGATTCCGTTTTTAACGCCCTATAAAGGCCGCATTGCACTGGCGGGCGTGTTTTTGGTATTGGCGGCTTTGGCAACCCTAGCGTTTCCGCTGGCCTTGCGCAGTTTGATTGATGGCGGCTTGGTCAAAGCCGACCTGGCTTCTGCAAGCGACAAAGGCGCGCAGGTGATGGCGCTGCGCGATCACTTTGCGGCCTTGTTTGGCGTGGCCGTGGCTTTGGGCATTTTTTCAGCTGGGCGTTTTTACATGGTCAGCTGGCTGGGCGAACGCATCACCGCCGATTTGCGCAACGCCGTTTACAGCCACGTTTTGCACCAAAGCCCAGAGTTTTTTGAGCACACCCAAACTGGCGAGGTGCTGTCGCGCCTGTCGGCCGACACGACGCTGGTGCAAACCGTGGTGGGTTCGTCGTTGAGCATGGGCTTGCGCAACCTGGTGATGGGCATTGGCGCTTTGGCTGTGCTGGTGTGGACCAACCCGTATGTGATGACGCAAGTGCTGGGCGTGCTGGTGCTGATTGTGCTGCCCAGCTTGTGGTTTGGGCGGCGCGTGCGCAAGCTGTCGCGGGCCAGCCAGGACCGTGTGGCCGATTCCAGCGCAATTGCGGCTGAGGTGCTGAACGCAATTCCCGTGGTGCAAAGTTACAACGCCGAAGCGCTGGAGGCCGCACGGTTTGACGCCTCCACCGACAGCGCCTTCAAAACGGCCGTGCGGCGCACCAAAGCGCGGTCTGTACTGGTTGCGTTCATCATCATCGCCACGTCTGCCGCGCTGTTGTGGGGCTTGTACGAAGGCACGCAGGCCGTCACAGCGGGACGCATTTCGGCGGGGCATTTGGGCCAAACCGTGGTTTACGTCATTATTTTGGCGGGCGCTTTTGCTGTGCTCGGCGAAACCTATGGCGATTTGCTGCGGGCTGCAGGGGCAACCGAGCGCCTGATGGAATTGCTGGGCAACCAGTCGCCCATCGCCACACCCGCCCAACCGCTGACTTTGCCCACCGTGAAAAGCGGCAGCGCAGTCAGCTTTGACCACGTTAATTTTCATTACCCGTCGCGCCCTGGGCAAGCTGCCCTAAGCGACTTCACGCTGGATGTGGCTGCAGGTGAAACCGTGGCTTTGGTGGGCCCAAGCGGTGCCGGCAAAAGCACTGTGTTTCAGCTGCTGCTGAGGTTTTACGACCCTGATGCGGCGGTCAGTTCGATCAAACTGGACGGCGTGCCGATTCGGGACATCGCGCTGTCGGAACTGCGCCAGCGCATTGGCATCGTGCCGCAAGATGCAGTGATTTTTTCCACCAGTGCGCTGGAAAACATTCGCTATGGCAAGCCTGGCGCGTCAGACGCCGAGGTGCATGCCGCTGCCAAGGCAGCGTTTGCCGATGGCTTTATCACCGCCTTGCCCGAGGGCTACAACACCTTTTTGGGCGAGCGTGGGGTGCGTTTGTCTGGCGGGCAACGCCAGCGCATTTCTATTGCCCGCGCCATGCTGAAAAACCCGCCGTTGCTGCTGCTGGACGAAGCCACCAGCGCCCTAGATGCCGAGAGCGAGCGCATGGTGCAGGCGGCCCTGGAATCGGCCATGCAAGGGCGCACCACACTGGTGATTGCGCACCGCCTGGCCACCGTGCAAAAGGCTGACCGAATCATCGTGTTGGACCACGCGAAACTGGTGGAGCAAGGCACCCACCTGCAGTTGGTTGAACAGGGCGGTGTGTATGCGGGCCTTGCGGCGTTGCAGTTCAATGTGGAGACTGGTTGAAGCGCTGAGGAGCGCTGAGGGGTACTGAGAAACGCTTGGACGCCCTTAGTCGGACTTGGACGCACTTGGCTGGTTTGGAGTGCCTTGGAATGTCCAATGATCGGCCCCTTGAAATGCTATATTATTAGTAGCAAACTATCTATATTATTCGGGAGCTAGAGGCATATTTTTTTCATATTTCGACCAAATTTAGCCTTTTGACGAAAAAAAGAACCTGCAGGTTCTTTTTTTCCAAAAACACCTGAAAACTCGAGTTTTTGAGCCTGTTGGGTGGCCCCGTCGCCACGCTCGGTAGATTATGCGTTTTGCGCATAATTTGATTTAAAACCGGCGTTGGACAGCGCAGCGCTGACCTCCTAAAGTTCGGGGCTTCATCATGTCCCACAAGGAGCCGTCCATGTCTCACGCCACAAGCCCCGAGGCCCCCCTCAAAACCACGGGCGTCCCGCTGCCCTCTTACCTGCAAGCCGACAAGCTCGGGCCATGGGGCATTTACCTGCAGCAGGTGGATCGGGTGGAGCCCTACCTGGGCCATTTGGCCCGTTGGGTTGACACGCTGCGCCGCCCCAAACGCGCGCTGATTGTGGATGTGCCGATTCAAATGGACAACGGCCATATTCGCCACTTTGAAGGCTACCGCGTGCAGCACAACACCTCGCGCGGCCCGGGCAAAGGCGGCGTGCGCTTTCACCAGGATGTGACACTGTCCGAGGTGATGGCGCTGTCTGCCTGGATGTCGATCAAAAACGCGGCCGTCAACGTGCCCTACGGCGGAGCCAAAGGTGGCATTCGCGTCGATCCCAAAACGCTGTCGCTCGGAGAGCTGGAGCGCATGACGCGCCGCTACACCAGCGAAATCGGCATCATCATTGGCCCCACCAAAGACATCCCTGCGCCCGATGTGAACACCAATGAGCAGATCATGGCCTGGATGATGGACACTTATTCCATGAACGAAGGGGCCACGGCTACCGGCGTGGTGACTGGCAAGCCGATTGACTTGGGCGGGTCATTGGGTCGGCGCGACGCCACGGGGCGCGGCGTGTTCACCGTGGGCGTGGAAGCGGCCCAGCACATTGGGATGGACATCAGCAAAGCGCGTATTGCCGTGCAGGGCTTTGGCAATGTGGGTGGCGTAGCAGGACGGTTGTTTACCGAAGCCGGTGCCAAAGTGGTCGCGGTGCAGGACCATGGCGGCACGATCTACAGGGCTGCGGGCTTGGACGTGCCGGCACTTTTGGCGCACGTTGCCAAAGTCGGCAGCGTGGCAGGCTTTGCCCAAGCCGAGGTGATCGCCAGCGAAGCGTTTTGGGAAGTGGATTGCGAGATCTTGATTCCTGCCGCGCTGGAGCAACAGATCACCGAAGTCAACGCCCCCAAAATCAAAGCCAAAATGATCATTGAGGGTGCCAACGGCCCCACCACACCCGCCGCAGACGACATCTTGCACGACCGCAACGTGTTGGTGCTGCCCGACGTGATTGCCAACGCCGGCGGCGTGACGGTGAGCTATTTTGAATGGGTGCAAGACTTCTCCAGCTTCTTCTGGAGCGAGGACGAAATCAACGCCCGCTTGGTGCGCATCATGAAAGAAGCCTTTGCGGGGGTCTGGCAAGTGGCGCAAGACAACAAAGTGAGCCTGCGCACGGCGACGTTCATTGTGGCCTGCAAGCGGATACTGCATGCGCGAGAGCTGCGGGGGTTGTACCCTTGATCGTCCAGAATTGGCAGAAGCTACTGCAAGGTACCTTTTAGCCCTTCAGGCACAAACAGCGGCATCACGGCGATGCCCTCTTCGAGCAGTGCCTGAGTTTCATCGGGCGACGCTTGGCCGCGAATGGCACGCTCTTTGGTTTCACCGTAGTGAATTTTGCGGGCCTCTTCAGCGAACTTGGGGCCAACATCAACGGTCTTGGCCAAAATACGGCGGGACATGGCCATCCAGGCAGCTGCAAGGGCTTGATCTGGCGCGGGCATGGCAACGAGGTCTGCTGAAGGTGCGGCTTCATTGCCGCCCGAATTGCCTGGATTGCCCGATTTGCCTGTGATGGGCGCAGATGAGGAGGCGGGCTCAGCGTGCTCCGTTGATTTCAGGGGGAGCTGGCGCGCTTTGCCAAAGTTCAGGCGCGGCGCACTCAAGCGTTTGGTGACTTTGCCACTAGCGCACAGCGGGCATTGCACCAAAGCGCGATTTTGCTGGTCTTGGTAATCATTTTCAGAGCCAAACCAGCCTTCAAACACGTGGCCGTGCTCACACTGAAGATCCAAAACTTTCATGGCTTGATTATCGGTTCAATGCGGGAAGGGCCCACCCAAAAGGGGAAAGCCCTCAGGTACCCAACATTTTCTGAACCGCGTTGGCACACAAGGTCATCAAACCGCTGGGCACGATGCCCAGGATGAGAACCAAGGCACCATTGATGGACAGCACCGTCCGCACATCAGCTGGCGCATGAACCTGGCCCGCTGTGATGGGGTCGTCAAAGTACATCACCTTGACCACGCGCAGGTAATAAAACGCGCCAATCAGGCTCATCATCACGGCAAACACCGCCAAGCCAATGTGAACCGCCTGGCCTGAGGCAATCAGCGCCTGCAAAACCGACAACTTGGCGTAAAAACCGACCATCGGCGGTATGCCGGCCAACGACAACAAGCAAACGGCCATGACCGCCGCGTAAAGCGGGCTGCGTTGGTTCAGTCCCGCAAAATCAGAAATCTCTTCGCTTTCGAAGCCTTCGCGGGAAAGCAACAAAATGACGCCGAAACTCGCCAATGTGGTCAGCACGTAGGTGATCACGTAAAACATGGCCGAACTGTAGGCATTGGCGGCAGACAAGGTGTTGCCATTGACAAAACCCGACATCAAACCCAGCAGCACGAAACCCATTTGCGAAATCGTGGAATAGGCCAGCATGCGCTTGAGGTTGGACTGTGCAATGGCCGCCAGATTGCCAATGAGCAGCGAGCCGATGCTCAACACCATCAACATTTGCTGCCAGTCCGGTGCCAGCGGCAGCATGCCTTCAACCAGCAGGCGAATGCAGATCGCGAACGCCGCCAACTTGGGGGCACCACCAATCAGCAGCGTTACTGCAGTGGGTGCGCCCTGGTAAACGTCTGGAATCCACATGTGGAAGGGCACCACGCCCAACTTGAACGCCAAGCCCGCCACGACGAAGACCAAGCCAAACACCAGCACGCGGTGGTTGACACTGCCCGAGTTGATGGCCTTGAAGGCGGCATTGATGTCCAGCGAGCCGGTAGCACCGTACATCATGGACAAGCCATACAACAAAAAGCCCGACGCCATAGCACCCAGCACAAAGTATTTCATGGCGGCTTCGGAAGCCACGGCATTGTCACGACGCAAGGCCACCAAAGCGTAGCTGGACAGGGTGAGCAGTTCCAAGCCCATGTACAACACGAGAAAATTGTTGCCGGAGATCATCACAAACATGCCCAACAGGGCAAACATGCTCAATGAAAACAATTCGCCCCCGCGCAGCATGTCGCGTGCCGCCGCATACGGGCGACCGTAGACCAAGGTGACCATGACGGCCAGAGTGGCAAAGCATTTGAGCCAATTGCCCATGGGGTCACTGACCACCATGTTGCCAAATCCGTAAGCCGTTGAGCCGCCACTGGCATACATGGCTTGCAACAGTGCCACCACACCCAAGGTGATCAAAGTCAACACGTACGTCACCGTGCGCTTAGGCGACTTCACGCCCAGGTCAATCAGCGCAATAGCACAGGCCATCACCGCCAACAGGGCCTCAGGGTAAACGGTGATCCAACTCAGTTTGTCAATCATTGCCTGGTTCTTTTCATTCAATTCAACTTTGAAATTGCCAGGTGCTTGAGCAATTCCGTGACCGACACGTCCATCACGTCGGTGAACGGTTTGGGGTAAACGCCCATCCACAAAACGGCAATGGCGAGCAATGCCATCATGAAAAACTCGCGTGCGTTGATGTCAACCAAGGCTTTGACTTCGTCATTGGCAACTGGCCCCAAGTAGACGCGCTTGAACATCCACAAGGTGTAAGCAGCGCCAAAAATCAAGGCACTCGCCGCTGCAAAGCCAAGCCAGAAATTGGCTTTGACTGCGCCCAAAATAACCATCCACTCGCCCACAAACCCCGCAGTGGCAGGAAGCCCGCAGTTGGCCATTGCAAAAAACAAAGCAAATGCGGTGAAGCGGGGCATGGTGTTGATAACGCCGCCGTAACTGGCGATCTCTCGGGAATGCATGCGGTCATACAACACGCCAATCGACAAAAACATGGCGGCAGAAACAAAGCCGTGGGCGATCATTTGAACCAAGCCGCCAGAGACGCCGAGATCATTGAAGATAAAAAGGCCGAGCGTCACAAAACCCATGTGCGCCACAGACGAATAGGCCACCAGTTTTTTCATGTCCTGCTGAACCATGGCCACCAAACCGACGTAGATAACTGCAATAAGAGACAGCGCAATAATGAGCCAAGCCCATTCGCGCGCGGCGTCTGGCGCAATGGGCATGGCAAACCGCAGGAAGCCATAGGCACCGAGCTTGAGCATGATGGCGGCCAGCACGGCGGACCCACCGGTGGGTGCCTCAACGTGAACATCAGGCAACCAGGTGTGAACCGGCCACATGGGCACTTTCACAGCAAAAGCCGAGAAAAAGGCAAAAAACAGCAGTGTCTGAGTGGTGCCGCCGAGAGGGAGTTTGTGCCAGGTTGCAATATCAAAACTGCCGCCCGACTTGGTGTACAGGTAGATCAAGGCGATCAACATGAGCAACGAACCCAGCAGCGTGTAGAGAAAGAACTTGAATGCCGCGTAGATCTTGTTGGGGCCACCCCAGATGCCGATGATTAGGTACATGGGGATCAGGGTGGCTTCGAAAAACACATAAAACAGCAAGCCGTCTAGTGCGCAGAAGACGCCGATCATCAAGCCACTGAGAATCAGGAAGGCGCCCATGTACTGGTTCACGCGCTGGGTGATGGCCTCCCAACCGGCGATGACCACAATCACATTGATGAATGCGGTCAAAGGAATGAACCACAGTGAAATGCCATCCACTCCCAAGTGGTAGCTGACGTTGAACCGGCTGATCCAGGGTGCCTGCTCAACAAACTGCATTGCAGCCGTATCTGACTGGAACCCGCCCACCAAGGGCAGCGTCACCAAGAGACTGATGACAGCGCCAATCAAAGCAACCCAACGCACCGCACGGGCCTGATCGTCCCGGCCCAAGGCCAGCAGAACAACGCCAAAGGCTATGGGCGTCCAAATAGTCAGGCTCAACAAACCCATTTTTACGGTTCTCCGTTCATTTCTTTTTTTAAGGCAAGACGCTCAAATCGGCGGCTATTTAAGCCAAACGAAATAGGTCATCAGGACAAAAATACCCAAAATCATGGCCAAAGCATAGTGATAGAGGTAGCCTGTCTGCACCCAACGCACAACGTTTGAAAATGCTGCAACCAGTTTCCATGAGCCATTGACCAGAGTGCCATCAATCAGGGCTTGGTCGCCACCTTTCCACAAGCCAATGCCCAATGCACGAGCGCCACGCGCCAAAACGTTTTCATTGAACCAGTCCAGGTAGTACTTGTTCTCAAGCAAGTTATAAATAGGCATACATCGGGCCTTGATGGCGGTCGGCAAGGCCGGGTTGACCAGGTACATGTAGTAGGCCGTTGCCACACCCGCAACTGCCAACCAAAACGGCAAGGTCGAAAGTGCGTGAACGACCATTCCCAATGGGCCGTGGAAGGATTTGGCCAAGTCAAGCATGCCAGAATGCTTGCCCAAGTCCACAAAGATGGCATCGCTCAAAAGATGGCCAAACAGCATAGGGGTAATGGTGAGATACCCAATCAGAACCGATGGAATCGCCAACAACACCAACGGCACCCAGACCACCCAAGGCGATTCGTGCGGTTTGTCGGATGCCTCTTGTCTGTGTTGGTTGGCCTGAGAGTCATTGTGCGCGTCGTGCGCGTTGTGATGCGTGTCGTGATCAATAGCGTGATCAGTAGCGTGATGCTGCTCATGATGAGCATCATGGTGCGCGTCCGGGTTTTGGTCGAATCTCTCTTTGCCGTGAAAGACCAAGAAATACATTCGGAAAGAATAGAAAGCCGTCACAAAGACGCCTGCCAACACCGCGAACGACGCAAAACCCGCCCCGGGCAGGTGGCTGAAATGAACGGCTTCGATGATGCTGTCTTTAGAGTAAAAGCCAGAGAAAAACGGTGTGCCTATCAAGGCCAATGATCCGAGCAAAGACGTGATCCAAGTGATTGGCATGTACTTCCGAAGGCCACCCATCCAGCGAATGTCCTGGTTGTGGTGCACTCCCATAATGACCGAACCGGCAGCAAGGAACAGCAAGGCCTTGAAGAAAGCGTGGGTCATCAAATGAAACAGCGCAACCGAGTAGGCAGACGCACCCAACGCCACTGTCATGTAACCCAGTTGCGACAAGGTCGAATAGGCAACAACTCGTTTGATGTCGTTTTGAATGATGCCCAGAAACCCCATGAACAAAGCCGTGATTGCGCCAATCACCATGATGAAGCTCAAGGCGGCATCGCTCATTTCAAAAAGGGGCGACATGCGGGCCACCATGAAAATACCGGCGGTCACCATCGTTGCGGCATGAATCAGCGCAGAAATGGGCGTTGGGCCTTCCATTGAATCGGGCAACCAGACGTGCAAGGGAAACTGGGCAGACTTGCCCATTGCGCCAATAAAAAGGCAAATGCAGATCACTGTCACCAGCATCCAATCGGTTCCAGGAAGCGTCAACGCGGCAAGATCGGCGCGCCGTGCAAACGCCTCAGAATAATTGAGCGTGCCAGCGTAGGCGGCAATCAGGCCAATCCCAAGAATGAAGCCAAAGTCACCCACCCGGTTGACCAAAAATGCCTTCATGTTGGCAAAAATGGCGCTTGGTTTGTTGAACCAAAAACCGATCAACAAATAGGACACCAGACCCACGGCCTCCCATCCAAAAAAGAGCTGCAACAGGTTGTTGCTCATGACGAGCATCAGCATGGAAAACGTGAACAGCGAAATGTAGGCAAAAAATCGGTTGTAGCCTTCGTCTTCTTGCATGTAGCCGATGGTGTAAATGTGAACCATCAACGACACGAAAGTAACGACGCACATCATCATGGCGGTCAGGCCATCGACCAAAAAACCGATTTCCATTTTGAAACCACCCACCGCCATCCAGGTGTACAAGGTCTCGTTAAAACGAGCGTCATGCTCAACCACTTGGTACAAAGTTGAAGCTGAGATCACAAACGACAACAGCACGCCAAAAATCGTAAGCAGGTGTGATGAGCGCCGCCCGATGACATTGCCGCCAAAAGATGTGCCCAGAATGCCCGCCAAAATAGCGCCGACTAACGGGGCCAAAGGCACGACCAACAAGGTTGAAGCTGACAGGGTTTGGCTCATGTTGTAGGACGTTTGGTAAACATGCAGGTGAATTTAAGAACACTCACCGCTCAACCTTTGAGAGTATTCAACTCATCCACGTTGATATTGGACTTATTGCGAAACAGCTGCACCAAAATCGCCAGCCCGATTGCAGACTCTGCAGCAGCCACCGTGAGGATGAAAAACACAAATATTTGGCCGTGCATGTCGTTTAGAAAATACGAGAACGCCACAAAGTTCATGTTTACCGCCAACAGCATGAGCTCAATTGCCATTAACAAAACAATCAGATTTTTCCTGTTCAGAAAAATACCGATGACCGACAACGCAAACAAAATGGCACCCAATGACAAAAAGTGGCCGAGTGTCAGGGTCATGGTTTTGTCCCCTCTTTAAACACTGGAGGCACTTCAATTCGGGTCGCGTCCATCTTCAAAACAATCATTCGATCAGCCGCTTTGACTTTAACTTGGTCAGATGGACTCAAATACTTGCTGTCCTTGCGCTGGCGCAAAGTCAGCGCAATCGCGGCAATCATGGCAACCAGCAAAATGATCGCCGCGATCTCCAGCGGGTAAACATATTGCGAATACAGCAATTTGCCCAACTCTTTGGTGTTCGAAAATTGTGGCGACAGTTGTACTGCTGCCTCTGCAATTTTGGGCACTTCAGTGCTTCTGAAACCACCCATTAAAACCGCCGCCATTTCAAGCGCCAGGATCGCACCCAAAGTAGCCGCAACAGGAAAATGCTTCCAAAATCCCTGACGAAGGCTATCCACATTGATGTCCAGCATCATCACGACAAAGAGAAACAAAACCATGACCGCACCGACGTAAACCAGCACAAGAGTAATCGCTAAAAATTCCGCCTTCATCAAAATCCACAGGCCCGAAGCCTGAGAAAACGCAAGCACCAGATAGAGCGCGGCATACACGGGGTTGCGCGCCGTGATCACTCGAAACGATGCAAACAGCATCACCGCTGAGAACAAATAGAAAAATCCGGTCTTAACGTCCATGAGTCGGTTTTGAGTATGGGGAAATTAAATGAGTTGAGTCATTAGGGCAGGAATCGCACCAAACTACCGGTACTTGGCGTCCATCGCACGGTTGGCAGCGATGTCGCTTTCGTAACGGTCACCGACTGCCAGCAACATTTCTTTAGTGAAGTAAAGGTCGCCTCGCTTTTCGCCGTAGTACTCCAAAATTTGAGTTTCAACAATTGAATCTACCGGGCAGCTTTCTTCGCAAAAGCCGCAGAAGATGCACTTGGTGAGATCGATGTCATACCGGGTAGTCCGCCGGGAACCATCGTCACGAACCTCGGATTCAATGGTGATGGCCATTGCAGGACAGACGGCCTCGCACAGTTTGCATGCAATGCAGCGCTCTTCCCCATTTTCATAGCGCCGCAGAGCATGCAAGCCACGAAATCGCGGGCTGATCGGTGTTTTCTCTTCTGGAAACTGAATCGTGACCTTTCGTCGAAATGCGTATTTGCCGGTCAACGCGAGCCCTTTGACCAACTCGACGAGCATGAAACTCGACAAAAAATCCTTCAATGAAAAAGGTACTGGTTTAGGCAAGGGTGCAAAAGTAAGCTGCTGAACTGACAGCGGCTGAACTGAATTGTCGGTGGTCATGGTCATCTTCCGGTTACTTCCAGATCGTGAACGAAGTTTGCATCCAGCCGCCCACGACCACCAGCCACACCAAAGTGAGTGGAATAAAGATTTTCCAACCCAATCGCATGATTTGGTCGTACCTGAAGCGCGGCAAAGTGGCTCGGATCCAAATGAACAGCGTCACCACGGCACAGGTTTTGATGCCCAACCAAATCCAGCCGGGAATCCAATTGAAGAAGTCGCTGTCGACAGGCGGCAACCACCCACCCAAAAACATGATGGCAGCGAGAATTGAAACCAGCCACATATTGGCGTACTCCGCCAAATAAAACATGGCGTATGACATGCCGGAGTACTCCACCATGTGCCCAGCCACGATTTCGGATTCGCCCTCGACCACATCGAAGGGGTGACGATTGGTCTCGGCCAAGCCCGAAATAATGTAAATCACAAATATGGGCAGCAATGGCAGCCAATTCCACGAGAGGAAGTTCAATCCCATCGACGCGAACTGTCCCTTACCTTGCCCCACCACGATGTCGGTCAGATTCATGCTCGCCGACACCATGAGAACCACCACCAGACAAAACCCCATCGCGATTTCATAACTCACCATTTGGGCTGACGCCCTTAATGCACCCAAAAATGCGTATTTGGAGTTGGACGCCCAGCCCGCAATCACAACGCCATAAACTTCCATGGAAGTTATCGCCATGATGAAAAGCAAACCGGCATTGACGTTAGCCAAAGCGGTCTCTGGCCCAAAAGGAATCACCGCCCAAGCTGCCATGGCAGGCATGATGGTCAAAACAGGCCCCAACAAAAACAAACCCTTGCTGCTGGCAGCAGTTGGAATCAGAATTTCTTTGCCCAGCAGCTTCAGCGCATCTGCGATGGGCTGCAACAAGCCAAGCGGTCCCACGCGGTTGGGACCAATCCGAATCTGGATCCAGCCGATAACTTTGCGTTCCCACAAAGTAAGGTAGGCGACGGCACCCATCAAAGGCAAAACAACCGCCACAATTTTGATCAATATCCAAAGCACCGGCCAGACCACTGCAGGCCACCAAGGGGCGCTGATCAACGATTGCCCAAAGGAAAATACCCCGTCAATCATGCCGCGACCTCTTGCCACTGGGCAGCTGGATTGGCGTCTGCAGTCAACTGCAAGGAAGCAGCGCGCCGAACTATTCCGTCGAGCTGGTAAATCGATGCAACGCAAGGGTCGCCAGGCACGGGTGACCAATCAATCGCGCCCAAAGGCACGCTGTTTTGGGTGGGATTCGAACCCCTGTTCACATCGTTTCTCAAACTGCTGACCATGCCTTCTTCGCCCACAGACCCAAGAGCTGCTTCGAGCACTACTTGGGATGAAGCCGCGTCAAACCCTGAAATATTCAGCAAATTGGCAAGTACACGCAGAACCTTCCAGCCGGGACGGGTTTCACCCAACGGTTTGACAACAGCATGAAAGCTTTGAATGCGGCCTTCAGCGTTGACAAAAGTTCCTGGTGTTTCTGTAAAAGGTGCAATGGGTAGCAACACATCACTGAACGCCATATTGCATTTGAATGGACTCAATGTGACAACCATTTGGCAGGCATTCAACGACTGAACAGATGCCTTACCGATTGCCGAATCAAACTCGGGCTCAGTATTGAGCAGAATGACCGCCTTCAAGCCACCGGCGAGCATTTGGGAGGCATTCAAACCATCTTCACCTGGCATCGCTCCGACCAACTGCGCGCCCACGGTATTCGCCGCTTCAGTCAGGAAGCCAACGCTTGCTCCGATCTCAGCGCCAATCCAGGTTGCCAAGGCATGCAGACTTTGTGCCTGAGCGTGATGGGCACCGGCATTTCCAATCAGCACTGCCTTGCGCTCACCGCCCAGCATAGATTTCGCTATGGCGATGGCGTCACGACTTGGCGTGACGGTGACTGGCGACACCATCGATTTTTCAAGCGCGATGGCTGCGGCTATGTGAGCCAGACATTGCACCCAATTTGCCGATGGCTCAATCCATCCATTGGAAACAGGCATTGCCCAATCCTCGCTCTGGGAATTGACCAAGTTGACCCGACCGCCCATCCGGACCGATTGGCGTATACGCTGCGCAAAGAGCGGGTGATCCTTTCTGAGACTCGAGCCAATGATCAGCACACGCTGCAACTGGGAAAGCGAAGCTATTGAAGTGCCCAACCATTGCACGGAATCGGCTTTTCCAGACGGGACAGCGCCTTTAGGAAATTGGGCATTTCTGAGCCGATAGTCGACATTTTCACTGCCCAGGCCGCGAACCAAACCAGCTGCCAGAAAAAGCTCTTCGACTGTGCTGTGCGGACTGACCAAAGCACCAATGCTTGACCCACCATGATCCGCCTTGATCTGCTTTAACCCATTGGCAACGTACTCCAGCGCGGTTTGCCAGTCCACCGATTTCCAGTTCCCGCCTTGTTTGAGCATGGGGGTTGTCAAGCGATCCGTGCCATTCAGCGCTTCATAAGAAAAACGATCGCGGTCGGCAATCCAGCATTCGTTGACTGCTTCATTCTCGAATGGAACCACTCGCATGACCTTGTTGCTCTTGACTTGAACAATCAAGTTGGTTCCCGTGGAATCGTGCGGGCTGATGGACTTGCGACGGGACAATTCCCAGGTTCGCGCACTGTAACGAAACGGCCTGCTCGTCAAGGCACCCACAGGACAAATGTCAATCATGTTGCCCGACAACTCCGAGTCGATTGAGTTGCCAATGAAGGTTTCAATCTCAGCGTGCTCCCCACGGTGCGACATGCCAAGCTCCATCACGCCAGCGACTTCCTGCCCAAAACGAACACACCGCGTGCAATGTATGCACCGGCTCATTTCTTGCATGGAAATCAAGGGGCCAACGTCTTTAACGGCAACCACACGCTTTTCTTCCTCATAGCGCGACGCTGAACCACCATAACCGACAGCCAAATCCTGCAATTGGCATTCGCCACCTTGATCGCAAATTGGACAATCCAGTGGGTGGTTAATCAGCAAAAACTCCATCACGGATTGCTGAGCCTTGATGGCCTTTTCACTCTTGGTACGGACGATCATGCCCTGCGTCACCGGCGTTGCGCAGGCGGGCATGGGCTTGGGCATTTTCTCTACGTCAACCAGGCACATGCGGCAATTGGCCGCAATGCTGAGCTTCTTGTGGTAACAAAAATGAGGAATGTAGGTGCCTGCCTTTTCGGCTGCCTGCATGATCAAGCTGCCTTCAGTCACTTCCAACTTTTTGCCGTCGAGTTCAATTTCAATCATGGGGGGGGGGCTCGCTCAGACGCCTATTCAAACGTAGAGCGGAACCATACAGGTCTTGTGCTCAACGTGGTATTCAAATTCATGACGGAAATGCTTGATCATGGCCCGAACAGGCATGGCTGCGGCATCACCCAAAGCGCAAATCGTTCGGCCCTGAATGTTGTCGGCAACTGAATTAAGCAAATCCATGTCAGACGGTCGACCATGCCCGGTTTCAATGCGGTCAACCATGCGCGACAACCATCCGGTGCCTTCACGGCAGGGTGTGCATTGCCCACAAGACTCGTGCATGTAGAAGTAACTCAGTCTTTGCAGCGCCTTCACCATGCAGCGGCTGTCGTCCAAAACAATCACTGCGCCAGAACCCAGCATGGAGCTTGCTTTGGCAATGGAGTCGTAATCCATCGTGCAGCCCATCATGATGTCCGCTGGCAGAACTGGGGAAGACGAGCCGCCCGGGATGACCGCCTTGAGTTTTCGTCCTTTGCGCACACCCCCCGCAATTTCCAACAGTTTAGAAAACGGCGTTCCCAATGGCACTTCGTAGTTGCCAGGCAACTCGACATCACCACTGACTGAATATATTTTGGTGCCACCATTGTTGGGTTTCCCACAAGCAAGGTAAGCCGCGCCACCATTGCGAATGATCCACGGCACTGCCGCAAAGGTTTCAGTGTTGTTGATGGTCGTGGGTTTGCCATACAAGCCAAAGCTGGCAGGAAAAGGCGGCTTGAAGCGTGGTTGCCCTTTCTTTCCCTCCAAGGACTCCAGCAGGGCTGTCTCTTCCCCACAAATATACGCGCCAAAACCGTGCGCCGCATGGAGTTGAAAACTGTAGCTGCTACCTAATATCTGATCGCCCAGGTATCCAGCTTCCCGCGCTTCATCAAGCGCAAGTTCAAATCGATCGTAGCTTGCAAAAATCTCCCCGTGAATATAGTTGTAGCCCAGGGAGATACCCATTGCATAGGCAGCAATGATCATGCCTTCGATCACAATGTGCGGGTTGAATTGCAAAATATCGCGATCTTTGCAGGTACCTGGCTCACCCTCGTCAGAATTGCACACCAAATATTTCTGCCCTGGGAACTGACGAGGCATGAAGCTCCACTTCAGTCCCGTGGGAAAGCCAGCACCGCCTCGACCCCGCAACGCAGATTCCTTAACTATCGCAATGACTTGGTCTTGGGTCAGACCTGCAGCAGCATCTTGCGCTGGCACAACACCATCTTTGCCAAGAATTTTTCTCAAAGCCTGGTAACCGCCACGTGATTCGTAGTCTTTAAGTCGCCAATTTGCCCCGTCAAGATCCGCGTAAATCTGCGGATTGATGTGGCGACCGTGAAAACATGTCTCAAGGCCATTGGCCTGAAATTGCGAAAGAATCTTTTCGGCAGAAATAGTCATTCGCCCCCCACCGCAGCCAAGCTTACAGACTGCCGCAAACCGTCAACCAATTGGTCTAGCTTGTCATTGCTCATGAAGCTGCACATTGAGCGGTCGTTCACCAACAGAACTGGCGAATCGGCACAGGCGCCCAAACATTCGCTTTGCTGCAAGGTGAACATCCCGTCCAGAGTGGTTTGACCCATGTGAATACCTAATTTGCGCTCCAAATGGTGCAGGGCCGCCTGTCCGTCTCGCAATTGGCACGGCAAATTGGTGCAAACATTGAGCTTGAATTTACCCACGGGCCGCTGGTTGTACATGTTGTAGAAGGTCGTCACTTCGTGCACAGCGATGGGCGCCATACCGAGGTAATCTGCCACCAATTTTTCGCTTTCGACACTGACAAACCCAAGTTCTTGCTGCACGATAGCCAGGCAGGCCATCACTGCCGATTGGCGCTGGTCATGAGGGTACTTTGCAACTTCACCTGCGAAACGCGCCAATGATTCTTTAGAAATCATCGATCAATCTCCCCAAACACGATGTCCATGGTGCCAATGATCGCAACGGCATCGGCAATCATGTGACCACTCGCCATTTCATTGAGCCCAGCCAAATGAGCAAAACCCGGGGCCCGAATTTTCAGGCGGTAAGGCTTGTTGGCACCATCACTGACCATATAAATTCCAAACTCACCTTTGGGATGCTCCACAGCAGCATAGGCCTCGCCTTCGGGCACGTGAAAACCTTCAGTGAAGAGTTTGAAGTGATGAATCAACTCTTCCATATTGGACTTCATGGACTCTCTATCAGGCCCTGCGACTTTGTGGTTATCAGTGATCACGGGGCCAGGATTCACACGAAGCCAGTCAACGCATTGCTTGATGATTCGATTGGACTGCTTCATCTCTTCCATCCGAACGAGGTAACGGTCATAACAGTCGCCTGTTTTACCCACCGGGATATCGAAGTCCATTCGGTCATACACATCGTAGGGCTGCTTTTTGCGCAAGTCCCAAGCCACACCAGAACCGCGCAGCATTGCGCCGGTGAAGCCAAGATTCATCGCCCGCTCAGGCGTGACAATCCCAATCCCTACCGTGCGTTGCTTCCAGATTCGGTTGTCGGTCAGGAGGGTGTGGTACTCATCGAGATAGGCGGGGAACCGTTGGGTGAAGTCATCGATGAAATCGATCAGTGAGCCACTGCGATTTCCGTTGAGTACTTTGATAGCTTTGGCATTGCGAATCTTGTTTGCCTTGTACTGCGGCATCGAGTCAGGAAGGTCTCGGTAGACGCCACCTGGCCTGAAGTACGCAGCATGCATGCGGGCACCACTGGCGGCCTCGTACATGTCAAATAGATCTTCACGTTCTCGAAAGGCATAGAGAAGCAAGGTCATGGCACCACAATCGAGACCGTGCGCGCCGACCCATAGCAAATGGTTGAGCAAGCGTGTGATTTCAGAGTACATCACACGGATGTACTGGGCGCGGATTGGGACCTCAATGCCCATCAGCTTTTCAATTGCCAAACAATAGGCGTGCTCATTGCACATCATCGACACGTAATCCAGTCGATCCATGTAGGGCAAGTTTTGAATATAGGTTTTGCTCTCTGCCAGCTTTTCCGTCGCTCGATGCAACAAACCAATATGCGGGTCAGCACGTTGAATGACCTCACCGTCGAGCTCTAAAACCAGTCGCAAAACACCGTGTGCCGCTGGGTGCTGCGGTCCGAAGTTGAGTGTGTAGTTTTTGATTTCAGCCATAACTCACCCCAAAATTCTTTTCAATCTCTGGTGCCTGAAACTGAGAAGACAAGGTCATTTCAAGCCTCCATAGCTTCGTTCACGGATGATTCGAGGTGTGATCTCACGGGGTTCGATCGTGACCGGCTGGTAAATCACCCGCTTTTGCTCGGGGTCGTAACGCATTTCAACATGCCCAGTGGTGGGAAAATCTTTTCTAAAAGGGTACCCAATGAACCCGTAGTCCGTCAAAATGCGCCGCAAATCAGTGTGGCCGTCAAAGACGATGCCAAACAAGTCAAACGCCTCCCGCTCAAACCAATTGACCGAGCTCCAGACGCTGCCGAGTGAGGCCACCACGGGCATATCGTCGTCCGTCGCAAATACCTTGAGGCGCAATCGTTGATTCAAACTGACGGAGAGCAGGTGAGACACCACGGCATAACGCACACCTTGGGCGTCCGGCAAGGGTTCGTCCTTGTATTCAGAGTAGTCGACCCCGCACAAATCCACCAACACTTCAAATTGACAGCCTGAAGACATTCGCAAGAGTTGGGCAGCCGCCAAATAGTCGGCGCTGGGAACCACCACAGTTACTTCACCCAGGGCAACTGAAATTTGTTGGACTTTGTCGCCCAGCGCGGCAACCACGCAAAGCTTCAAAGCATTGGGATCAACGGCAAATGTTGTCATTGCAAACCCTTAAACCCGAGCGATCGTTTGTGTACGCCGAATTTTCTGTTGCAACTGGATAATTCCATACAACAGCGCCTCCGCCGTTGGTGGACAGCCAGGGACGTAAATATCCACGGGAACAATCCGATCACAACCCCGGACGACGGAGTAGCTGTAATGGTAGTAGCCACCACCATTGGCGCAAGAACCCATGCTGATGACCCACCGTGGCTCTGCCATCTGGTCGTAGACTTTTCGCAGTGCGGGCGCCATTTTGTTGCACAAAGTGCCCGCAACAATCATCAAATCCGACTGGCGCGGACTGGCACGAAAAACTTCGGCACCAAAACGACTGATGTCATAGCGGGCAGCGGCCGCGTGCATCATTTCAACCGCACAACACGCCAAACCAAAAGACATAGGCCATAACGATCCCGTCTTGGCCCAGTTCATGACCGAGTCATAAGACGTGGTCATGAACCCTTCTTTAAATACACCTTCAATTGCCATAGATTTGCTGCTCGAGAGTTTGGTGCGTCGGGGTGATATCTTTGCCAGTTAGGTCTGCTTTTTCTAAGGGTTTTTATTCCCAGTCCAACGCGCCCTTTTTCCACTCATAGATAAAACCGACAACCAAAATAGCTAGAAAAACCATCACTGACCAAAACCCCACCGGGCCGATCTCCTTGAGCGCGACTGCCCAAGGAAAAAGGAAGGCAATTTCGAGATCAAAAAGAATAAACAGGATGGCCACCAAGTAGTACCGAACATCGAATTTCATGCGCGCGTCTTCAAAGGCCTCAAAGCCGCACTCGTAAGGGGAGTTTTTAGCCGCGTTGGGCTTATTGGGACCAAGAATGAAACCGATGACTTGCGGAGCAATGCCCACCGCCACACCCACCAATATGAACAATAGGACGGGCAAATACTGATCAATATTCATTGGCGAATGTTCGATGGTTGAGGTTCATCTTGAATTTTATTTGGTGCCGTCGGCGAGACTCGAACTCGCACAGCTTTCGCCACTACCACCTCAAGATAGCGTGTCTACCAATTTCACCACGACGGCTGCATTTTTGCGTTCAACAGGTGCCAGACATTAACCTCACCTATTGCTTAACTCTTGACCTAGAGTTTACCCTGAAAATTCACAAACCCCCTTTGACCATGGTCAATTTCAACGAACTCGCCAAGAGGCTTATTTTGCTGGGATTTGGGCCGCGCCAGACGCTACCGGCGCAGGGACGCTGGCTACCGAAGCAGCCGGCGCAAGTGCTGCGGATGAGGCACCAGTAGGTACAGTGGCTGCCACACCCTCAAGCACGCTGCCAGTGCTTGCCGGACGCAAATTTCCAAAATACGCCAACGACAAAGTCGCCACAAAAAATACGGTTGCCAGGACGGCCGTGGTGCGCGACAAAAAATTGGCGCTTCCGCTGGCACCAAACAGGCTGCCAGAGCCTCCGCTACCAAACGCTGCACCCATGTCGGCACCTTTCCCGTGCTGCACCAAAATCAAACCAATCATGGCAAGTGCCGAGAGCATTTGCACGGCCAAAACAATGTTCAAAACGATATTCAATTTTCACTCCTAAATATAAAACGCCCCGTCGGGCAGACGTCAATGGGCTGCGGCCACAATCGCTAAAAAATCCTGCACCTTCAATGACGCTCCGCCAACCAGTCCGCCGTCAATGTCGGGCTGCGCAAGCAACTGCTCAGCATTGGCGGCATTCATACTGCCACCGTACAAAATGTGAATTTTGTTGGCATGTTCCGTTGCCGCACCCAACTGGGTGCGCAACACCGCATGCACTGCTTGGGCTTGTTCTGCGGTTGCTGTTTTTCCGGTACCAATGGCCCAAACGGGCTCGTAGGCGACCACAATTTCACTGATGCAATGGCCATTGTCGTGAATGACTGCCGCCAGCTGACGTTTGACGACCTCTTCAGTCTTTCCTGCTTCACGCTCTGCCAGTGTTTCCCCAACACACACAATGGGAGTGATGCCTGCTGCCAGCGCCTGCTTGGCCTTCAAGGACACCAAGGCATCTGACTCTGCGTGCAACTGGCGACGCTCAGAATGGCCCACCAGACAAAAGCGAATTGCGAATTCCCGCAGCATGGCTCCAGAAATTTCGCCCGTGAAAGCACCTGACGTTTGAGAAGACACATCCTGTGCCCCCAACTCAACAGGCATTCCTTTGAGCAGACCCTGCAATTGAGACAAAAACACATAAGGCACGCAAACGGCAACTTGGGCCTGCTTCACAGATCGGCCACCCAAACCTGCCAAAATCCCAGCGATTAGCGCCTCATTGGGTGCCAGCCCGCCGTTCATCTTCCAATTGCCGACGATGAGCTTTCTGTTCATGATTGCACTCTTGAGCCCGTTCAGGCGTGGTTCCAAGTCAACACAATTTTGCCAATGTGCTGATTGGATTCCATCAAGGTATGTGCCTTTGCCGCACCGCTGCCGGCTGCATCGCCCACTGCGTCAAACACACTGTGAACGACGGTTTTGACTTTGCCGCTTTCAAGCAAGGGCCAAACGTTGACCCGCAATGACGAAGCAATAGCTGCCTTGAACGCGATGGGGCGTGGGCGCAACGTTGACCCGCTGACGGTGAGTCGCCGGCGCAGCAATGCCCCCGCGTTGAACTCAGCTTTCACACCCCCTTGCACCGCGATGATGACCAAACGCCCGTCGTCTGCCAGGCATTCGATTTCACGCGCCACGTAGGCACCCGCCACCATGTCAAGAATGACGTTGACGCCAGCGCCCTGCGTGACCCGCTTCACTTCTTCTACGAAATCCTGGGTTTTGTAGTTGATCGCAAAATCCGCACCCAAAGCCAAGCAGGCTGCGCTTTTTTCGTCGCTGCCAGCCGTTGCTATGACGGTGCAGCCAAACGCCTTTCCCAGGGCAATGGCTGTAACGCCAATGCCGCTGGTACCGCCTTGAATCAGCAAGGTCTCGCCCTTCTGCAGGCGGGCTCGATCAAATACATTGCTCCACACGGTGAAAAAGGTCTCGGGCAGGCAAGCCGCTTCAATATCGGTCAGGGCATTGGGCGAAGGCAAGCACTGCACCACTGGTGCCACGCAAAATTCGGCGTACCCGCCCCCTGCCACCAAGGCGCACACGCGATCGCCTACTTTGAACCCAGCCAGGACCATGGCTTCGGCATCGCCACTTTCAATAACGCCTGCGACTTCGAGCCCTGGCAAATCCGAAGCGCCTGGGGGAACCGGGTAGTTGCCTGTGCGCTGCAAGACATCAGGGCGGTTCACACCGCTTGCTTTCACTCGGATTAACAGTTCACCGACCCCAGCCACAGGCACGGCTCTGACACCTGCTTTCAGGACATCCGGCGCACCAAAGTTGGCAATTTCTATGACATTCATGGTCAACTTCCTTGTCTGCTTACTTGTCTTTTTCAGCGGCTGATGTGAATTGCCTTCGCTCTCACTGCGCTTCAAACCAAGCACCGACGCCTGCACCCTGAGCAGGCTGTCGGGCTATCGAAGCGAATTGGGTTTACTGCTGTGCAGGGCGATCCAACAAGGCTTTCATCGACAACTTGATGCGGCCTTTTTCGTCGGTCTCCATGACTTTAACTTTGACGATTTGACCTTCGGACAAGTAGTCAGTGACCTTCTCGACGCGCTCATGCGCAATTTGACTGATGTGCAGCAAGCCGTCTTTTCCTGGCAGCAAGTTGACCAAAGCACCAAAGTCCAAAATCTTGGTGATGGGGCCTTCGTAAACCTTGCCAATTTCGACTTCGGCAGTGATTTGCGCGATGCGGCGCTTGGCTTCTTCAGCCTTTGCACCGTCTGTGGCGGCAATAGTGATGGTGCCGTCCTCTTCAATGTTGATTTGGCAACCGGTTTCTTCGGTCAATGCACGAATGACGGCGCCGCCTTTGCCAATTACGTCACGAATCTTCTCGGGGTTGATCTTCATCGTGTAGAGCTTGGGCGCAAAGTTGGACACCTCGGTTTTGGCCTCGCCCATGGCCTCTTGCATTTTGCCCAAAATGTGCATGCGAGCTTCTTTGGCCTGAGCCAATGCGACTTGCATGATTTCTTTGGTAATGCCCTGGATTTTGATGTCCATCTGCAAAGCGGTGATGCCGTTGGTGGTGCCGGCGACTTTGAAGTCCATGTCGCCCAAATGATCTTCGTCACCCAAAATGTCTGTCAGCACGGCAAAGCGGCCACCGTCTTTGATCAAGCCCATGGCAATGCCCGCCACGTGCGCTTTCATGGGGACGCCAGCGTCCATCAAGCTCAAGCAGCCACCGCAAACCGACGCCATGCTGGATGAACCGTTCGACTCGGTAATCTCGGAGACCACGCGCATGGTGTACGGAAATTCTTCTTTGCTTGGCAGGCAAGCAATCAGCGCGCGTTTGGCCAAACGGCCATGTCCGATTTCACGGCGCTTGGGTGTGCCCACGCGACCGGTTTCGCCAGTGGCGAACGGAGGCATGTTGTAGTGCAGCATGAAGCGGTCTTCGTATTCACCTGCCAAGGCATCAATACGCTGTGCGTCGCGCTCTGTACCCAAGGTGGTGACGACCAAAGCCTGGGTTTCACCCCGGGTGAACAGGGCGGAGCCATGGGTACGTGGCAACACGCCGTTGCGGATTTCAATCGCACGCACGGTACGGGTGTCACGACCATCGATGCGCGGCTCGCCCGCAAGAATCTGGCTGCGGACGATTTTCGCTTCGATGTCAAACAACATGCCTTCAACGGCTACGGCATCAAACACAACGCCTTCGGCTTTCAAGCCCATCTTGACCCAGTTGTAGGTTTCGCGCGTGGCATGGGTGCGGGCCTGCTTGTTGCGAATCTGATAGGCGGCAGCCAGCTTTTCTTCGGCCAGTGCGCCGACTTTAGCGATCAGCACGTCGTCTTTGGCTGGCGCTTTCCAGTCCCAAACCGGTTTGCCGGCATCGCGCACCAATTCGTGAATGGCGTTGATGGCAATGTTGCCTTGCTCGTGGCCAAAAACGACCGCGCCCAACATGATCTCTTCAGACAACTGCTGCGCTTCGGACTCGACCATCAACACGGCGGCTTCGGTGCCCGCAACGACCAAATCTAAAATGGAATCCTTGCGAGCGGTTTGACCTGGATTGAGCACATAGGCACTGTTGACATAACCTACGCGGGCTGCGCCAATCGGGCCGCTGAAAGGCACGCCACTCACCGACAAAGCTGCGCTGACTGCAATCAAAGCGGCAATATCAGCATCGACTTCAGGGTTCAGCGACAGGGTGTGAACCACGACGTGAACTTCGTTGAAGAAGCCTTCAGGGAACAGCGGGCGAATGGGGCGATCAATCAGACGACTGGTCAGGGTTTCGAATTCGCTTGGGCGGCCTTCGCGCTTGAAGAAGCTGCCGGGGATTTTGCCCGCTGCGTAGGTTTTCTCAAGGTAATCCACCGTCAGAGGGAAAAAGTCTTGCCCTGCTTTGCCCTCGGTTTTGGCAACCACAGTGGCCAAAACAACGGTGCCTTCCATGTCCAGCAGCACGGCGCCAGACGATTGACGGGCGATTTCACCCGTCTCCATCACAACCTTGTGCTGACCCCATTGAAACGTTTTGCTAACTTTATTGAAAATGCTCATGTGTGTTCTCCAGTTATTGTGGGAAGGCGACAACCGCCTTGGCCAGTGTTGCGGGTCAGCTACACAGAACACGATGCCATTCCAGATTAATTTACTGAACCCAGGCTTGGGCTTGCGTTAAATTGATTTGGAATGACACAGCTTCGCTCTGCGGCAGATCAACCCGGCTTGCTCTGTGACTTTAAGTTTTCAGCTTGAAGTTTTCAGATTTGAAGTAAAAAACGCCCGAGCTCTTGAGAAACTCAGGCGTTTGTCATTCTTGGCAACCGACTTACTTGCGCAGGCCCAACTTGGCAATCAGCGCTGCATATCGGTCATGGTCCTTGCTGTTCAAATAGTCCAGCAGCTTGCGACGACGGCTGACCATGCGCAACAGGCCACGGCGACCATGGTGGTCTTTGGCGTGGGTTTTGAAATGAGGCGTGAGTTCGTTGATGCGGGCTGTCAGCAGTGCAACTTGCACCTCTGGGCTGCCGGTGTCACCGACTTTGCGTGCGTTGTCTTTCACGACAGCGGCTTTGATGCTGGAGAGAATCATTGTGTTTTCCTGATGAATTGAACTTGCGCAAGACGCTGGAACTGCCTCTGGCGTGCGCTATTGCGAGATGCAAAGCCGTTCGATTATAGCCCGGAAACCTGTTTTGGCCCGAAACGGGCCGCACTGTCGGCTCAGTCCAGGGGCTCGATCCCTATATCCACTGCCAGTTTGACCCAGCGAGCAGCGTCTGTTTCGACCCGACGCCGAAAATCCTCTGGGCTTCCCGTCGCAGGGTCCATCGCAAACCGGCCAGGCGCTCTTTGGCATTTGGCGTGAGCGCCGCCTTCGCCATCGCGGCGTTCAGTTTGTCCACAATGGCCTTGGGTGTGTTGGCAGGGGCCAGAACGCCAAACCATTGCTCGTAGTCCATGCCTCTGACGCCCAGTTCGGCCAGGGTCGGCGGGTCCGGAAAATCGGGATGCCGCTTGGGGGCCGTGGTGGCTAACATGCGCACCTTGCCCGATTTGTGGTGCACTGCGGCGCTGGCCAGGGTGCTGATCATCAAATTCACCTGCCCGCTAATCAAGTCAATCAATGGTGGCGAGCTGCCACGGTACGGCACATTGGCAAATTGCGCCCAAGTGGGCAGGGCCAGACTGGCAGCGCCCGCCCCCGCCCAAAGTGACCAACGGCGGCGCAATATCGAGGGAGTAGGGGGCATCATGGGGCCCTTCCAAATGAGGGGCGACCAGTCTATACCAGCTTGGTTTCATTCGGCCCCCTTGCCTCTTGAACGGGCGGGCACATAGCGCCATCAGCCCCGTTTTCAAGCCCGGGTTTTGAATAATAAATAGGCCTTGACTCCGCTTGAAAACCGCCTGGAAGTGCGCAGATTGTTGGCATGCGGCAAACACAGTGCGAGCCGCAAATTCAACCAGGAGTTCTCTCATGTTTTTTGCAACCACCACCCCCGCTCATTTCCGCCGCTTCGGCTTTGCTCACCATGGTCAAGCCGCTGGCAGCAGCCTAGAGCGTTTCATGGACGAAGCCCTGCAAGCCAGCCGCCAAAAAGCGGCTACTTTCGAGCAAGACGACACCTCGTTCACCCTAAGTTTTGACGTGCCCGGCATTGCCAAAGACCAGCTGACCATCGGCATTGAAGGCAGCGTGGTGCGCATCACCTCCAAAGAAGGCGCCCCACGCCAGTACAAAGCCGCTTACGAGCTGCCACAAGATCTGGACCCAGCAGGCAGCGAAGCCAAGCTGGACAACGGTGTTTTGACCCTCAAATTGGTCAAAAAAGTGGTGGCCAGTGCGGTGTCTGAACTGACGATCCACTAACGTCGGATTGCGCGGTAGGCGCTTGCCTTGCCTTGCCTTGGGTTTGTTGCTACGTAATAAATAGCAACAAACCCAATAAATCCGAGAGCTAGAGGTACTTTTAGCTCGTATTTTGACAGAAGCCATGCCAAAAGAGCTTTTTTGACTCAATTTTACTACATTTGTGGTAAAATTTATGATTCTCGGCCTAGAATGAATCAGTTAGCTCTGATTCGCAAATGACTGAGGCGCAGTGGCTACAGGGCCGGTGCAGCGCCTCAACCCCCAATCGCGTCCAGCCCCCACCTGGGCTTCACATCAAACGCATAGGCCATGTTGGCGCTTTGAATGCCGCTTTGCAGGCGCATGGCACCGGCCATGGCGATCATGGCGCCGTTGTCTGAGCAGAATTCAAGCTCTGGGTAATGCACCCGCACGCTTTGCTTAGCGCAAGCGGCGTTGAGCTGTTGGCGCAATTGGCGGTTTGCGCCTACGCCGCCGGCCACCACCAAGCGCCTCAGGCCGGTTTTCTTCAAGGCGGTCATTGATTTTTTTAGCAGCACTTCGACAATCGCCGCTTCGGTTGATGCCGCCAAATCAGCTTTGCGCAGGTCTAGCTCTTCACCGAGCTTCTTGGCCTGCATCATCACGGCGGTTTTGAGTCCGGCGAATGAAAAATCCAGATTGCCGCTGTGCAGCAAGGGGCGCGGTAGCTTGAAGGCGGCTGGGTCACCACTTTGCGCCATGCGCGACAGGGCGGCACCGCCGGGGTAGCCCAAACCCATCAATTTGGCGGATTTATCAAAGGCTTCGCCTGCGGCGTCGTCGATGGTTTCGCCCAACAATTCGTAACGGCCCACGCCGTCCACCCGCATCAACTGAGTGTGCCCGCCTGACACCAAGAGCGCGACAAAGGGGAATTCGGGTGGGTCTGCACTTAAAAAGGGCGACAGCAAGTGGCCTTCAAGATGGTGCACGCCCAGCACAGGCTTGTTCAAGGCGGCACCCAAGGCACAGGCCACACCCGCGCCCACCAACAGTGCGCCCGCCAGGCCAGGGCCGCGCGTGTAAACGACCACGCCCACATCGCCCAAAACCCGGTTTGACGCGGCCAGCACCTCGTGCGTCAGCGGCAAGACGCGGCGAATATGGTCGCGGCTGGCCAGTTCGGGCACCACGCCGCCATAGGCTTGATGCATCTCGATTTGGCTGAACAAGGCATGAGACAGAAGTTGGGGCACGGCATCGCCCTGGGTCTGCACCAGCGCCACGCCGGTTTCGTCGCACGATGACTCGATTCCCAGCACCAACAGCTTGTTTGACATAGGTCGTGAGTTTAGATGAGTGCCCCGCCAATCTGGCCCGCTTCTTGCAAACCCTCAAGATGACCGAAGCCTTGCGCATCGTTGTGGTGGCTCCTGAACTTGTCTCGCTGGACGACGACGACAGCTTTGCTATTGCCCAAGCCGAGCGCTCGCGCAGTTTGCGCATTGGTTTGCTGGAAAACGGCTTCAATTTGGTGGCTGTGCTGCCAGGCGATGCATTTTTAGCAGAGCGCATTAACCAGCTTGCACCCGACATGATCATTGTGGATGCCGAAAGCGAAGCCCGCGACGCGCTGGAACATGTGGTGCTGGCCACCCGCGATGCGCGCCGCCCAATTGTCATGTTCACCAATGACAACGACACC
>JANNCN010000216.1:0-31350 GCA_031386665.1 Rhodoferax sp. | reverse complement strand
CAACCCGCCACCATCCTGATCGCGCCGGAATACATCACCAAACAGCAAACCCCAATAGCGACGCGCCCCCTGCGCTTCAAGATTCTCTGGGTCGCCGCTTTTGACCCTTGCCGCTAGCGCAGTAAGCGGTGCCGTGGGTGCCCCCGTGGCTTCGAGCGCCGCCGCTTGCTGCTCCAATTTGGATCGAACCACTGCTGCCCATAGGCGCTTGTGCGTCGGCTGCGATGCGGCAATTTGCGCCTCGATGCGCTTGGCCTGTTCGAAGTTGCCTTCAATGGGAATCAGCATGCCGACTGCGTTGTGATTGGCACTGCAAAGCACAAACGGTGCGCCGCGTTCAGCAAGCGCCACCAGCAGGTTGTTGGTATAGCTCAAACCATGCGCGTTGGCGATCACAGCCGCAATGTCGTCCAGCGGAACCTGTCCGAGTTCTTTGCGTTCGCCAGCCGTGTCCTGCACCACCATGAAGCCGCGGTGCATGCGCAGGTGGCGGTTGTCGTCGGCCACTTCTACAATGCGGCCGATCATGGCGTTTACCGCGAATTGGCAGGCAAAGCCTGCATCTGAATGCCGAGCGCGGTCATCACTTTCATGACCGTATCGAACCGGGGCTTGGCCCCGGGCGTTAGGGCCTTATAAAGGCTTTCCCGGCCTAGGCCGGAATCTTTGGCCACCTGCGCCATGCCGCGCGCGCGGGCGACGTCTGACAGTGCAAGTAACAGCAGATCAGGGTCGCCCATTTCAAAGACTGCGCTCATGTAATCGGCGATAGCGGCGTCGTCCGTGAGGTAGCGTGCTGCATCGAAAGGGATGAGCTTGCGCGTCGTTTTGGCTTTCGTCATGGTTGCTCCAACTCCTTCAAAATGCGCTTAGCTCGGTTGATATCCCGCGATTGGCTGGACTTGTCGCCTCCGGCCAACATCACGATCACCACATTGGCTTGTCGAGTGAAATACAAGCGGTAGCCCGCGCCCACATCAATTTTCATTTCAGACAGCGCGCCTTCAATCGAGTTCCAATTGCCCAGATTGCCCGCTTCTGCCAAACGCAACCTGGCCGCAATCCGTAATTGAGCGCGTTTGTCTTTGAGTTCGTCAAGCCACTCCACGAACTCGGCTGTTTGCTGGACAATTAGCAGTTGCATTGTATCTAATTGGATACTGATTGCAATCGTCAGGGTTTGAAACCTGGGTCGCGGAGCTCGCCTATGGGGGAGATCGTGACGCGGCGGGCTTTGAATGACTTCAGGCTGGCAGGTGAAATGCTCTTTTGGAAAAACTCATCCACCAGTGCAACTGCGTCAAATGGCTTCCCCGTTTTCTGATTTTTTTGTGCCGCAAGCTTTTCAATGTAACGCGCACCGACATTAGTTTCGTTATGAAGGACAAATGTGATCGCGCCGCTACTATTGATTTTCAAAACTTTCAACAGTAGGCAGTTGCTTTCCAGTTCGACGCAGATGACGTCATCAATTAATAAGCGCATGACAAGTGGTTGATTGGACAGGCTGAGTGTTGCGTGTCTCAATCTACCTGCTCCACTGGTGGCTGCAATTTGATACGCACGATAGCGCTCAATGACCTCCGCATGCCACGAGCCTTGGTCAGTACGGAAAATCTCAATAGCGTAGTTGCTCCGACTCCAGAGGCCCATATATGGCTTAGGCGTCCCATCGGTCAGAGCACCATGTCGATGTCCAGCAAATGTTTGCGGTATGCCATCAGAGAACTCAACCACTTCACGATTCAAGATTGGCCGTTGCCGCTTACCATCAATTTCTTGCCGATACGTGACTTTGCCTGGGCCTCTGAGTCCATAAATAGTGGCGTCAAACATTCCTCCCTCGTGCCCATGATCTGGTTTGTGACTCACCCAAATATTGTCAATCGCCCGCTGAACGTGATCGCGGTAACTTTCCCAGGGCAAAGGCATGGTTTCGACCAAACGACCAAGCTGTTTCTCGCGTGTGCTTGCTGCAGCCTGCGCAAAGCGCTGTAGCAGGCCTTGATCGGTCACGCCAATCACGCACGCATCCACCGCATGGTGTCGATGGTCATTTCGGTTTTTGATCCCATTGACTCCCAGTATGTCATTCAAGCCAAATTTGGCTCGCAACATGGCTGTCATGCGCCCAGGGATCGCACGGGTGTTTTGCGGGCAAATCAGGCTCAGGTACTCCTTGGCTACTTTGCTCAGGTGGCGTGTGTCGTTCAAAGCGCGCGGCAAAAACCCAGCGTCTTCTTTTAACCAGCGCTGGTAGCCGTCTTCAGCGAACCGATAGCGCTTGGCCTTTGGCATTTGTTCGGCCCGATGGAGCATTTCTTCAAAAGCCCAGCTTTGCGCAGCAAAATCGTCTTTGGCCTGCCAAGGCGTGCGATTTCCTTTGATGCGGTTGGCCCGCCGCAGCGCCACGGTCTTGTTGTTCAAACTGTCGTCCAAAGTCTCTGAAAACGGCAATATGTGCTCGATTTCGACTTGGTCAGACAGCAGCATCGCAACGCTAATTTGTTCGCCAGAGTAAGGGCAGCGCCGGTCTGCGGGGTCAAAGCTCAGTTCTTCCCACAAAATCAGCTTCTGAATATCTGCCACCCTAACACGCTCTGCGCTTGTATTGAGTGCAGCCGCAATGTCGGCTCGCATGCGCGTGTTACGACGTTGGTTGTCGGCCTGGTGCTTGCTGTCTTCATCGCGCTGTTCCTTGCTTTGCTTGAGGTCGCGGGCCAGTTCCACAATCACTTCGCTGGGGTGTCCGTAGCGTTTGATGAGCGCATTGACCACCAGCCGGACTTGATTCAGGCCGATATGAACGGTCGGGTTGGCGATTTTGCCGTAGCGCTTTTCTTCTCGATCTTCGGGTGCACCCGTGCCAAAACCAACGTGGCGCTGAAGTGGGATGCCATAGTATGGCAACTCTGCCAAAATTTCGCCGGTGGACGCGGGGCTGATGTTGCTATGGTGGTCAAATCCCGCCGCCAAAACCGCTTTGTCATACGTCACCACCTCGCGGCGCAGTTCGGGCAGAATGCGCGCCAGTGCTTGGGCGCAGAGGCTCCCGTAGCCTGGTGGCAAACCGGTATTGGCGATTGTTTCAGCGGCCAACTCGTCAACGCCTGTTTCTTCCTGCAGCCAGCGCACCAGCTTGGCCTCGTTTTCTTCTTTGACGAGCTGCAACACAATGGCATTTTGCTTCGCTTCGTCAAAGTCGAACCAAGCTTTGCCAAAGCGATCTGAGTCACTCAATATCGCACTGGTCACATTGCCCTTGAGCTCTTGCCGTTTCGGGTCTTCAAAGTTGAATTGCACCGCGCCGCCGATGCCCAGCAGTTTCTTGATCTGCGTGAAGCTGCGTTTGCTGTGTTGCTCTAGTGCGTCGATCAAGGCATTGCGTTCCGACAACGTCAGTGCTTGTTCTTTCAGTCCCTCTCGTAAAATCCGCAAATTATTAACCTCTTGGTACATGCGAAAGCGCTGTGTGCTGGGCAGCGCGAGCGGCGCGCGCTGTTCGTCAGACATGAAGGTGCAGCGCCCCGGCTTCACTGGTTTGAGTGGCCGTTGGTGCAGCAAAACGTCTTTCAGGTCGGCGCGGGCGGCTTCGGTGAAGAGAAGGGGGTTCAACGACTGCTGCTTTTGCCACAGCGCATCGAACTCGTCCGAAATCATTGCCCGATCAATGTACAGGTCGTAGCTTTTGTTGATTTTGGTTTTGCCATCGTCCTTCACAACTTTGTCCGTGCGATAGCGGGCCCTGACAAAACCGCCAGTTGCAGCTCGCTTGTTCAGCCATTCACCCACACTGCGACAGTTTTCGGATTTGATGGACTCACGCAATTTGCTAATGGCGGTTTTCAACGCGCCGCTGTCGTTGTCTTTTTTATCCGTTTTGCGGTTGCTTTTGAAGCCACGGCGCTGGTTGATGTGGAAGAGTGCGCGGGCAAATTCTTCGGGTTTGAGCGCTTCGTCCAAGCCCTTTGCGCGAAGTGTGTAAGGGTTCAGCGTAACAAGGGCTTTGCGCTGCGCTTCGTCGTTTGAGAAAAAGCCGTGTTCAATAAGTGAGCGGGTCATGCGCGCTTTGCGCTTGAGCAAGCGGTCGCGCCTGCGCCGCATTGATCGTGCGTCGCGGCGCGTCACCGCAAGTGAAGACCCGTCTTTCGGATTGCGACCGTCTGAAAATATCCGAACCCCCGCCTTGATGACTGCAACGGGTACCGGCGTGTTTTGGCCGTCCAGCCGAATCATCGCCCAGCCCAGCGACGTTGATCCCAAGTCCAGCGCGAGCCTGTAGCGCATTTTTGTCATCTTCGATCTCCCTTTTTCTTATGTTACTCGGTGTAACCACTTTCGCGCTATACTGCAGTCACCAAGTTGATTGGGATATGAGCTCTGGACGCTAACAAGCTGAAAGATGCACCAAATGGAAAGCCGCTATATGCGGCTTTCGTCTTTTTTGACGTCGGTTTTGAAGGCCACCCCATCGTCAGACCCCCGTCGAGCCAAGGTACAAATCGGTTATCTTCCGCACCACCGCCGCCAGGCTAGTCCGCAGTTCTGGTGGTGCAATCACTTCCAATTCGCGCCCAAGGCCAGTCGCTGATGGGTGGCGTGGCTGATGGATTCGATGGGAATTTCAACGCGGCTCCAATTGAGGTTTTCTGCGTCGGTTGGGGCGGTGTTGGTATTCGATTGTTGGAAGGCGGGGTCACAGGCGCATCGGCCAAACAGCGCCGCCTGATGGCGATCTTTGGCCGAGGTGCCGCCACCTGTTTGGTGAACTCCAAAGCCTATTCCTGCATGTTGTCAGTCTTTGGAGTAAAGCCAGTGGATCTTCAGTTGCTATAATATAAATAGCAAGCTATGTATATTATTCGGGAGCTAGACGCCTTTTTTGTTCACATTTTGATCAAAATCACCTGCTTTTCGCAAAAATTAACCTGCAGGTTAATTTTCTTTAAAAATGGGTGAAATTGGGCCAAATTGGATCGATTTCGGCCTGATCCGGGCCAATTCCCTGCGCGCGGGACTTAGAGTTAGTCAGAGTTAGTCAAAGCTCATCAAAACGCGGTGGCTGGCAACCCGGGCGGGTGCAATTGATGGCGGCGGCTTGCATGGCTTGGTGCAAGGTGAGGCGCGCGCGTTGGGCCGCGTTGTCCGGGGTCATCACCCAGTCGGCCAGGCAGTTGCCCCAAAAGGTGTCGCCTGCGCCCACGGTGTCGATCACTTGGACGGGCGGCACGGCCTGTTCGGCACAGCTGCCATCCACCGACAGCCAAGCGCCATCTGCGCCAAATGTCAGCGCTAAACGGCTGACGCCTTGGTCCAAATAATAGGGTGCGATGTGCGGTGCGCCACCCCGGCTCGGGGCTGCAAACCCCAGCAGTTCCAGGTCTTCGTCGCTGGCTTTCAACCAATCGGCCAGGGCGGCCACGGCCTTCACGGCGGTGATGTAGTCGGACAGGCTGGCGGCCAGTTTGGGGCGCAAGTTCACGTCCACGCTGACCGTCCAGCCCAAGGCTTTGGCCCCTTGCAAAATGGCGATGACCTTGGTGTGCTCTGGCGGCACCAACAGCAACGAGCCGGTGTGCAACACGCCGGGTTCTGCGTTTTTTAGCAGGTTCAAAACGTTTTCAACCGAATAGTCACGGTCGGCTACGCCCTCGCGGTAAAACCCGTAACTGGGCTGGCCGTCTTTGATTTGCACCACCGCCAAAGAGGTCGGCAGACGGCTGGCTGGTTGCAGCGTTCGCACGCCGTCCTTGGCAAACTGCGCGCGCATTTGATCGCCAAATAAATCGTTGGAGAGCGGGTTGACAAAGCCGACCTGTGCGCCGCGCAAAGCCGCTGCCCGCGCCAGGTTGAACGGGCTGCCGCCCATGAGCGGTCGCAGGTCGCCACTGGCTTGCGCCACGCAGTCCATCAGCGCTTCGCCCAAGACCCAAATGTGTGATGCCATGGGATTATTTTTTAAGGAGATGCTGGCGGCGCAGCACGTCGATCCACACGGCGATGATGACCACCGCGCCAATCGCCATCATTTGTTTGAACTGCGAAATCTCCATCAAATTCATGCCGTTGCGGATCATGGTGATGAGCACTGCGCCCAACAAACTGCCCCAAATGCTGCCGCGCCCGCCAAACAACGAGGTGCCGCCCAAAATGACGGCGGCAATCGCGTCCAGCTCAAACATTTGCGCCATTTTTCCGCTGGACGTGTCCATACGCGCCATCAGCACTACGGCGCTTAAGGCGCAGCACAGGCCAGACACCACATAAACCGAGAGTTTGTACCAGCGGATGTTGATTCCCACTTGGCGCGCGCCCATCTCGTTGGAGCCCATGGCGTACACATAGCGGCCCAGTTTGGTGCTGCTCAGTACAAACGCCATCACCACAAAAAAGATGCCGGTGATGATGGTGGGCATAGGCACGCCTAAAAACGTGCCGTAGCCGATAAAGGGAATCGGGTCGGGCATGCCCGAATTGTCAAAACCGCCGGTTGATTCGTAAGCCAGCCCGCGCCACAGCGTCAGGCCGCCCAAGGTCACGATGAACGACGGAATGCCCACAAACGCGACCAGGTAGCCGTTGAAAACGCCCACTGCCGCGCCAATGGCCAGCGCAGCCAAGATGGCGACGTAGGGGTTCACGCCCAGTTTGATCATCAAGTGCCCAGCAATGGCACCAGCCAAGGCCGTCACCGCGCCCACCGCCAAGTCAACCCCACCCGTCAAAATGACAAAAGTCTGGCCACCCGCCAACAACGCAATCACCGAGGCTTGCACCAAAATATTGGACAGGTTGCCGGTGGTTAAAAAATACGGCGACGCCAGCGTGAGCAGGGCGCTTAAGACCAAAACGGCCACCAAAGCACCGTACCACTCTTGCCGCATAAGGGACTTCATCACATGTGTTCTCGATTCAAAACGGGTCTCTCAAAATACGACGACCGCACCAGCCAGTTTTGCGGTGCGGTCGCCTGAAGGTCACTGGGCAGGGCATTTGCGCAAGTGCAGGTCAGCCCAGATGGTCAGTGTTTGCGGATCACTTCGCCTTCATGAATTGCGCAACGCCTGAGTCTTTGGCGAACGCATCCACATTGGTGGGCAGCACGAGGAACGAGCCTGTGTCGATGCGGGCCGCGACCTTTTTGCCTTCAGCCGCGGCAATGGCTGTCTCTACGCCGACCTGGCCGATTTTGGCCAGCATTTGCGCGGCATTGGCTTGCTGCCAGCCTTGCTTCATCATGTCCAAGCCGCCGGGTGAGCCGTCAAAACCAGCAATTTTCACGTCACCGGCTTTTTTGCCAGCAGCCATCATGGCGGCCTTGGCACCCAGGGCACCGCCGTCCCATGCGCAGGCAATCACTTTGGCGGTCGGGTTGGCGCGCAGGGCGGTTTCAACGCCATTTTGGGCCATGGTTTGGTCCCAGGTGGTGGCCACTTCAACCACTTTCACGCCCTTGCGTTTGGCATTCAGACCATCCAAAAAGCCTTTTTTGCGCTCTTGCCCGGTCGATTGGCCTTGGTCGCCAGTCACGTAAATCACGGTGTCGCCGTCTTTGACTTGGCTTGCAGTCCAGTCGCCTTGAACCATGGCGGCCTTGATGTTGTCGGTAGCAACATACGAGGTAATGTCAGCACCTGAAATGCCGGTGTCGACTGCGACGACCTTGATGCCTGCTGCCAGCGCCTTGTTGATCGCAGGCGCAATGCCTTTGCTGTCGACTGGGGCGATGGCAATGGCGTTCACCTTGCGGGTGATCATGTCTTCCACAATCGCCAGTTGCTTGGCTAAGTCGCCTTTTTCGGCGGCTAACTCGATGTATTTCACGCCTTTGGCACTGCCAGCTTTCTTGGCTCCGCCGTTAATGAGCGTCCAGCCTTCATTGGTGTTGCCGTTGGTGATGTAGGCCACCGTGGTTTCAGCCAGCGCGCTGGTCATCAGGCCGGCCGTGGCCAGGGCAATGGCCAAACGGCCGATCAGATTTTGGGTGCGGTTCATGCTCATGGGTCAATCTCCAGTAGTTTTGTAGAAACAGTCAGTGGGTTACGTGAAAGCCAGGGTGGAAAAGCCTGAAAGTCGGGCTCAATCTCAAAAGCGCTGCGTGAATCTGTCATCCTTTCGCGCTGGCCTGGAATTGATTGGAACAGAAACGTCAATTAAATAAACCTAGTAGTTTTACTAATAGGGAAAATGAGGTAATCTGGCATCCTTGTTGCAATTCAATTGCTTTCAAGTCCCCAATTTCGCCAGCCATGACAACACCCCAACCCGTGCTGCACATCAGCCGCCTGACCAAGCACTACGGTGGCGTCAAGGCACTGACAGACGCCAATTTTTCTCTCAACCCCGGGGAGCACGCCGCCATCGTGGGCGACAACGGCGCTGGCAAAAGCACCTTTGTTCGGCTGATCACGGGCGTTGAGCAACCCAATTCGGGTGAGATCACCCTAGACGGCCAATCCGTCAGTTTTGACTCCCCGTTGGACGCCCGCGACCAAGGCATCGAGACGGTTTACCAAACTTTGGCTTTGGCTGAAGACCTGGACGTGCCCGCCAACATCTTTTTGGGCCGCGAAATCACCCGTTTCAATTTGGGGCCGCTGTCGGTCTTGAACCACAAGGCCATGCGCGACCAATCCACCACCATGCTGGCCACCACTGGCGTCAAAATTCAAGACATGTCGATCAGCCTGCGTGGCATGTCAGGCGGGCAGCGCCAGTGCGTGGCCATTGCACGCGCGGCTGGTTTTGCCAAAAAACTGATCATCTTGGATGAGCCCACAGCCGCTTTGGGCGTAGCAGAAACAGCGCGGGTTGAGATCATCGTCAAAGGGCTGAAGACCCAGGGCATCCCGCTGATTTTGATCAGCCATAACTTGCGCCAGGTGTTTGATCTGGCTGACCGCATTTGGGTGTTCCGCCAGGGCCGCATCATATGCAGCCGCCTGACGAGCCAAACCAACCCCGAGCAAATTGTGGGGCTGATCACCGGGGCTATTGATCCCGCTTCACTTGACCCTGCTTCGCTTGCCCCCCATTCGCCCCAAGCCGCCAAAGTGCTGGAAGCCGCCTGATGCTCAAAGGCATTGACCCCATTCTCACCCCCGAGTTGCTGATGCATCTGTGCGCCATGGGCCACGGTGAATGGGTGGCCGTGGTGGACGCGAATTTCACGGCTGACTTTTTAGCCCACGGCAAACCCTTGGTTCGCCTCCCTGGCCTAAGCCTGCTGCGCGTGAGCCAAGCCGTGTTGTCCGTGTTACCGCTGGACGACCACGTGGCCCAACCCGTCGCCTACATGCACGTTTGCCATCAGCCGCCCCAGCACCGCACGCCCGTGCAGCAAGCGCTGTTGGATGACCCCGCGCTCAAACAGCTAAGGTCAGAGCAGGTCGAGCCTATTGAGCGTTTTGCCTTTTATGACCGGGTGAAAGCCGCCAGTTTGGTCGTGCAAACTGGAGAAGGTACGGCTTATGGCAACGCTTTGTTTGCCAAGGGTGTCATACTGAGTGGCTGAAACTCAGAAACCTGCCAGGACACCTCCTGCGGATGACCGGAACCGACTTTTGAACGCCACCCCCTCTTTCGTCAAAGACCCACGCTTGATGCGGGGTTCCAACCACAGCGGTATGCGCCAGTTCAATGAGCGCATTGTGCTGCAGGCTATCCGTTACCACGGCGCTATTGCCAAAGCGGACTTGGCGCGGCTGACGCAGCTGTCCAACCAAACGGTGTCCATCATCGTTAACCGCTTGCTCGACGACGGCTTGTTGGTCAAACAGGGGCGAGTGCGGGGCAAAATTGGTCAGCCTTCGGTGCCGATGTCGTTAAACCCAGAGGGCGCTTTTAGCTTGGGGCTGCAGGTGGGGCGGCGCAGTCTGGAGGTGTTGGTCAGTGACTTTTTGGGTCAACCGCGTCACCAGTTGCAGTTCAATTACCCCTACCCAGACCCCGACAAAGTGCTGCCCCACATTCAGCAGTCACTGACTCAAATCACCACCCTGATGGGCGACAAAGGCTCGCGTTTGGTGGGTATCGGCCTGACAGCGCCCTTGTCTTTGCACCAATGGTCAGAGCTCTTGGGCGGCGAGGCGGCGCGTGCGGTGAAACGCTGGGAACCCATCGACCTGCTGGCCGAAGTACGGGCCATGACTGACCTGCCCGTCGAGTTTGCCAAAGACACGACGGCGGCCTGCATGTCTGAAATGCTGCAAGGCCACGGTCGCGCCATCAGCAATTTTTTGTATGTTTTTGTCGGCACCTTCGTGGGTGGCGGGCTGGTGGTGGCGGGGCACATCATGGCGGGGCCACGCGGCAACGCGGGAGCAATTGGTTCAATGCCGGTGGGTGCTGGTTCAGCGAATCAAGCTGGTGAATCAACACTTGGCAAGCCCCAGCAATTGTTGCAACAGGCGTCTGGCTGGCAATTGGAACAAGCGCTGGAGGCAGCGGGCCTTGACCCCAAGCTGGTGCACGAAGACAGCATCATGGACGCTGCCTACAGCGCCTACACCCAGCCTTGGTTGGCGCAAGCCAGCCGTGCCTTGGCCATGACGGTCGTCAGCGCCACTGCGTTGCTGGACTTGGACGCAGCGGTAATTGACGGATCTTTGGGACGCTCATTGATCGACGCGCTGATTTTTGCCACCCGTGAGCAATTGCAAGGCTTCAACCTGGACGGACTGCAAACGCCGACGGTCGTGGCAGGCCAAGTGGGCGCGCATGCGCGGGCCATTGGCGGCAGTTTGCTGCCGCTGCATACCCAATTTTTCCCGGTCAAGGACGTTTTTCTGAAGCAGGACTTGGTTTGAAGGTCTATCTGGATTCAGCGCAGGTGTCGGCCTGGTCCTTGCCTTCGGGTTGCCCTCCTGTTGCGGGCGTCACCACCAACCCGAGCTTGATCTACCAGGCGGGTTTGCCTGTCACCCTGCCAACTTACCTCTCCCTGATTCAAGCTGCGGCTGACCACGGCATGGCCGAACTCATGCTGCAACTACCCAATGCGGACGCCGTCATCGCCGCGCAATGGTTGCGCCCGCTGCAAACGGCCGCTGCCAAAGCCCAAGTCGTTTTAACTGTCAAATTACCGTGCCAAGCCGACTGGCTGCCCTGCATTCAAGCGGTGCAACAGACAGGGCAGGCGGTTTTGTTGACAGGTCTGTCCAATGCGGTTCAGTTGTTGTGGGCGCATTCGCTGAAAGCGGCCTATGTTGCACCGTATGTAGGCCGCATCGCGGCAGACGGACGCGATGTGTGGGCGCTGATGCAAGCCTGCGTGGCCGTGCAAAACGCTCAGCCCGAAGCTGGCCCGGCGCTGCTGGCGGCTAGCATCAAGTCGCCCGAAGTGCTGGCACGCTTGCTTGGGTTGGGGGCCAAAGCGGTCACCTTGCCACCCGCCAGCTTGGTCGCCTGGTCGCAAGATGAGTTGACCTACAACGCCATTGCGCAGTTTGAGCGTGATGTAACTGCAAGCCAGTATTTGGCGTGAGTCGGCGCCCGGTACGGGTTGCTTTTGGCCGGCTGATGCATGGCTTCGGCGAGTGTTTTAGGCGGGTATTTGGGGGGGTGGCAAGCTTGTGTCAACTGAATCGCAGAAAATCCGTTGCTGTGGAGGCGTTGCCTCAACGCTTCAAAATCAATTAACTTTAAGACCCCACCATGACCAATCGTCGCGAATTTGTAATCCAACTGAGTTTTGCCGGAGCCGGCCTGATGGCTAGCCAAGCTTTTGCACAAGCCCCCATGGTGGCTGAAGCCGATGCCCAAGCGGGTGCCTTGGGCTACAAAGCGGATTCCACCAAAGTGGACGCCAAAAAATTTCCTAAGCATGCGCCCGCTCAAGTGTGCAGCAACTGTGCTTTGTACCAAGGCAAAGCAGCCGACGCGGCAGGCGGCTGCCCGTTGTTTGCGGGCAAGCAAGTCGCTGGCAAAGGCTGGTGCAGCGCCTACGCAAAAAAAGCCTGACCTAGCGGCCGATCAAGCGCCATTGACGCCTGCGCAGCCTGGCAGGCGAGATAGCCTATGACCTACAGCGTGGTCTGGTTTAAACGCGACATGCGTTTGCACGACCATGCTCCCCTGGTTCGGGCCGCCAAACAAGGGCCAATTTTGTGTCTGGTGGTCATTGAGCCCAGCCTTTGGGCAGCGCCCGATGCTGCTAACCAGCACTACCAGTTTTTGCTCGAAAGCCTGCGCGACTTGTATGTGGCGCTGCGAAATGTCGGCGGACTTCTGCAAATTGCGACGGGTGAGGTGCCAGATGTGCTAGAAAGGCTGCACGCGGTGGCTCCGTTCACGGGGCTATATTCGCATGAAGAAACTGGGAATGCCATCACTTTCAGGCGCGACTTGGCGGTTGGGCGGTGGTGCCGCAAGCATGGCGTTCCGTGGCACGAAACTCAGCAGTTTGGCGTAGTTCGGCGGTTGAAAAGCCGCAACACGTGGCAAACCCAGTGGGACGCCCACATGGCTTTACCGCTGGCCCAGCAGCCCAATGTGCTCAATTTGAAGTTTGTCGCCTTGCCTTGGGTGGCAGAGCGCCCGCCCCAAGCCGAATTGCTGGGGCTGGATCTTTTTGACCCTGCACAGCGGCAAACTGGCGGTCGTATAAAAGCTTTGGCGGTGCTGCACAGCTTTTTGAACCAGCGTTGCGGTCAGTACCGGGGCGGAATCTCGTCGCCTTTGTCGGCGCCCACCGCCTGCTCGCGCTTGTCGCCTTACCTGGCCATAGGTTGCATCAGCCTGCGCGAGGTGGTGCAAACCACGCGGTACCGCATTGCCCAACTGCCACCCGAAGCGAGTCGTCAAAAACAGGGCTTAACGGCCTTCATCAGTCGTCTTTACTGGCACTGCCATTTCATTCAAAAACTGGAAAGCCAGCCCGACCTGGAATACCGAAACCTTCACAGCGGCTACGACGGCCTGCGCGAGAACGACTGGAACCCAGCCCACTTTGAGGCCCTGGTGGCCGGGCGCACGGGGTGGCCGCTGGTGGATGCCTGTGTGGCCATGCTGAAGGCAACTGGTTGGATCAACTTTCGCATGCGCGCCATGCTGGTGTCTGTGGCCGCGTACCCGCTGTGGTTGCATTGGCAACCCGTGGGCGAGTGGCTGGCCACCCAGTTCTTAGACTACGAGCCGGGCATTCACTGGAGCCAAATGCAAATGCAGTCGGGCACCACAGGCATCAATGTGACGCGGGTTTACAACCCCATCAAACAAGCCCAGGACCACGACCCCCAAGGCGTCTTTGTGCGCCATTGGCTGCCCGCCATGCGTCAAGTGCCCGACACCTGGCTGTTTGAGCCCTGGAAGATGCCGCCCGAACTGCAACAGCGGATCGGCGTGCGGGTTGGCGTCGATATCGCCCAGCCGCTGGTGGACTTGCAAGTGGCTACCCGGCAAGCCAAAACCCGGTTGCATGCCCTGCGCGCGCAGCCCGATGTTAAGGCTGCCAAAGCCGCGATTGTTGAAAAACACGGGTCGCGCAAACGCCCGGCGCCCAGGGCTCGAAAGCAAACGGCCGACGCGGCTCAAATGGGCCTGGCGTTTTGACATCCATGCCCACCCCTGCTGCAATGCAGGCAGTGGCAACCAAGGTGCACCATGCGAATGAAGAAAAAAGCTGATTTACCGAGCAAAGTCTGCGCCAAATGTGGCCTGCCTTTCAATTGGCGCAAAAAGTGGGAAAAGGTTTGGCAAGAGGTCAAATATTGCTCAGACCGTTGCCGAAACGCGTCCAAAAGCCCGCTCGCTGCCACCAAGGCCGCGCCATGACCGCCCAGGGCACGACACTTCGGCTAATTTTGGGCGACCAGCTCAACCCCTTGCACAGTTGGTTCAAGTCGCCGCGCGAGGACGTGGTCTACGTGATGATGGAAATACGGTCTGAGACCGACTACGTGCTGCACCATGCCCAAAAAATAATTGCCATTTTTGCGGGCATGCGCGACTTTGCAAAAGCTTTGCGAGCGGCTGGCCACCGAGTGCATTACCTTGCGATTGACGATGCGGCCAATTTGCAGTCTTTCACCGCCAACCTGAGGGCGGTGTTGAGCCAATTGGCTGCAACCCATGTCGCCGCAAGCCATGCCCTGAGTTTTGAATACCAAGACCCGGATGAGCATCGGCTGGATGCGCTGCTGGCTGAATTTGCAGCAGAGTTTGCGACCCAGCCTTTGACAAAAGGTGGCAAACAGCAAACTGTCGCCTGCACGCAGGTCAGCAGCGAGCATTTCTACACCGAGCGACGCGAAGCGGCTGAGCTGTTTGCAGGTCGCAGCAAGTGGCTGATGGAAACTTTTTACCGCCATATGCGGGTGCGCCACAAAGTGTTGCTGGAGGGCGATCAAAAGCCCATGGGCGGGCAATGGAATTTTGACGCGGACAACCGCAAGTCATGGCCCGGTTTGCCGTTTGAACCCCCAGACGCTCGCCCAACCCATGACCACAGCAATCTGTGGCAAACCATTCAACGCGCTGGCGTCAAAAGTTTTGGGGAACTCAATGCAGACCGATTCACTTGGCCAGTGAACCGCGCTGAGGCTTTGCATCAGCTGGACAGCTTTATCGAGCACAGCCTGCCCCATTTCGGTGATTTTCAGGACGCTATGAGCAGCAAAGCCTGGCGGCTGTTTCACTCGCTGTTGTCGTTCGCGCTGAATACCAAAATGCTTAACCCGCAAGAGGTGGTGAGCCGGGCTGAGGCGGCTGCCCGCAGTGGCAATGCGCCCATGGCAGCCGCCGAGGGGTTCATTCGGCAAATTTTGGGTTGGCGCGAGTATGTGCGTGGTTTTTACTGGGCGCACATGCCCCATTACGAGCACAGCAATGCCTTGGATCATCATTTGCCGCTGCCGGCCTGGTTTTGGACGGGCGACACAAAAATGCGCTGCATGGCGGCGGCCATTGGGCAATCGTTGCGCGAGGCCCATGCCCACCACATTCAGCGTTTGATGGTGATCGGCAATTTTTCGCTGTTGATCGGGCTGAACCCGAACGAGTTGCACCGCTGGTATTTGGGCATTTACATTGACGCATTCGAATGGGTTGAATTGCCCAATACGGTGGGCATGAGCCAGTTTGCCGATGGCGGCTTGCTGGCCACCAAGCCGTATGTGTCCAGCGCAGCTTACATCGACCGCATGAGCGACTATTGCAAGGGTTGCCACTACGACAAAAAACAGCGCGAAGGCGAGCGAGCCTGCCCGTTCAATGCGCTGTATTGGGATTTTCATTTGCGCCACAAAGACAAGTTGGCCCGCAACCCGCGCATTGGCATGGTCTACCGTCAGCTTGAAAAAATGAGCGACGAAGCGGTGAATTCCTTGCAAGCACAAGCGCAGGCGCTGCGCGACCGCATTGAAACGCTGTAAAACCTCTGCAGACCGCGTTTTGTAGCCCAAGCCCAGGACTGGCCGCCCCCTAAAATGTGCGGTTTTGACCCAGACTGACTCGCTCATGCAACTTCAGGACATTTTGTATTCCCAAGGTTTTGGCACGCGGCGGGTTTGCGCAGGCTTGGTGCAACAAGGCCGGGTTGAGGTGTACGGTTCAGCTGATCCCGCCGCACCCCCTACGGTTTGTCTGGAATCGGCGGCTGACTTTGAAGCCCCAGGCCTTCGATTCAGGGTGCAGGGCGTGGATTGGCATTACGCAGAGCATGCTTACGTGATGCTGCACAAGCCAGCGGCAACCGAGTGTTCCCAAAAACCATCGACCTACCCCAGTATTTACACCTTGCTGCCGCCGCCACTGCGCCTGCGTCCGCAAAAAAGTGCGGTGCAGGGCGTGCAAGCCGTGGGCCGGCTGGACCAAGACACCACCGGGCTGCTGCTGTTAAGTGATGACGGGCAGTTCATTCACCGAATGAGTTCGCCCAAAAAACACCTCCCCAAAGTGTATGAAGTCATGGTTAAGCACCCGCTGGACGAGAAACAAGTAGAGCGGCTTTTGGATGGGGTCGTGCTTGACGATGACCCCAAACCGGTGCGTGCAGCGGCTTGTGAAATTGCAGACCCCGAGGGCGCGCGCCTGCACCTGCGACTGACCCTGACCGAAGGCAAATACCACCAGGTCAAACGCATGGTGGCCGCCGTGGGCAACCGGGTTGAAGGCCTTCACCGCTCCAAAATTGGGGCGCTTGAATTGCCTGCGGACTTGCAGCCCGGGCAGTGGCGCTGGCTGTCTGCGGCTGACCTGGACAAGCTGAAGGTGCCAGCCGTTCAGCCCACGCCCCTTTAGCCCAGGGTCGTTAAAAAATCAGCGATGAGCTGGGTTGCCAACGCTGGCTGATCGCGGTGCGCTGAATGGCCGCAATTCGCCAGTTTGTGCCGTGTGATGGGGCCAAGCGGTGAGATCTCGTCAATCTGGAGCATCGTCCCGTAAACATCGTCTTGCCCCTGAATCGCCAACACCGGGGCTTCAATGCGCCGGCAGTCTGCCCGAATGTCAAACGTGCGAAATGCCTCTGAAAGCCACACGTCGTTCCATTGCCAAAACGCGCCATCCACATCGGCGTGGTAGCGGCTTAAGCGGCTTCGCAGATCGCCCGTTTCATAGGCCGTGCGCGCCTGGCGAATGGATTGAATCGACAGGTCTTCCACAAGCACATGCGGTGCCATGACAATGCAGGCCGACAGTGAGTTCCGGCTGGCGTGCAACAGAGCAATGCTGGCACCGTCTGAATGGCCGACCAGCACCGGGTTTTCAATCTGCAAGGCTTGCAGCAGGGCTGGCAAGACTTCAAACGCCTCCAGGTGCAAATAGTCGGGCAGCAGGCGCCCGCTGCGCTGGCCAGCCAAGCTGCCAGACGGCCCCCGCACGTCAGGCACTGCGTCAGACTGGCCATAGCCCCGGCGCGAGTACACCCAACCGGCGCGGCCAGTGGCGGCGCAAAGCTGCGCGGGCCAGTCGCGCCACATGGCTACCGAGCCCAGCCCTTCATGCAAAAAAACCAGGGGCGCGGCATTGGCAGAGGGGTTTTTGGCTGCAATGTGAGCCAATTCCAGTGCACCGCCGCCGATGCGGATGACGTTAGCTTGGCGCTTGGTTGGCGGGGCGGAATGGGAGTTGGAAGTTGACATGGCAATGCAATTTTGGACGCGATTTCTGAGGTGACTTTTCGGGTGATTTCCTATGCGAGTTTCAAATTGCTACTTTAATAATAGCAAACTATTGATATTATTCGGGAGCTAGAGCCTATTTTTATTGATAATTTGAGCCAAAACTGCCCATTTTCAAAAAGTCATATCACCGGTGATATGACTTTGGCATTTGGCATCAAAAGTTGCAGGGTGGCGGCTTCTTGTTTTACCGGGTGTTTCACATGGGCTTGTACTGGGCATTGTCTGTCTGTATTGCCTCGCAAGTTACACTAGAAGGCTATTCAAGAAGTGGATTTTTGTGAAGTCAATTGCCTCCCGGGCGCTCTTACCGTTGGCCCTTTTTTCGATGTTTGCGTTGTTGTCTGAAGTGGCTCTTGGGCAGCTGGCTGTTCAAGCGCCCAATTCGACCCTGCCAGCCATCAACCGCCCAGTCTTTGTGCTCAATTCCAAAGACGCCAACATCAGCGTGATTGACCCCGTCACCTGGACTGAAATCAAGCGGATGCCCACTGGCAAAGAGCCGCACCATCTGTACCTGACGCCAGACGAAAAATCGCTCATCATTGCCAATGCAGCGGGCGACTCGCTGACCTTTGTAGACCCCAAAACAGCAGAAATTCAGCGCACCGTGCGTGGCATTTTGGACCCCTATCATTTGCGTTTCTCGCCTGACATGAAGTGGTTTGTACTGGCTGCCAACCGCTTGAATCACGTTGACATTTACAAATGGACGGCGCCCGGCCAAGGCGGCATTCAATCTGTTGCGCAATCCGCAGTGCAGGGCGCTGACATGACATTGGCTAAACGCATTGCCACTGGCAAAACGCCCAGCCACCTGTGGATTGACAGCAAAAGCACCACGGTTTACGCCACCATGCAAGACAGCGACGAGCTGGTGCAAATTGACTTGGCAACCCAAGCCATCAAATGGCGCGGCAAAACCGGTGCCATGCCAGCGGATGTATTTGGCACGCCAGACGACAAGCACCTGCTGGTCGCGCTGACGGGCGGTGAAGGCGTTGAGATCTACGATCTGACTGGCGCAGCTCCTAAATTGGTTAAAACCATCAAAACTGGTCTGGGCGCACATGCGTTTCGCGCAGCAGGCGACAAACGCCATGTGTACGTGAGCAACCGCGTGGCCAATACCATCAGCAAAGTCGACTACCAAGCAATGGCGGTGGTTGATGTCTATTCCGCACCCGGTGGCCCCGACTGCATGGATGTCTCGGCCGATGGAAAATTCATTTTTGTGTCGTCGCGTTGGGCCAGAAAACTCACCGTGATTGACACCACCACACGCAAAATCGTGCGGCAAGTCAACGTAGGAGCATCACCCCATGGTGTTTGGACTTTGGATCACGCGGGTCGGCAATAGGGTTGGCAATAGGGTGAACAACACCCAGCAGTCGAAGGCCGTGATGCAACCCGCTTTGTTGACTTGCCTCCTCGGCTTGGCAGGCCTTGTTGCCTTGGGGCTGCCCTCTCCAGTTTCAGCCCAGGCCAGTTGCGACAAGCCGCTTTACCTGACCTTCGACACCGGTCACATGGGCGTTGCGCCGTTGATTGCCGAAGTGTTGAAGCGCCAAAACGTCAAAGTAACTTTTTTTGCGGCCAATGAACGCACCCAGGTGGGTGACGGCAGCCTGGGCAACCACTGGGCACCGTGGTGGAAGGCCCGCGCCGCCGAAGGCCATGATTTCGCATCGCACACTTACGACCACGTTTACTGGCGCGGTGACTTGAAAGGCGCGGAGCCCAAGTTCCGCATTCAACCGTCCAGCGGGGCATTTGAAGGCCGTGAGTTCACCTGGGATGCTAAAAAATACTGCGATCAAATCGCCTATGCCGCCGAGCGTTTGCAAGATTTCACTGGCAAAAAGACGTTGCCACTGTTTCGCGCACCCGGCGGCAAAACATCACCACGTCTGCTCGAAGTCGCCAAATCGTGTGGGTTTGAGCACGTTGGCTGGGCACCTGCCGGGTTTTTGGGCGACGAACTGTCCAGTGAAAAATTCAGTAACGAGTCGCTCCTGAAAAAAGCTATGCGCGACATCAAAGCTGGTGACATTTTGGTTGCGCACTTGGGCATCTGGTCACGCAAAGACCCTTGGGCTCCTGCCGTGCTGGAGCCGCTGCTGGTCGGCCTGAAAGAAAAAGGCTTTTGTTTTGCCACCTTGCGCGAGCACCCAGCTTACAAACCGTGGATTCTTAACCAGCCCAAGTAGCCAACCAAACTAACCGGCCCAAATAGCCAGCCCCAGCAAGCAGCCGATGTGGGCGCTGAATCAAAGATCAAGTTATGCCGTTCGACAAAGTGAGCGAGTTCATCGCAAGCACCCAGCAATGGCTTTTCGAGTCATTGGTTCAGCCCTTGATGTTTTCCTTGGGGCTCGCCAGCCTGCTTGAAGACGGCTTCACGGCCACCCTGTGGCTCATGCTGGGCGTGTTTCAAATTTTGGTTTTGCTGCTCGTCATTGGCCCCTTGCAGCGCTGGCGCCCGGTCGATGCCATCACCGACCGCGCCACCATTCGCACTGACATGCTGTACACGGTGATTCACCGCCTGGGCATTTTTAGATTGGCGATGTTTTTCACGCTGCAGCCCGTGCTTGATGAGTTGATTGCCAGCCTTCGCGGGGCAGGCGTGGGCACATTTCACCTGGACGCCCTGTGGCCTGGCGTCACTGACATTGGCTGGTTCAGTCTGCTGCTGTACCTGGTTGTTCTTGACTTTCTGGACTACTGGACGCACCGTGGGCAGCACCATTTTGAATGGTGGTGGCGGCTGCATTCACTGCATCACGCGCAGCGCCAAATGACCATGTTCAGCGACAACCGCAACCACCTGCTGGACGACATTCTGCGCGACGTTTTGATCGTCGTTGTCGCCCAATTGATTGGCGTGGCCCCCGGCCAGTTTGTCGCCATTGTGGTCATTACCCAACTCAGTGAAAGCCTACAACATGCCAATGTGCGCTTGTGGTTTGGCGCAGTTGGTGAGCGCCTGTGGATCAGCCCGCGGTTTCACCGCCTGCACCACAGCATTGGCCTGGGCCATGAGGCCGAAGGCAAAAACACGCTTGGGGGGAAGAACTTTGGCGTTTTGTTGCCTTGGTGGGACATGCTGTTTGGCACGGCAAATTTTGAACAGCGCTACGACCCCACGGGCGTGCGCGACCAAGTGGAACCTGGCCCCAAAGGCGTGCGGGACTATGGGCGTGGGTTTTGGTCACAACAATGGTTGGGCGTCAAGCGCCTGCTGGGTGCTGCCTGACGTTATGCTGTCGCCATGAACAAGCTACTTGATTCCTTCTGGCGGGCAGCCATGTACTGCCTGCATCCGCGCGTCATCGCCTTGTCGATATTGCCGCTGATCATCATGGCGACCATTTCCCTGGCCTTGGGTTACTTTTTTTGGGACACCGCCATGGTGTTCGTGGGTTCTTACCTAGAGCGCTTTGAACTGGTCAATACCCTGATCAAGTGGCTCGAAGGCTTGGGCCTGAATCGCCTGCGCAGCGTGCTCGCGCCAGTGGTCGTACTGGTTTTTGCATTGCCCGTCATCGTCATCACTGCGCTGCTGTTCGTGGCCTGGTTGATGACGCCCGCCATGGTGGCTTTGGTGGCAGAGCGGCGCTTTGCCAAGCTGGAGCGCAAAAAGGGCGGCTCCATGATGACCAGCGTGGCGTGGTCGCTGGGGTCTACCGTGTTGGCTGTCATTGCGCTGTGCATTTCTATTCCGCTGTGGTTTGTGCCGCCTTTGATTTTGGTGTTGCCGCCACTGATTTGGGGTTGGTTGACCTACCGGGTCATGTCGTATGACGCATTGGTCGACCATGCCAGCAGCGAGGAGCGCAAGGCCATCTTCAAGGAACATCGTGGCAGCCTGCTGGCGATTGGCATCATCAGCGGCTATTTGGGCGCGGCCCCGAGTTTGCTGTGGGCATCGGGCGCCATGTTTTTGGCCATGGCACCCATCTTGGTCCCGGTCGCCATCTGGATTTACACGCTGGTTTTTGCTTTTTCGTCGCTCTGGTTTGCGCACTTCACCTTGGCCGCCTTGCAGCAAATGCGCCTCACCCAGAGTGCCATGCCCCCGGTAGACCGCCGAGCAGCGCCGGACGTGAAGGCGATTCCCAACATGGAGGTTGTCGATGCATCGGTCAAAGGGGTGAGCCCCGCACCGTCGAGCTGGCCTTCTAGCGCTCCTTCGGGCGGGTCGTCTTCGTCTTTGCCATCGGCTTCGTCAGCAATCGGGTCGTCATCCCTGCCGTCAATCGGCACCTCCAACTCGCCATCCAACGGCTTTCCACCTCCCAAAGTTCCATGACCGTATCTTTTGGCTTGATCATCATTGGCGATGAAATTTTGTCCGGCAAGCGGGCTGACAAACACTTGCCCAAAGTCATTGAACTATTGGCTGCGCGCGGCTTGCAACTGGGATGGGCAGAGTATGTCGGTGATTCCCCAGAGCGCATCACCGCCAGCCTGAAAAGGGCGTTTGAATCGGGCGACATCGTTTTTTCAACCGGGGGCATTGGGGCCACGCCCGACGACCACACCCGCCAGTGCGCGGCCCGTGCCTTGGGCGTCGAATTGGCTCTGCACCCCCAAGCCGAAGCGCTGATCCGCGAGCGCATGCAAGACACCGCCAAAGAGCAAGGTACGGTGTACGAGCCGGACCGCCCTGACAACATTCACCGGCTGAACATGGGCGTGTTCCCGGTTGGCGCGCAAATTATTCCCAACCCGTACAACAAAATTGCAGGGTTTTCGATCTTTAACGAGCAATTCTCCGCAGGGCCGCCCCAAGGAGAATTAGCCCCCTCGGGGGGCAGAGAGCCACACGAAGTGGGCGATCGTGGGGGCGTCCGATTCTCCGCAGGGCCGCCCCAAGGAGAATTAGCCCCCTCGGGGGGCAGAGAGCCACACGGAGTGGGCGAACGTGGGGGCGTCCACTTCGTGCCTGGTTTTCCGGTGATGGCGTGGCCGATGATGGAGTCTGTACTGGACACTCAATACAAAAGCCTTCACCAAACCGCAGCCTGGCTCGAAAAGTCGGTCATCGTCTTTGGCGCAATGGAGGCCGCTTTGACCCCGCTGATGGAAGAAATTGAACTGCGACACGCCGGGGCGAAAGTTTTCAGTTTGCCTAGCGTGGATCACCCTCAGTACGGTCGGCACATTGAGCTGGGGGTCAAGGGGTCACCTGAATTGGTGGCGGCCGCTTACCCGGACTTGCTGAAAGGCTTGGCCAAGTTCACTGACAAGTTGGGCCCGGAGTTGGTGCGGAGATAAAGCATATTGAACGCATCAAAAGTGCACCTGATTAGTGCAATCCCATAAAAGCACCAAGTTAGTGCATCATTCGAGTGCGTGGCACAATTTGCTGCCCAAACGGGCTGTACCGCGCCCTCTAAGTGATCCCCGCGGCAATAGCACTTAAATATCGGGCAAAATAACTGGTTTGGCGGCACTGGCGAGACACCAGTATTGGCACAAAAACTGCATTCCAGTTACCGACACCTTTCCAATTTCAATCAACAGGAGTATTTGATGGCCAAGACCGTCGCAGACGTTATCAAGATGGTGAAAGAAAACGAAGTCAAGTTTGTTGACTTTCGCTTCACCGACACCCGTGGCAAAGAGCAGCACGTGACTGTGCCAGTGTCGCATTTTGACGAAGACAAGTTCACCTCAGGCCACGCGTTTGACGGCTCTTCCATTGCCGGTTGGAAAGGCATTGAAGCCTCGGACATGCAGCTGATGCCCGACCCCAACACGGCCAACATTGACCCGTTCTTTGAAGAAACCACCCTGTTCATGAGCTGCGACGTGGTCGAGCCGAGCGACGGCAAGGCCTACGACCGCGACCCGCGTTCGGTTGGCAAACGTGCCGAGGCTTACCTCAAAGCCACCGGCATTGGCGACACCGCCTTCTTCGGTCCCGAGCCAGAGTTCTTCATTTTTGATGACGTGCGCTGGAACACCGACATGTCGGGCACATTTTTCAAAATTGACGAATACGAAGCCCCTTGGAACACAGGCAAAAAGCTCGAGGGCGGCAATCGGGGCCATCGCCCAACCGTCAAAGGCGGCTATTTCCCCGTGCCACCGGTTGACAGCACGCAAGACATGCGCGCCGAAATGTCCTTGATTCTCGAAGGCCTGGGCGTTCCGGTTGAAGTTTTCCACCACGAAGTGGCGGGCGCTGGCCAAAACGAAATTGGCACGCGTTTCAGCACCTTGGTGCAACGCGCTGATTGGGTGCAAATTTTGAAATACGTGGTGCAAAACGTGGCCAACGCCTACGGCAAAACCGCGACCTTCATGCCCAAGCCTATCGTTGGCGACAACGGCAGCGGCATGCATGTGCACCAGTCCATCAGCAAAGATGGCAAAAACATTTTTGCGGGTGACGGCTATGCCGGATTGTCTGACACGGCTTTGTATTACGTGGGCGGCATCATCAAGCATGCCCGTGCCTTGAACGCCATCACCAACCCCGGTACCAACAGCTACAAGCGCCTGGTTCCTGGCTACGAAGCCCCGGTCAAGTTGGCTTATTCGGCCAAAAATCGGTCTGCGTCGATTCGCATTCCTTTCGTTGCCAACCCACGTGGCCGTCGGATTGAAGCGCGTTTTCCCGATCCATTGGCCAACCCGTACCTGTGCTTCTCAGCGTTGCTGATGGCCGGTCTGGATGGCATTGAGAACAAAATTCACCCCGGTGAAGCGGCGACCAAAGACTTGTACCATTTGCCTCCCGAGGAAGATGCCAAGATTCCAACCGTTTGCCACAGCCTGGACCAAGCGCTGGATTGTTTGAACGCGGATCGCGGGTTTTTGACCAAAGGTGGCGTGTTCACCGACAGTATGCTCGATGCGTACATTGACCTGAAAATGGGTGAAGTGACGCGTCTGCGCCAAGCCACGCACCCCATCGAATTCGACATGTATTACTCTCTGTAACACTTTGTTGCTCACTTTAAAATAGTGAGTCGATTGCCCCGACAAACCCGCTCAAAAGGCGGTTTTGTCGCCTAAAAAGAACGGCTTTGGCCGTTTTTTTGTGTCTTAAAAAGCCCTCTTGTTTTGAATTTTAGAGCAACAGGCGCATACTGGAAGACCGACACTGCACTTCGTTGCGTGGAGAAAGTATGAAAAAGCCCCTTTCCGTTTCCGTTTCTTGTTCAATCGCTGTGGCGGCCGCGTGTTTGGTTTTGGCAGAGTCTGCGCTGGCGCAAGACCGCATGTACCGTTGCGACAACAACTATTACACCAACTCACTGACTGACCCTAAGGCCCACGGTTGCAAGGCGTTGGAGGGCGGCAATGTCACCATCGTGCAAGGCACACGCCCTGTGGTGGCACAAAACGGCGTCAAACTGGCGGCAGTGTCACCCGGCATTTCCAACCCTGGCGTCAAAGTCGATGCCAATGACCAACGCTCTCGCGACTCGGACGCCAAAGTCATTTTGGAATCCGAATTGAAAAAGGCTGAAGCCCGCAAGGCCGATCTGGCACGTGAGTTCAACAACGGCGAGCCTGAAAAGCGGGGCGACGAAGCCCGTAACTTTCAAAAATACCAGGATCGCGTGGCCGAACTGAAGGCCAACTTGATGCGCATTGAAAGTGACATTGCCGGCATTCGCCGTGAATTGGGCCGCGCCGCGGGTGGCAACGGTCTTAATTTGAGTTCTGGGGCAAAATAGGCTGCTTGACGAAGCCTTCGATCCTTTCCCGCCTTTCCCGCTCGGGCCTGCGCAAAGCGCAACCGCCTGCTGCTGCCCCAGAGCCAATTGGCGACACGCCTTCGGCCACTGGGTCACCCAACACTTCTCCCGACAACTCTGCCAGCGCCCGCGCTATTGCGCCCTGGCGCGGGCGCAGCATCAGCCACTCGCAAGCCTTCCATTCCTTTGATCTGCTGGCCACCTTGGTGGCGGTGGTTCATTGCAACGGTCGCGTGGTGTTCGCCAACTCGGCACTTGAAGACGCGCTGGGCACCTCGCGCCGCATGATTGAAGGGGCGCACTTCCCCAGCAGCTTCACCGAGCCGCAACTGCTGCAAAGCGCTTTGGACGGTGCGGGCAGCAATGAATTTGCCGCATTGCGCTATGACGCTTGGCTCAAGCGCATTAACCATGAGCCCATTCCGGTGCATGTCATCGTCACCCAAACCGATGTGGCCAGCGAAATTGTGGTGGAAATGCTGCCTTTGGAACAACAGGCCCGGCAAGACCGCGAAGACCGTCTGGCCGACCAGGCCCAAGCCAACAAAGAGCTGATTCGCAACCTGGCACACGAGATCAAAAACCCGCTGGGCGGCATTCGCGGGGCGGCCCAGCTGCTGGAGATGGAAATCGAGTCGCGTGACTTGACCGAGTACACGCAGGTCATCATTCGCGAGGCCGACCGTCTGCAGGCCCTGGTAGACCGCTTGCTGGCCCCGCACCGGCGTCCGCATTTGGTGGGCGACGTGAACATTCACGAGGTGTGCGAGCGGGTGCGCTCCTTGGTATTGGCGGAGTTTCCGAAAGGTCTGCGCGTGGTGCGCGACTACGACACGTCGATTCCCGAGTTTCGCGGCGACCGCGAGCAGCTGATTCAAACCGTGCTGAACATTGCCCACAATGCCTGTCAGGCCTTGGCAGAACAGATTGCAGAAGGTAACGCAGAAATTACATTTCGCAGCCGCGTGGCGCGCCAAATCACCTTTGGCAAGCAGCGCTACCGATTGGCATTGGAATTGCATGTGATAGACAACGGGCCTGGTGTACCAGACTCAATCAAGGAGCGCATTTTTTACCCGCTGGTGTCGGGACGGGATGGCGGCTCTGGCCTGGGGCTGACATTGGCACAGACTTTTGTTCAGCAGCACCATGGCACGATTGAGTGTGACAGTACGCCAGGGTACACGGACTTTCAGATTTTGATACCGCTGCCCTGAGCGTTTTCGGGGTGGCCTAACAGGGACCACAACGCACATGAAGCCGATCTGGATAGTAGATGATGACCAGTCCATTCGCTTTGTCCTGGAGAAGGCGCTGCTTCGCGAAAACCTTCCCACCCGCAGCTTCACCAACCCCAAAGACGTTATTGCCGCGCTGAACACCGCGAGTGACGACGAATGCCCGCAAATTCTGGTCAGCGACATTCGCATGCCTGGCGGCTCGGGCCTGGACCTGCTGGAAAAGGTCAAAGCCAAATACCCCGGCCTGCCCGTCATCATCATGACGGCATTTTCTGACCTGGACAGCGCGGTGTCGGCCTTTCAGGGCGGCGCATTCGAGTATTTGCCCAAACCCTTTGACTTGCCCAAAGCCGTTGAGTTGATTCGCCGCGCGGTTGAGGAAAGCCAGCGCGAAGAAGTGGCCGAAGAGCAAATGGCGGTGGCCCCCGAGATGCTGGGCCAAGCCCCCGCCATGCAAGATGTGTTTCGCGCGATTGGCCGTTTGAGCCAAAGCAATGTGACGGTCATGATCACGGGTGAATCGGGCTCAGGCAAAGAGCTGGTGGCACGCGCGCTGCACAAGCATTCACCCCGTGGCGATTCGGGCAGCAAACTGGGCAAAGGCGGGCCTTTTGTGGCCATCAACACAGCGGCTATTCCCAAGGATTTGCTGGAAAGCGAGCTCTTTGGGCACGAGCGCGGCGCTTTCACGGGTGCGCAAACCATGCGCCGGGGTCGTTTTGAACAGGCAGACGGCGGCACCTTGTTTTTGGACGAAATTGGCGACATGCCGTTTGACCTGCAAACCCGACTGTTGCGGGTCTTGAGTGACGGCAATTTTTACCGGGTGGGTGGGCACGTTGCCATTAAAACCAATGTGCGGGTGATTGCCGCGACCCACCAAAATCTGGAGCAGCGGGTCAAAGAAGGCGCGTTTCGGGAAGACTTGTTTCACCGTCTGAACGTCATCCGCTTGCGTTTGCCCGCGCTGCGCGAGCGGCGCGAGGACATCGCCATGCTGACGCGGCATTTTTTGGTGCAAAGTGCGCAGCAGTTGGGCATTGAGCCCAAACGAATTTCAGACGCCGCCCTTGGCTGGTTGAGCGCGTTCGCGTTCCCTGGTAACGTGCGCCAACTTGAGAACATTTGTCACTGGCTGACGGTGATGGCACCCGCCCAAATGATCGAACCCAAAGACTTGCCGCCCGAGGTGGCTGTGGGCTTGAGCGACTCCAACGGCGCGGGAACGGCTCAAGTGGGTGGTTCAGTGAGCGAAACAATGACTGGTCAGGTGAGCAGTCACTTCGCGGAAAATGGCCCTGCGCTGGGTTCCAGCCAAGGCCACTCAGCGGCACCTGCCCATGTCGCCCCAGCCGCAGCGCACACGAGTTTGGATTCTTCAGGGGCTGAATCGCCAGCCGTTGGCATGTCAGCCACCCCGTGGGATGCAGCCGCGCAAGAGAAAGGTGCGGCACTCGACAGCTACCGTGGCAGTGGCACGGCGCACACTCTGGGTAAGGGAGGTGCCGAACACGGCGATGCGGAACACGGCGGTGCAGAACAAAGCAGCGCAGAACCTGGCAACGAGGGCGGTCAGGCTTCGGTAGGTGACAGCCCCGAATTGCCCGTGAAGCACGGCTTGGGCACGGGAGCCCCGTGGGAAATTGGCCTGGAAACCGAGGCCATGACCCTGTTGGCCAACGGGCACACGAATGTGTGGGACGCTTTAGTCCATCGTTTTGAAGCCCGCTTGATATTGACCGCGCTGGCCAACACCCGAGGACGCCGCATTGAAGCCGCCACCAAACTGGGCATTGGCCGCAACACCATCACCCGGAAAATTCAGGAATTGGGGCTGGAGGACTGACGGGAATTGACGTTGATTGAAGGCATTGCACCGCATTGAAATTGCAGTTTCAATTTGAAAATTGCTGGCAAGTGCTGGCAAGTGCTCAAAATTAGCTATTTTTACCACAATTGTGGTAAATTTACCAAAAAACTGGCGTTTTTCACGAATTGTGAATCAAATCGGCCTCTAGCTCCCGAATAATATCAATAGTTTGCTATATAAATAATAGCATTTCTTCACCCCAGCTCAATCACCACCGGCGCATGGTCGCTGGGCCGCTCGTTTTTGCGTGGCGTTTTGTCAATGGTGCAGCTTTTGGCCAAGGGCTTTAGGGCATTGCTGATCAAGATATGGTCAATGCGCAGACCCTTGTTGCGTTTGAATCCAAAATCTCGGTAGTCCCACCACGAAAAGCATTTGGCACTTTGAGGAAACATCCGGTGCGAGTCGATCAAGCCCATCGCCACCAGCGCGCGCAGGTGGTAGCGCTCTTCTTCAGTGCAGTGAATGGTGTCGGCCAGGCCAATCGGGTCCCACATGTCGAGTTCATCAAAAGTGATGTTGAAATCTCCCATCAGCACCAGGCGAGGGTTGGCTACAAGCTCGGTTTTGACCCACATGCGCAGGCCCTTGAGCCAGTTCATTTTGTACTCAAACTTGTCGCTCCCAGGCTCCTGGCCATTCGGGAAATAGCCCCCAATCACCCGAATCGGACCGTGCTCGGACGCCACGTCAGCGCTGATCACCCGGGCCATGTCGTCGTCAAAACCCGGAACGTTTTTGACCACGTTGGTCACCGGTGCGCGGGTCAACAGCGCCACGCCGTTGTAGGTTTTTTGGCCAAACCACTGCGCAAAATAGCCTGCCTCGGTGAAGGCGGCGTGCGGAAATTTGTCGTCCGTCATCTTCAGCTCTTGCAACGCCAGTACATCGACGGGGTTGGTGTGTAGCCAATCCAGCACCTGCGGCAGGCGAACGGTGAGCGAGTTGACGTTCCAGGTGGCGAGCTGCATGGCTCAGTCAAAAATCAAAGCTTAAATGTGCAAAGCCGCCAAAACGCCCACGATGGCGCCAACGCCTGCCACGCCAAACATGGCGTATTCAACCCACTTCTTTTTGGTCAAAAGCGCAATGGCGGCCAAGGCAATTGCCACTTGCAGCACGGTGGTGGCTTGGGCCCAGCGGTGGTGCTGGTGCATCTGCTCGTCGCTTTGCTTGTCCCATTGGGTGGCTTCGGCCTCCAGCTTGTCGGCACCGAGCTTAATTTCACCCTTTTCTTTTTCGTAACGCTCAATCTTGCCTTGGTAGGTGGCCTTTTTGTCGTCCGACGCCAAGTCGCGCGACAGTTCAGCCAGCGACTGCTTAGTGCTCTTGCTCTGAAAGTAATTCCATTGGTTGGACGCTTCGGTCTTTTTGATCGCCGCATTGTTTTTGTACAAGCCAGCGTTGGCCTGGGTTGCCCCGCCCATGTACGAAAAAATCGCGCCGGCGGTGGCCACCATGGCGGTGAACATAGCAATTTGGTTGATCATGCCGCCTGACGCGTGGTCGCCATGCCCGCCCTGGGCGGCGTGCTCCAACTCGTGGTCATGGGGGCCGTGAACGTGAAAACCTGCTCCTGACATATCAAACTCCTGCGGTGTTGCCAATGTTTTGGCGGTAAGTGGCAAATGAAAATTTCAATCCGGTCGACGAAACCTGCGGCAAGCCCTGGGTTTTCGTCCACTGCGGCCCGAATTGTGGGGCATAAGTGTCGCCTTCAAAATCGGCATCGATTTCGGTCACCACGGCGCTGGCAGCCAAGGGCAGGGCTTGGGCGTAAATCTCAGCCCCGCCCAGCACCCAGATATTGCCCTGCGCATGGCCATCAGCTGGCGCGCCCGCCTCAGTTTCGCTCATTGCGGCTGAGCAAAGCGCCACCGCCTGCGGCAATGAATTCGCCCGCTGGGCACCGTCGGCAGCCCAATCAAGCTGGCGCGTGACCACCACGTTCATGCGCCCTGGCAGCGGTCTGAACCGGGGCGGCAGCGAATCCCAAGTTTTGCGCCCCATGATGACCGGGCAACCCAGGGTGGTACGCTTTAAGTGCGCCAAGTCTTCGGGCAAGCGCCAAGGCATCGTGCCGTTGTGGCCGATCACGCCATTGCGGGCGCGGGCAAAAATTAGGTGAATTTGCATACGCTCAAGCTATCAAACGGCAACTGGCGCCTTGATGGCCCCATGCGACTCGTAACCGATGATCTCAAAATCTTCAAACTCGTAGTCAAAGATTGAGGCGGGCTTGCGTTTGATATTGAGCGTGGGGTAGGCAAAGGGTTGGCGGCTTAGCTGCAAATCGACCTGCTCGTGGTGGTTGCTGTAAATGTGGCAGTCGCCCCCCGTCCAGATGAAGTCGCCCAGGTCCAGGTCGCACTGCTGCGCTACCATGTGGGTGAGCAGCGCGTAACTGGCGATGTTGAAAGGCACCCCCAAAAAGATGTCGGCACTGCGCTGGTACAACTGGCAGCTTAAGCGCGGCTTGGCACCGGGGGTGGCCGCTGGGGCGACATAAAACTGAAAGAACGCGTGGCAGGGTGGCAGCGCCATTTTGGAGATTTCGCCCACGTTCCAGGCGCTCACGATGATGCGGCGCGAGTCCGGGTTGGTTTTGAGGGTTTTGATGACCTCGCTAATTTGGTCGATGTGCTTGCCTTCGGCGATGGGCCAACTGCGCCACTGCACGCCATACACTGGCCCCAAGTCGCCATCCGGCTTGGCCCACTCGTCCCAAATCGTCACGCCACGGTCTTTGAGCCAATTGTTGTTGCTGGAGCCTGTTAAAAACCATAGCAGTTCTTGAATGATGGCTTTGACAAAGACTTTTTTTGTCGTGACCAGGGGAAAGCCTTCGTTCAAGTCAAACCGCATCTGGTAGCCAAAAACACTTTTGGTGCCGGTACCGGTGCGGTCTGCCTTGAACACCCCATGCGTGTCAACGTGGCGCATGAAATCTTCGTACTGTGAGGAGTGCGGCACTTTAATGTGATCCCAAAAGTGTATCGATGGCACCTGTCACGACAGCGGCGTGCTTGGTGAAGTCGGTTGCAGGGCGCTTCAAAAGCGCGGTTGGAAAAGCTGCCATGGCAGCCGTGTCCAGAACGACATTGTTGCCCGCAATTTCAAAAACTGGATTCAAGTCCCTGAGAGGGTTTGAAATGTACTTGCTGCTGCGTAGCGGAATGACAATTCGCGTCTTCAGACTATCAAGGTAGCTGTTTTGAACATCCACCAAATAGGGGGTTTGTTTGCGAAGCTCGGCATCGGGGTGAGCATAAACATCAAATCTGGCCATGATGGTCGAACGATTTAAAAAGTACGGTATTTCTCAAGCGGCAAACCATATTTTGCAATACGGGCGTTGTATTCATCGACAGCATCCTTGTTGCGCTCGTTCCACTGCT
>JANNCN010000203.1:0-7267 GCA_031386665.1 Rhodoferax sp. | reverse complement strand
CACGCCGCCAAAACTGAAAGTCACGCGGTCATCCAAAATGCGCACGGGCTGCGCGCCCAGCACGTCGGCGTACCAACGGGCAGCCTCGGCCACGTTGTTGCAGCCCACCGCGGCATGCGCAATGTAGCGGCCATCCACAATTTGGGTGTTGTCCAGCAAACCTGCTGGGGGCGTGGGCGTTGTCATAGGGCTTAAAAAGAAGAGAGCGAAGGAGCGGTTAGGACGATAAGGTCAACAGCTGGCTGACATGTAACAATTTTTTACCATCTGGAAAGAATACCGCAGTAAAGCCCTTGAGATCTTTATTGGACGCCACAAAAGCAGCAAACCCGGTACAAGTTGCGCGTTTTTAGGTGTTTTTGTTACCATGAGTGTCGTCAAAATACCATGCCTGTCAGCCAGCTGAGTGACGCCTCAGCCGACGAGGTGCCCGATGTTTGCTACGCAAAGGCCCCCATGCCCACCCAAGACGAAGAAATCGCCCGCCACTTGCGCCAGGCCTTGGCGTCTGGCGAATTGGCCCAAGCGCCTGGCTTTGGCAAACCCCAAGCCGAAGACGCGGGCTGGCATGCCACCCCCGAGAGCTTACGCATGCCGTTCAAAATTTTGAAAACCGCAGGCTTTCATCCGCCCGAGATTGAACTCTTCAATGAGCGCGCCGTCCTGGCCGACCAACTGCGCCATTGCACCGATGACGCGACCCGCGTCGCCCTGGGACTGCGTTTGAGCGAATTGCAACAGCGCTTGGCCTTGCGGCTTGAATCTTTGCAGGCGCATGGCAGTTTGTGAGCAAAAAAGAACCTGCAGGTTCTTTTTTGTCAAACCGAGTCAAAATATTGATTAAATAGGCCTCTAGATCTCAAATAATATACATAGTTTGCTATTATTTTTATATCAAATGACCCACGCAAAGGAAATCCATGACCACCGCCACGCCAACGCCTGATCAGCCCCATGCAGACGCCCGCCCGCGCAAAGTCGACACGCTTCTGGCGCATTACGGTGCCAGCCACACCCAGCCCACCAATGAGCTGATTCACTTTGCCGCCATTCCGCTGATCATGCTCAGCCTGGTGGGCATGCTGTTTTGGGTGCATCCGTGGCTGGCTTATGCCTTTGTGGCGGCCAGTTTGGTCTATTACGCGCGGTTGTCGGGCGTGTTTTTAGCCAGCATGGTGGTGACGTCTATCGCCATGCTCGCCGTGATTTCCGCCTTGGGCTCGCTCCTGCTGCCGCTGTCCATCGCCACTTTTGTCGTCGCCTGGATTTTCCAGTTCATCGGCCACAAGCTTGAAGGTAAAAAGCCCTCGTTTTTTGAAGACATTCAGTACCTGTGGGTCGGCCCGCTGTTTGTGCTTTCCAAATTATTTATCAAGCTGGGCGTGCGCTGGTAGTTGGTTTTGGGGGTTTGAATCTTGGATTTAGATTCCGGTACCAAAACTGAGATTGGTAAAGCGCGCAGCCCTCAATAGAAAGCCCCGCCCTCCCCCGCATTTTTGCCAAACTCCACAGCCCAACTCAACCAGATCAGGTCGCCGTGGCACTCAGCGCAGCGGCATCAAGGAGGAGCAGACGGCCCTAAGCCGTCGCGGGGGACAGCCGCGGAGCTGAGTGCCACGGTGACCTGATCCTCCCGGAAGACCCGGGATGACCCGCCTTGCCTCTAGATAGCCCCTGTTTAACGCAAAGAATCGAACAAAGATCAACCACTGCGCTTGATCCGCGCCCCCAGCCCCAGTAACTTTTCTTCAATGCGCTCGTAGCCGCGCTCAATCATGTTGGCGTTTTGAACGGTTGATTTGCCTTTGGCGCACAGGGCTGCGCCCAACAGCGCCATGCCCGCGCGAATGTCGGGGGATGTGAGCGTGGTGGCCGTCAGCTGCGAGCGCCCGCTGATCACCACACGGTGCGGGTCGCACACCACGGCATTGGCCCCCATGCTGATCAGCCGGTCCACAAAATACAGGCGCGACTCGAACATTTTTTCGAAAAACAGCACATTGCCCTGCACCTGGGTGGCCAGAGTGATCATGCAGCTCATCTGGTCGCTGGCAAACTGGGGCCAAGGGCCATCGCCAATCACGGGAATAGAGCCGTCGTGATCGCGTGTCACGCGAAGCTCTTGGTTGCCGGGCAGCAGCACATGGTCTTTGTACAGCTCGATCTTCACGCCCAGCGTGGCAAACACGCGCCCGCACATCCAATACGAATGCAAATCGGTGCCTTCAACCCTGATTTCGCCGCCCGTCGCCGCTGCCAGCGCCAGGTAAGACGCGGCTTCCACGTGGTCGTGGCAAACCCGGTAGGTGGTGCCGCGCAGTGACGCAACCCCTTCAATGTGCAACTGGTTGGTGCCAATGCCCTCGATGCGCGCACCCATGGCGTTGAGCATGTGCGCCAGGTCTTGTATGTGCGGCTCGCAAGCGGCATTGCGAATCAGCGTGGTGCCCGCGCTGACCACAGCCGCCATCAAAATATGGCCGGTGCCGGTGACGGACGGCTCATCAAAAAACATTTCGGCGCCAGTGAGTGGCCCGGGCATGGAAAACTCGTAACTGCCGTTGACTTCGACCCGCGCGCCCAGCTTTTGCAGGCCGTAAAAATGCGTGTCCAGCCTGCGCCGCCCAATCACATCGCCCCCCGGCGGGTACAGCGTGGCTTTGCCCAGGCGGTGCAATAGCGGTGCCACACACAAAATGGAGGTGCGCACTTTGCGGCACAGTTCGCGGCTGATTTCGCTCTTGTTCAAGCTGGCGACACAAATGCTGACCCGCTCACCGCTGCGCTCAACCCGCCCGCCCAGGTCGGTGATGATCTCCAGCATATGGCGCACGTCAATGATGTCGGGCACGTTCTCTAGCACCATCTCTTGGTCGGTCAAGATGCACGCCGCGATCATCGGCAAAATGGCATTTTTGTTGCCAGACGCACGCACAGTGCCTTTAAGCGGCACGCCGCCTTCAATTTCGAAAGTTGACATCAGGAGAATCTATTGGGGTGGGTCGCAAGCTGAAAGTCAGCAATTTGGGGAGTGGCGGATAGACGCACCCCCAACCCGCCATTGTCGATGATGCCTGTTATTCTCTCGGCGCCCTATGCAAAATTTTGTGACAAACCCCTCCAAATTTGGAAAACTTGCCGCATTGATGACTTTGCTTGTCTTGCCGTTGTTTTTGCAAGGCGTTGGCGACCATTGGGTTCGCATTGCCGACACCTGTTTGCTGTACGTCATGATGGCGCTGGGCATGAACATTGTGGTGGGCTACGCGGGGCTGCTGGATTTGGGGTACGTGGCGTTCTATGCTGTGGGTGCCTACCTGTTTGCATTGCTGACATCACAGCATTTGCCTGATCACTTTGCCTAGATCGCCGCCATGTTTCCGAACGGGCTGTTGGCACCCTGGTGGGTGACGCTACCCTTGGCGGCCTTATTGGCTACGTTGTTTGGTGCCCTACTGGGGGCGCCGACGTTGCGGCTGCGGGGCGATTATTTGGCTATCGTGACATTGGGTTTCGGCGAAATCGTTCGAATTTTCATCAACAACCTAGGCCCTCCAGTCAACATCACCAACGGCGCGCAAGGCTTGGGCCAGATCGAATCCATCCGCTTTTTTGGGATTGACTTGGGCAAGGGTCTGGCCTTGGGGAGTTACACCGTGTCTTCAGTCACACTCTATTACTACCTGTTTTTGCTGCTGACCGTGGCGACGGTGGTCATTTGTTACCGCCTACAGTCGTCTCGCATTGGCAGAGCTTGGATGGCTATCCGCGATGACGAGGTTGCAGCCACCGCCATGGGCATCAACACCCGCAACCTAAAGCTGCTGGCGTTTGCAACCGGAGCCAGTTTTGGTGGCGTTGCCGGGGCATTGTTTGGTTCTTTGCAAGGCTTCGTATCGCCCGAGTCCTTCAGCCTGCAAGAGTCAGTCATGGTGGTGGCCATGGTGGTTTTGGGAGGGATTGGTCACATACCAGGTGTGATTTTGGGAGCTGTTCTGTTGACGGCGCTGCCAGAAATGCTTCGCTACATTGTCGGCCCGCTGCAAACCATGACTGACGGACGGTTGGACGCGGGCATTTTGCGCCAACTGCTGATTGCGCTGGCCATGATCGTCGCCATGCTGCTGCGCCCCCGGGGCCTATGGCCAGCGCCTGAACACGGCAAGACGCTTTGAGCTGATTCGTTTCAAACCTTGCACCTTGTAGGCATGGTGAAAATGAAGCCATCGGGGTTTTGCAAAGGTTCATTGGTTCACCCGCGCTGGCCAGGCCGCTCCATGGCGACCTCAGACACATTGACGCCAAGCTTCTGATAAAAAGCGGACACGCCGCCCCTGCCCGCCCGAAGCACCCAAGTCATTTCAGGGCGCTCGCCCATCGCGCTTTTGACCAAGGCAGTGCCTACCCCTTGGCCCCTGTGCGACTCTGCGACCACGACCATGGAGATGTAACCATTGAAGATACCGTCGGTCAGCGCACGCAGAAATCCAATGACTTCTTCGCCTTCACCTGGGCCGTCGGTAGCGACAAGGGCGATTTGCGGCCGATTCACCAGTTCCAAAAAAACCTTGGGGTCTGCGACGCGTTGACCCCAGTTGTTGGCCTGAAGAAGAGCTCGGGCCGCTTCTATCTCAGAGGGGTGAATGGTGCGGATTTGCATAAGTGATATCTGATGTTTGAGACTCATGCAAGGTGGGACAAAGGTTTACAAGTTTTCCTCACGCAGTCATTTACAAAACGTGGGAGAAATTTCCAATTTTGACATCACAAATTGGGCATCTCATGCAAACGGCAGTAACGCTTGACCCCAAGGTGAATGGATCGCAACGAACCCCACAATGTTGACAATGACCGTTGCCCAGAAAGCAGAAACAAACGATGCCTTGGACGTCTTGTGACGAAGGAGTTGCTGAGCAAGTAGCGCCCCAGGCCAGCCACAGGCGAGAGCAAACAGGTGAAGCGTCGATTCAGGCGTGCGCCAGCGTCGCTGGGCAGCAGAATCTTTATCAAACGCGTAGGCAAAGAAAGCACACAGGCTCGCCAAAACATAGATGGCGGCGACCCATGGGCTAACTGACCAGCCCAAAGCAACCAGCCCATACAGAATGACGAAGCCCGGCAGGATGAGTAGGCGCGGAAGCGTCCATTTTGCCGGGGTCTCTTGGCGGCGCGCCTGTGCTGGTCGGCTGGTACGACCCAAGCGAACAAATTTCGCGCGTTTTTTGCCTTGGGGTCCAAGGTCAACTTCAAACGTCAACGCCAGACCAACTTGAGGTCGACCCGTTCCCGATGGAAAGGACTTGATATGAACGAAGATTTCCTGCCCACCTTGAGCTGGCTCGATAAAACCAAAACCCCGTTCGTCATTCCAAGATTTGAGTTTGCCGTCGAAGCGCATAAGAAAATAGGGCCACTACCAGCGATTCGGTGCGACTTTATTGTTGCTATGGCTTCACAGCAGTCCAGTACGACAAGAAGTCGCGACCTGTCGAATTCGTGAGCCCTTCGAGCCGTTTGCCTACCAGCACGGCTGAATGGTTGTAGGGCCCCGACTGATCTGCTGTTGTGAAGGCTATGCGCACCGTGCCCCAGTCGACATTGATCCGTGCCTGCTCTACAGGGGCGCCGTAAAAGCTGCCTGTGAACGACTTGCCCTGGATCGAAGACACGATGAAACTTTGAAAATAAGCTGGGGCGTCTGGTTTGGGCCGAAGGTCTACGTTCCAAGTGCCGATCAGCTGTTGCGCGTCGGCCAGGTGATGGTCCCTGGAGCTCAGGGCGCAAGCTGCCAAAAGCAAAGTCACAATGATTGAAACGACAAATCGCATGAACGTTTTAGGGCAATTGTTGCGGGTGAAGTTTGATTCTGCGCCTTAGATTCGGCACCGCAAAATCAGAGTTTACCTGCAGTCTTGGGCTACCGCCCCGGGTAATTTGACCGCTGTACGGCCGGCGCAGTGCACTGTGAAAATATGACAATTACTCAATATTTACCACATTTGTGGTGAATATTGAGTAATTTGACCTTTTTCCGAAAAATATGAACAAAAAAATCCTCTAGCTCACCATTTAATTAAATAGTTTGCTACTATTTTTATAGTATGTACAGAACCCCCGCTTCATCTGGCTAAGATACCCACCCCCACCCACCCTGCGACAGAAAACCGCTATCGCCCCCATAGAAACCCTTATAGACTGTGTTGTTAGCACTCTCATCAATAGAGTGCTAATATGACGGCATTGACACAAGGAGTTCTGGAATATGACCTACGCATCGACTGTCTCAGGTTCCGCATTGGCGGTGGCTAACCCATGGTCTGTGGTGCCTTCACTTGGCAATTTAGACGCTTACATAACGGCCGCCAACCGCTTGCCCATGCTCACGCTCGAGCAAGAGCAGGAATTCGCGCGCAAGCTCAAAAACGACAACGACCTTGAGGCCGCAGGTAAGTTAGTGCTCTCTCACTTGCGCTTGGTGGTGTCGATTTCGCGTCAGTATTTGGGCTATGGCCTGCCGCACGGCGACTTGATTCAAGAAGGCAATGTGGGCCTGATGAAAGCCGTGAAGCGCTTTGACCCTGAGCAGGGCGTGCGCCTGGTGAGCTACGCCATGCACTGGATCAAGGCCGAAATTCACGAGTACATCCTGAAAAACTGGCGCATGGTCAAAGTGGCGACCACCAAGGCGCAGCGCAAGCTGTTTTTTAACCTGCGCTCTATGCGCCAGCGCTACCAAGCGAATGACGCAGCCGCCGACCTGGGCACGCACCGCGAGCGCCTGAGCGAAGGCCAGATTGACGACATGGCGCGCGAGCTGAAGGTGAAGCGCGAAGAGGTGATTGAGATGGAAACCCGCTTGTCGGGTGGCGATGTGCTGCTGGACCCTAGCCCGTCAGACGACGGTGAAGAGGCGTTTGGCCCCATTGCTTACCTGGCCGACACCATCCACGAGCCGACCGCCATGATCGAGTCGAACCAGCGCGACCTGCTGGCCAGCGACGGCATTGCCACTGCTTTGGAAGCGCTGGACGAACGCAGCCGCCGCATTGTGCAAGAGCGCTGGCTGAAAGTGAACGACGACAGCACGGGCGGCATGACGCTGCACGAGCTGGCCGCTGAATATGGTGTGAGCGCTGAGCGCATTCGCCAGATTGAAGTGGCGGCGATGAAAAAGATGAAGAAAACGCTGGTGGAGTACGCCTAATCGCATGCGCCTGACCACTCACGCGTGGTCACGCCGGCTTGATCATTCAATTTGATCGCTGGA
>JANNCN010000181.1:0-2360 GCA_031386665.1 Rhodoferax sp. | reverse complement strand
GCTGCCACGCGCTTACCAATGGGCTGATGGCTCGGCCTACATCAACCATGTGGAGCTAGTGCGCTTGGCCCGCCATGCTGAAGTGCCCGCCAACTACTACACCGAACCCCTGATGTACCAAGGCGGCAGCGACGACTTTTTGGGCCCGCGCGATGACGCCCTCTTCACCAGTGAAGCCCATGGCATCGACTTTGAGGCCGAAATTGCCGTCATCACCAGCGACCTGCCCGTGGGTTGCACGCCCGACCGGGCGCTGGATGGCATTCGCCTGGTGATGCTGGCCAACGACTGGAGCCTGCGCCATTTGGTGCCTGACGAGCTGGCCAAAAGCTTTGGCTTTTTGCAAAGCAAGCCCGCCACCGCGTTCAGCCCCGTGGCAGTGACGCTAGACGAATTTGCGGGATTGGGCGCTGCGGGCACTGTTAGCGCCGCCGAGGCCACCAGCGCATGGGTCGGTGGCCGCCTGAATCTGACCTTGCAAAGCCAGTGGAATGGCCGCACCGTGGGCCTGTGCGAGGCGGGGGGCGACATGACGTTTCACTTTGGCCAGCTCATCGCCCACCTGTGCAAAACCCGCAACGTGCGGGCTGGCAGCATCATTGGCAGCGGCACGGTCAGCAACAAGGGCGTTGAGGTCAAAGGCAAAAAAGACTGGCCCAAAGGCTACAGCTGCATCGCCGAAAAACGCGCGATTGAGACGATTTTGGACGGCGAACCCACAACCGATTACATGAAGTTTGGCGACACCGTCAAGATCGAGATGAAGGGACGCGATGGGCAGAGCGTGTTTGGGGCGATTGAGCAAAAAGTCGAGCAGGCCGGGTAACGTGTATTTGGTCGGTTGATTTAGTTGCTTTAGATTGCTATAATATATATAGCAATTTATGTATATAATTCGGGAGCTAGAGGCCTGTTTTATTCACAATTTGACTTTCAAAGCCTCCAACAGACTATTTTTACCACAATTGTAGTAAAAATAGTCTGTTTTCATTCAAACCGCCGATTCCAGGGTTTGCCACACCTATTTTAGGTTTTTGGCCCTGAACAACCCCTTTCCCCTCTGTCCCATAGCGCCTATCAATCAATTAGGCAATTCCAATTGGCCTAACTTATAGTTATTCACTACCATTTCGTCTTATTCAATAGAAAAAAACTATCAACTTCAACCCACGAAAGAGCTCCATGACCCACCGCCCACCCGCTCCCCTTCGCCCTGAAATCAAAACCATCGCCAACCTTGAATCAGCGTTTGCAGGCGAATCCATGGCGCACATCAAGTACCGCTATTTCGCCAAACTGTGCCGCGAAGCGGGTGACGAAGCCACCGCCCGCACTTTTGAAGAAACCGCCGACCAAGAGGTCATGCACGCCTTTGGCCACCTGGATTTGCTGTACCCCAAAGCCACCTTCACGCCCGCCCGCGCCCTGCAAATTGCCATTGACGGCGAAACCTACGAGTACACCGAGATGTACCCCGGCTTTCGCCAAACCGCCGAAGCCGAGGGCAACGCCGCCGCCGTGGCCGAGATGGACGACCAGATTGTCGAATCGCGCGAGCACGCCGCCCAGTTCAAAGCGACGCTGGAAAAAGCCCAAAAGCGTTTCGCCGCGCTGGCCAGGGTTGAAGAACGCCACGCCAACCACTACATGGAACAATTGACTAAAGTGCTGGCCTGACGCGCTGATCTGACGCGAGATGCGGCTTACCACCTTTCACCCCAATATTCTTTTTTTGATTGAAGAACGCTATGAAAACTTACCTTTGCATCGTTTGCGGCTTTGTTTATGACGAAGCCGATGGCCGCCCCGAAGATGGCATTGCCGCTGGCACCTTGTGGGCCGACGTGCCCAGCGCTTGGTCGTGCCCCGAATGCGGCGTCGCCAAGGCGGATTTTGAGATTGTCGAACTCTAGAGATGTTGCCCCCACGCTCCTCCGCTGCGCGGGTCGCTGCCCCCCGAGGGGGCTAATTTTCCTTGGGGCGGCCCTGCAGAAAATTGTTGCCCCCACGCTCCTCCGCTGCGCGGGTCGCTGCCCCCCCGAGGAGGCTAATTTTCCTTGGGGCGGCCCTGCAGAAAATTGTTGCCCCCACGCTCCTCCGCTGCGCGGGTCGCTGCCCCCCCCCTGCCCCCGGCACCCCCCGTCCAGGCTGGGCTGAGGAGCGCAGAAACTGACGGATCAGGGCTTGCGACTGTCTGAGCGAAGCGAGTTTGAGCAAGTCCCCGGCAGTTTTGAGCACCGCAAGTTGCCCGAAGCGCAGCGTAGGGACCCAGACTGTCGGGTCGCCTTTTCTTTGCTTACTTTCTTTTGGCGAAGCAAAAGACAAGTGAGTCGCCCGCCGGGGCGAGACCCGGCCTCCCC
>JANNCN010000161.1:0-10440 GCA_031386665.1 Rhodoferax sp. | reverse complement strand
GCATCACGATCAAGGCAGTTTTACAACATCCGACTTGCGATACCAGCGCGAAATCGAATCGCCGTCCCAACACAGGGTCACATGTGCCCCTTGAACCACGGGCAATTCAATGCCCGGCGGGCGCAAAATTGCCACGCATTGGCCACCTGGGTCGCGCACGCTGTGGTACACACTTCCCCACGATTGCTGTGCCCGCAAGGTCTTGGCCATCATCTGCGAAGGCCCGTAGTCATCGGGATCGTGCAGCTTGCGCCACGTCTTGGGTCGCACGTCATGCAAGGGCTTGCTCACCCGCCCCACATACGAGCGCATATCCACCTCTAGGGCCGGCTGCGCGGTCGCGGCCAGGAACCGAGCGCGATGGTGGCTGACCTCCGCCACTGCCACCGCAAGGCTCGACGCGGCATAGTAAATGCCCCAAGTGCCATCAGAAAAACGCGAACCCACTGGATTCAAATGGCAAAACGCGGCCATGACGGGCGTGCTCCCATGGCCAAAGACGCGGTCTGCCGCAGGAACCAGTGCGATGGCTCCTAGCTCTTGACGCAAACGCGGGTTGGTCAGGCCTTGCACCCAAAACACCGCGTCCAAATCGTCAGCCGATGCCACGCGGTCAAAAAGGCCCACGGGCGGGAAACGGCTAGGCACCAGCCGAAAGGTCGGGTTCCACTCGATAGTGCTGAGTTTGGGGTTCACGAAAAGTCGCCACCCCGCTGCGCGTCCAGGTAATCTGCCACCTCTTTGAGGTCGCCCACCTGACCTGCCAGCATGCGATCCAGCGCACTGGCCCCGCCAAACAAAGGGGCCGTGTTGGGCGCTTTGACCCAATGGTTTGCCCGCTCTGGGATGGGCAGCAAAATCTCCAGCGCGGCGAAGATGCGAAACACGTAGCTCAGGCGCTCCAGCGCCACCGGCTCCAAAGTCGCGCGCACCAGGCCTGACTTCCAGTTGAACAAGGTCGTTCGGCTGGTGCCCAGCACAATTTGCTCTTGCGCCGCCGTCAATCCCCAGGCCTGGGAGATGCGAAAAAACACCCGCAACGCGGCTTGACTGGTTTTAAGGCTGGTCGAAGCGGGTTTTTGTTCCAGGACTGCATTCATGACAACAGCTTCCTAAGGAGTCGATGAAGCCTCCATCATAGTCCATCCTAGAACATTTGTGTAATATTTGTCCAAAGTTGGACTCACCCCCTAGCCAACCCCCGCTGCCGCCAAGCCAACAACGCCCCCAGCCACAGGGCAATCGCTGAAAACAGCAAGCCACGGGGCAAGCCGCCGGGACCATCGGCAATCCAACCCACAGCGGTGGGGCCGACCATTTGGCCAGCGGCAAACACGACCGTGAAGGCGCTGATGCCGGGTGCCCACTGGTTGGCTGGCAAATTGTGGCGCACCAAGGCGGTGGTAGACGCCACAACCGACGCGAACACCGCGCCAAACAAAATGCCAGACAACAGCACCACCGGCCAAACCGAGGTGATGGCAGGCAGCACCGTGGCCAGGCCCAGCAAGGCGTTCAAAATAGCCAGCGCCTGCCCGCCCCTGAAGTGGTCCAGCAAACCCGCCCACAAACGCGCCGACACCACGCAGGCCAAGCCTAACAGCGCATAAAAGGTGGTGATGGCGCTGGCACTGGCGCCTTGTTCTTTCAAAAGCGCGATGACAAACGTCATGTAGCCGATGTACCCCAGCCCAAACAAACCGTAGCCCCCCAAGGCAAAGCCGAAATCGCGCCAAGCGAAGCGCCGCCCATCCGACTTGGGCGGGGTGGCCAATTCGCTGGCCGTAACTTGCGCCGCCCAGCTTGCCAGCACGCGCGTGGGCCATGCCACAAGCGCCGTGCCTAGCGCACACGCCCCGGCCAACACCCACCAGGCCCACGCCCAGCCATGGGCTTGCGCGGCGGCGGCGTCCAGCACCGCGGGCACCACCAAGGCCGACACCACAATTCCCACGCCCACACCGCCGTAATAAATGCCCAGCAAGAATCCGCTTTTTTGCGGCTCAATCGCAGCCAGTCGCGCTGCCAGCAAGCCCCCTGCGCTGAACACCAAAGCGCTGGCAATGCCCGCCAACAGGCGCTGCGCCAACAGGTGGGGCGATTCGGTGAAAAACCCGGACAAGGCCATCAAACCACTGGCCAGCACAGCGCCACCCAGCACCAAACGGGTGGGCCCAAAGTAGCGCAACAACTGCGGCATGGCCAGAGCACCCAGCAAGTAGCCCAAGGCATTGGCGGTGTTCATGCCACCTGCCAGCGTGTACGTCCAGCCGAGGTCTGCCCGCATGGGCGGCAGCAGCAGGCCATACGAAAAGCGGGTGATACCGAGCGACACCGCAGCCGCCAATGACAGCGCAAGCGCAAGCCAAAGTGTGCTGGGGGGTTGAGGCGATAGCGTCGGCATTCAACACCATTGTCCGGCAGATGATGACGCCATTCTTTGTGCAAACTGACACTGAAAGCGCACCTTCAGAGACGCCGTTGGCAGCAATATCACCACGACCAAGTGCGATGCTCGGCCACCCCGACCTTAACGCGCCTTCTTCAGCTTGTCGTACTTGCGCCAATACTGAAACTCGTCTTCATGAATTTCAATGTCAATTTCTGAAATGCGCGACTGCAGGCGCTCTTGCACTTCGGCCACGGCCTTGTTGTAAACCAGTGGGCCAATTTCTTCCAGAAAGAACCCCAGCAAGGCACCCGCTGCGATGTTGCCAATGCGTTCTTCCATGTTTTCAGCAAAGTAGCGCTCGATGGAGGTAATCGCTTCTTTGCGAGCTTCTTTGGAGATCTCGATCATCAAAACTCCCGAACTTGAGGGTAAGACCGGTCTGGCCGACCCAGTTTACCGAGACTTTTCGCGCAGCATGCTTCGCGTAATATGCTATACTATATATAGCAATGCTTCTATATTATTCGAGAGCTAGAGGCCTATTTTATTCAATATTTGGCCCAAAAGACACTTTTCAACAAAATATTAACCTGCAGGTTAATTTTGCACTATTAGAGGTCGGTTTTGGGCTTCCAGCGCTTCAACAGCAGCGCGTTGCTCATCACGCTCAGTGAACTCAAGGCCATGGCCGCGCCAGCCAACACCGGATTCAAATAGCCCAGGGCCGCCAATGGTATGCCCGCTGCGTTGTACGCAAAAGCCCAAAACAGGTTTTGCCTGATTTTGGCGACCGTGCGGGCTGAAATGTCGAGCGCATCGGCCACCAGCCTCGGGTCGCCGCGCATCAGCGTGATGCCCGCCGCGTGCATCGCCACATCGGTGCCGTTGCTCATGGCCATGCCGACATCCGCCGCCGTCAATGCCGGGGCGTCATTCACGCCGTCCCCCACCATCGCCACAATATGGCCCCCACACTCTGCCACTTCGTGTGCTCGCTGCCCCCCGAGGGGGCTAATTTCCCTTGGGGCGGCCCTGCGGGAAATTAATGCCCCTTGTTTCAACTCAATCACTCTGGCCACCTTATCGGCGGGCAGCACTTCGGCCATGACCTCACCGTCTTCGGGGCTCAGGCCCAGGCGGCGGGCCATGGCTTCGGCGGCACCTTGGTTGTCGCCCGAGATCATCACCGTTTTGATGCCTCGGGCACGCAAGGTGGCCAAGGCCTCTTGGGCGCCGGGTTTGGGTTCATCGCCAAACGCCATCAGGGCACACAGGGCGACTCCAGAGGCTGTGCGCTCAGCCATGCCTGACACGGTGGCACCTTGCGTTTGAAGTTCAGCGGCCTGGGCGGCCAAAGCACCCAGGTCCACGCCCAGCTCGTTCATCCAGCGCAGGCTGCCAATCAAAAAGCTGCGTTCAACACCTCCGACAGACACGCGCCCTTCGGTCCCTTTGCCAGGCAAGGCTTGCACGTCAAGTGGTTGCTCAACAGCCAAGGTTTTGTCTTTGGCGGCCACCACGACGGCGTGGGCCAGCGGGTGCTCGCTGCCGCTTTGCAGACTGGCGGCGGCCTTTAGAACGGCAGGCTCGTCCCACCCGGGCGCTGTCACCAAGGCGGTTAACCTGGGTTTGCCAACCGTCAGGGTCCCGGTTTTGTCAAATGCCACCACATCCACCTTGTGCGCCAGCTCCAGGGCCTGTGCGTCTTTGATCAAAATACCGTGCTTGGCCGCCACCCCCGTGCCCGCCATGATGGCCGTGGGCGTGGCCAGCCCCAGCGCACATGGGCAGGCAATGACCAACACCGCCACGGCGTGAATCAAGGCCAGCTCAAACGGGTGCCCGGTCAACCACCATGCCAGCAGCGTCACCAATGCAATCACCAACACCACCGGTACAAACACAGCGCTCACTTGGTCGACCAGCCGCTGAATCGGCGCTTTGGCCGCTTGCGCGTCTTCGACCAAGCGGATGATGCTTGACAACACCGTGTCGGTGCCGACCGCGCGCACCTGGATCACCACCCGACCATCGCCATTGATCGAGCCGCCCGTGACGCGGGCCGATGCGTCTGCTGCCGTTGCTGCGGCTGCATCACCTAATGAGGGAGCCATTTTGTCCACCGGCAGCGGCTCACCCGTCAGCATGGATTCATCCACCTGGGTGCGGCCTTCCAGCATGGTGCCGTCCACCGGAAAGCGCTCGCCCGGCTTCACCAACAACTTGTCATTGACCATCACCTCCGCCACAGGAACGTCAACCTCGCCATCCAGACCCAGCAAATGCGCGGTTTCAGGCCGCAGCGCGTGCAGGGCGCGGATGGCCGAGGTGGTTTGCCGTTTGGCCCGCGCCTCCAGCCATTTACCCAGCAGCACCAGGGTGATGACCACGGCCGAGCCTTCAAAATACAGGTGCAGCATCACCTCGGGGTCAGCCATGATCCAAAGCCACATCGACAGTGCCCAGCCCGCCGTGGTGCCAATGGCCACCAGCAAATCCATGTTGCCGCTCCAATTTTTCAGCGCCTGCCAACCGGCTTTGTAAAAACGAGCACCCAAAATGAATTGCACGGGCGTTGCCAGCAAAAACTGCCACAGCGCGGGCAGCATCCAGTGCTTGCCAAACAGGTCGGCGATCATGGGCAACACCAATGGCGCAGACAGCGCCATGCCAATGCCCACGGGTGCAAAACCCGCCCAGGGCGACGCATCGGGCGCGTCAATGGCCGCGTCGGCCGCGCGTGGCTCATAACCTGCATCCCGCACGGCGCGGCGCAGGCGGGCGTCCATGCCCACCACGGGCGCAAAGGAGATGCGCGCCGATTCTGTCGCCAAGTTGACGGTGGCGGCCTCCACGCCCGCCACCTTGTTCAACGCCTTTTCAACCCGCGACACGCAAGACGCGCAGGTCATGCCACCGATACCAATGTCGATAGAGGTCATGGCGGGAATGCTCGCGGGGATTGAAATACTCGTCATAGACTGCATATAGTGCACATGATGTCAGGTTCAAGCCTTGCGCTGGATCAATGACAGCACTGTCCTGATGGGTCGAACTGGCTTTGACCTGAACTTTTGAAGGAGATCCTTATGAACCAGACCTTTGAAGTCACCGGCATGACCTGCGGCCATTGCGAAAAAGCCGTCACTCGCGCGGTCAAGCAGCTCGACCCGCAAGCCGAAGTCAAAATTGACCGCTCTGCCAACAAAGTCGAAGTGGCGTCCGCGCAATCACGCGAATTACTGGCCAAAGCCATCGCCGAAGAAGGTTACGCCGTCGCCTGATTGCGCAGCTTGCGAGTCATCAGCCCGACACATCAATCAAGCCGTGGCGCACCGCCAGCAGCGTCATTTCAGCTTGGTTGGTCAGCCCCAGCTTTTGCTTGACGTTGTACAGGTGCGTGCCCACGGTCGAACCCGACAGTTTGAGCGCCTCTGATATTTGCGCCACCGACTGGCCGCGCGCCAGTTGCACAAACACTTCAAATTCACGGGCCGAGAGTTTTTCCATCGGCCCTTGGTCGCCATGAATACCCTGCACCGCCATGCGCTGGGCAATCTGCGCATCCAGGTACGGCAGCCCGCGGGCGATGCTGCGAATCGCGTCAATCAGCACCTCGGGTGCGCTGCGTTTGGACAAATAACCCAAGGCCCCGGCTTGCAAGGCCCGCTTGGGGTGGCTGGTGTCCTCGTGGGCCGACAGCGCCAAGATACGCAACTTGGGATTTTTTGCCAACAAGCGTTTGATCGCCTCAATGCCGCCCATGCCCGCCATGGCAATGTCCATCACCACCACATCGGGAAAATCGGGCATAGCGGCGTCCACCATTTGGCAGGCCGCCTCGCCGCTGTCGGCCTCAGCCACCACGTCAATGTCCTCACTGGCTTGCAGCAACAGCTTGAAGCCCATGCGCACCACCGCATGATCGTCCACCAGCATGACTTTCAAAGTGATTCGCTTTCTTGATGGGAGGTTCTGGGCAAACTCACCCGCACGCGCACACCGGTGGGTGCCACTTGTTCCAGCTCAAACTGCCCGCCCAAGGCTTCTGCACGCTCACGCATGCCCATCACGCCGTAGTGTCCAGGAGCCACAAATTGCTCAAGGCGGCCTGCCCCATTGTCTTGCACTTGCAAGTCAAGCGACTGGTTAGTGGCCTCCAGTATCACCTCAACCCGGCTGGCCTTTGCGTGGCGCAAGGCATTGTTCAGCGCCTCTTGCACAATGCGGTAAACCGCTGTGGCCAGGGCGTCATCCAGCCCCTCCAGCGAGCCCGTGGTGGCAAGCGTCATTTCCACACCGGCATGGTGCACCCGGCGGTCGTCCAGCAAATCCTGCAAGGCATCGCGCAAGCCAAACCGGTCCAGGGTCAAAGGCCGCAATTTGGCAATCAGCCGGTGCACGCCATCGTAAATTTGGTCGGCACAGCCCATCACCAGCCGGGCTGACTGCTCAATCATCGCGTCTTGCCCAGCCGCCTTGCGTGCAATGGCCAGCCCGACACTTTTGATTGCCGTCACCTGCTGGCCCATTTCATCGTGCAGTTCGCGCGCGATGGCACCACGCTCTTGCTCAATGCGGGTCTGAATCAACTGTGTCAGCTCGCGGTTATCAGCCAGCGCCTGGGTGGCTTCCTGGGCTTGGCGGCGGGCCAATGCGCTGTCTTGCACCGACTGCGCCATGCCGTTGAACGCGGCGCTGATTTGCCGCCCCTCGTGGCCTGACAAAGTCGGCATGCGGGCGTCGTAATCGCCTAGAGCGACCTTGCCCAAACCGTCAATCAGCAGCCGCACCGGTTTGAGCGCCCGCCCCACCAGCGCATACACCAGCAAATTGCCCAAAACAAAACCTGTCAGCACCATCCACAACATGGGGCGCAGGTCGTCCCAGCCGTCCAGCGTGGCGCGGGAGGCATCGGCACGCAGCTCAATGCGGCCCTTGGGCAGCACGATTTGTTTGGCGGCCAGTGGTTTTGACACCAGCCGTGCGTACCACTCGGGCGCTTCACGGCCGACCTTGTAAGTCGGCGCTGGCGATTTGTAGAGCAACTGGTTTTGAGCATCGTACAGGCTGATTTCATTGGCACGCACGCGCCCCACACGGGTCAGGTAGTCGGTCAACCCCTCCAGGCCGCCATAGCCATACACCCAATCCACGCGCGACAGCAGTTGGGTGGCCACCACATTCGCACCCAACACTTCCTCGTGCACGCCGCGGCGGGTGTTTTCAATCTCCAAACCAATCACCAGCGAGGCAAAAATGCCCAGCAAAGCGGTGATGATCAGGTTTATTTGAAGCCGCAAGCCCATGCTGTTCAGCCCGCAAACTGACGGTGAATTTCAAAATGGGCCAACATGTCGGTGACGGCCTGGGTCATGGCCTGCGCCATCGCGGGCTCAAACGGACTGTGGCCGCAACCCTCCAGCCATTGCAAACGGCTGCCTGGCAAAACGCGGTGCAACTCCCACGCGGCGCTGGGGCGGCAAATCCAGTCCAAGCGACCATGCAGAACCGCGACGGGCAAATCAGCCAGGGTTGCTGCGCGTTGCAACAAAGTGGCGTCGCCCCAAAAGCAGCCATTCAGCAAATAGTGGCTTTGCACGCGGTACTTGTCCACCTGCGCCTGGGCCGCATCACCCGCAAGGTGTACGGGTGCCAACGCGGGTGCGCGCCGCTCAGACACTGCTTGCTCCCAGGCGGCCCAGGCCCGAGCCGCATCTTGGGCACGCGGTGCCTCTGCGCTGTTCAATTCCAAGGCTAGCCATTGCAGCAAATGGGTTCGCGCCGCGTCTGGTGCCAGCTTGGCCAAGGCGTCCCAAGCGTCGGGCAGCAACTGCCCGAGCTGTTGAAAAAACCAATTCACATCAGAAGCGCGACCTAAAAACAAACCCCGCACCACCAACCCCAAACACGAAGCCTGGTGCACCGCCGCATAGGCCAGTGCCAGGCCAGCGCCCCAGGATCCGCCCACCACCAGCCAGCGGTCAATGCCCAAGTGTGTGCGAAGGCGCTCAATATCCGCGACCAAATCAGCGCTGGTGTTGTGCTGCACCGACCCTCGGGGCAGGCTGCGGCCACAGCCGCGCTGGTCAAACAGCACCACCCGGTCGCGCTGCAAGTCAAACATCGTCCGATGCGCCACAGAACAACCGCTGCCTGGCCCGCCATGCAAAAAGACAATCGGCATGCCGCCTGCCTGGCCACATTGCTCAAAATAGATTTGGTGGCCGTCGCTCACGTCCAGTAGGTCAGTGGCGTAAGGTTCCGCCCCCAGGTGCGGGGCAAGTGTCGAGGCAAGCGCGTTCATTACCGCCATGCTAGCCGGATTCCCCCGAAACGCGGGCAAAGCTTGGGCGACCCAAGGCAATCGCCGCCCAATCTCATGAAAATCATGAGGTGCAAATCCATAATTTGCCGATGCTGCAAACCCACCGCATGCCCAATACTTGCGCAGGTGCTGCCAGATTCACTGCCAGCGCGACCACCGCGTCTTGCGGGAAAAATTGACAGGAGTGACCTTATGAAATGGGAAAAACCAACCGCTACCGACATGCGCCTTGGCTTTGAAATCACGATGTACATCTCGAATCGTTGATTCCAGGCCTTTGATATCAGCCAATCCGTCAGGGTCACACCCGACGGATTGCGCGTTTACTCCAGCCCCCCTCGCTTAACATTAGCCCGACACATGAAAATCCATGTTTTGGGCTCTGCCGCAGGGGGCGGCTTTCCACAGTGGAACTGCAACTGCCCCAATTGCCACGGTTACCGCAGCGGCAGTCCGCGCTTCACGGCGCGCACGCAGTCGTCGATCACCGTCAGTGCCGATCAGCAAAACTGGGTGCTGTTCAACGCCTCACCCGACATCTTGCAGCAAATTCGCAGCTTCCCGGCACTGCAACCCGCCCGCTGCCTGCGCGACACCGCCATCCAAGCCGTATTTTTAATGGATGCGCAAATCGACCACACCACCGGCTTGTACATGCTGCGCGAACACCGCCAACCGCTGCCGCTGTGGTGCCACCCGCTGATTAAAGACGACCTGACCACGGGCAACCCGCTGTTCAAGGTGCTGCAGCACTACTGCGGAATTGACTGGCATGCCGTCAGCTTGGACGCAGGCGGTTTTGCCATGCCCAACGTGCCTGGCCTGCATTTCACGGCGCTGCCCCTCATTAGCAACGCGCCACCCTATTCGCCGCACCGCAACCAGCCGCAACCGGGCGACAACGTGGGCGTGACCATCACCGACCAAGCCACGGGCCGCAGCGTTTTTTACGCCCCCGGCTTAGGCCAGATGGAGCCCGCCGTGTGGGCCGCCATGCAAGCCGCCAACTGTGTGCTGGTCGATGGCACCCTGTGGACCGACAACGAGATGATCACCCTGGGTGCCTCGCAAAAGACCTCGCGCGCGATGGGCCACATGCCCCAAAGTGGCGCGGGCGGCATGCTGGAATGGCTGGACCAACTGCCCGCCAGCACCCGCAAAGTGCTGATCCACATCAACAACACCAACCCGATTCTGGACGCCGAGAGCCAAGAGCGCCAAACACTCACCGACCACGGCGTCGAACTTGCCTTTGACGGCATGGAGATTGATTTATGACCGCCCCCTGGAGCGCTGAAGAGTTTGAAGGCAAGCTGCGCGGCAAAAGCAGCAGTTACCACATCAACCACCCGTTTCACGTGATGATGGCGCAAGGCAAGCTCACCCGAAGTCAATTGCAAGGCTGGGTGGCCAACCGCTTTTATTACCAAATCTCAATCCCGCTCAAAGACGCGGCGATTTTGTCCAACTGCGATGACCGTGACATTCGCCGCGAGTGGATTTTGCGCATTTTGGACCACGACGGTTTGAACCTGGGCGGCATCAACGACGCAGGCGGCATAGAAGCCTGGATTGGCCTGGGCCAAGCCGTGGGCTTGTCGCGTGACGACGTGACCTCACTTCGCCACGTGGTGCCTGCTGCCCGTTTTGCGGTGGATGCTTATGTCAATTTTGCGCGCCGCCAGCCGTGGCAAGAAGCCGTGGCCTCCAGCCTGACCGA
>JANNCN010000160.1:0-4838 GCA_031386665.1 Rhodoferax sp. | reverse complement strand
GTGCGCTTTTCAATCAGCGAACCCGCATGCCCGGCTGTGCGCCGTCGTTTGGCTCCAGCACGTGAATACCAGGGTTGCCTTTTTCATCGCTGTGGCTGGCGGCCAGCACCATGCCTTCGCTTACCCCAAATTTCATTTTGCGAGGTGCCAGGTTGGCGACCATGACGGTGTGTTTGCCAATGAGGTCGGACGGCTGGTAGGCGCTGGCTATGCCGCTGAAGACGTTTCTCATCTTCCCTTCGCCCACGTCGAGCGTCAGACGCAAAAGCTTGACCGAGCCTTCGACCGCCTCGCAATTGACGATTTTGGCAATGCGCAGGTCGATTTTGGCGAAGTCGTCAGTGCTGATGGTGGGCGCGATTACTTCGCCACCGGGGGTGATTTTTTCGGGCTCAGGGGCGGGCGGGGCTTCGAACAGGGCTTCTAGCTGTTTGGGGTCTGCGCGTTGCATGAGGTGTTCGAATTTCTGGATGCGCCGAGTTTCGGAGTGGCCTGCCCATTGGGTCAGACCAACGCCAAGCAGTTTGCCAACCTGCATGGCCGTTTGCGGCAGGATCGGTGCGAGCATGCGACTCAACACTTCAAAGCAGCGAATCAGAGAGCTGCAAACTTTATGCAACTCACCAGAAGCAGCTTCTTGTTTTGCAAGTACCCACGGCTGAGCTGCCGCGACGTAGGCGTTCACCCGATCGGCAAGCTGCATGACCTCCCGACTTGCTTTGCCGAAGTCGCGTTCATGAAACAAAATCCCTACCGATACCTGCGCCGAGACAACGTCTACGTAAAGCGAAGTTCCAAGCTCGTCCAATTGGTCTGAGGGCAGCACAGCGCCGTCAAAGCGGCTGGTCAAAAATCCAGCCGCCCTCGACGCAATATTCACATACTTGCCAATCAAATCCGAGTTAACCCGCGCCATGAAGTCGTCAGCGTTGAAGTCGATATCCTCATTGCGCGCAGACAACTTGGCCGCCAGGTAATAGCGCAGCCACTCCGGGTTCATGCCCAGCGACAGGTACTTGAGCGGATCCAGGCCCGTACCCCGGCTCTTGCTCATCTTGTCGTTGTTCACCGTCAAAAAGCCATGCACAAATATGTTGTTCGGCGTTTTGCGACCGCTGAACTTCAGCATGGCGGGCCAAAACAGCGTGTGAAAAGTGACGATGTCTTTGCCAATGAAGTGGTACTGCTCCAGCGCCGGGTTGGCCATGTAGGCAGCAAAATCCGCGCCTCGTTTGTCGAGCAGATTCTTCAAAGAAGCCAAGTAACCCACAGGCGCATCGAGCCACACGTAAAAGTACTTGCCCGGCGCATCGGGAATTTCAATGCCGAAGTACGGCGCGTCACGGCTAATGTCCCAATCGCCCAAGCCTTCGCTTTTCGACCCATCGGCGTTGGTGCGAACGCTGAACCATTCCTTGACCTTGTTCGCCACTTCGAGTTGCAAACGCGGTTTGCCGAACTCGTCATCGCCTTGCGTCCACTTTTCCAAAAACTCCACGCAGCGCGGGTCTGAAAGTTTGAAGAAGAAGTGCTCAGAGCTTTTTAGAACTGGCGTGGCCCCTGACAAAGCCGAGTAGGGGTTGATCAGGTCAGTCGGCGCATACACCGCACCGCAGTTTTCGCAGTTGTCGCCGTACTGGTCTTTGGTGTGGCACTTGGGGCATTCGCCTTTGATAAAACGGTCGGGCAAAAACATGTACTTTTCTGCGTCAAAGAACTGCTCAACGGTTTTGGTCTCGATCAGCGAACCGTCTGGGTTATCGCGCAGGTCGCGGTAAATTTGCCGCGCCAACTCGTGGTTTTCGGGCGAATCGGTCGAACTCCAGTTGTCAAACCCGATGTGAAAACCGTCCAGGTAAGGCTTGCGCCCAGCCGCAATGTCAGCCACAAACTGCTGCGGCGTTTTGCCCGCTTTTTCGGCGGCAATCATGATCGGCGCGCCGTGGGCATCGTCAGCGCAGACAAAGTTGACTTCCACGGGGGACCCGTCTGCATTCACCTGCATCTTCTGAAACCGCACCCAAATGTCAGCCTGGATGTATTCCATGATGTGGCCGATGTGGAAGTTGCCGTTCGCATAAGGCAAGGCGGTGGTGACGAAGAGTTGGCGGGGTGCGGTCATTTGGAAAAACTGGTTCGGCAATGGGCGAAATGCACAGGGTGGTGCGAGACTGTGGATTATCCCGCGTATTGGGTAGTCAGCTCCAGCCGTCGCGGCGCTTGTGATGGGCCAGTGGGCCAATCGGTTTCGGTAAATGTATTTTTGGGCCTGAACTATGGCAATATTGAAAGTGAAATCACCTTCCAAATCCCCAACATTTGAATTCCCGATGCGAGATTTCCTTAAACGCAAGGCGACAAACGGCTTCTTGGCTTTGGCTGATGGTGCGGGCTTGGTTTTGTCTGCCAGCGGGGCATCGATAGTGGCCATCACAGGAAAACTAATGCTAGCGGTGGTGTTGGGCGCTGTAGCCTTGGGCTTTTTTCTGCGCTTGGCCGGCCGCAGAAAGCCAAAAACGATTGCCCCAATTCGCCCACCAACTTGGGTGGTCGGGGTGTCGATCCTCGCGGCTTTGATTGAGGTTGCCCTGCTGGTCGAAGCCACCAATCTGCCAATTCGTTTCAACCAGCCATCTTTTGAACCCTGGCATTGGGCGTTGGTCGTGGTTGCCTTGTTCGTTACCTACCGGCTCAATTTGCTTGTTTTTCGGTCGTTGGCAAACAGGCGTCAAGAGCCTGTATCGCGCTGAGCCTTGGCTGGCCAAGCCTGACTGGCTTGGAAAATTGCACAATTTCAACGACTTCATATCACCGGTGATATGAACTTTTGTAAAAATGCCGTGACGACGCATTTTTGTGATGTTTTAGGCCTCTAGCTCTCGAATAATATGGTTTTATTGCTATGTTAATGATAGCAAATTGGTAAAACCTTGTCCAGGCACTGCCGTCGAGGGTTTGCGAATCAGAAGGCTGCGCCCTCACGGATAATGCAGCCCAACAGGAGAAATCAATGGCAGTGACAGAAACAGCGCTTTTGGACGCGCTCAAAGTGGTGGTTGACCCAAATACGGGCAAAGATTTTGTAACTTCAAAAGCGCTTAAAAACTTTAGCCTCTCGGGTGGTGACGTGGCTTTTGACGTGGAACTGGGCTACCCCGCCAAAAGCCAGTTTGCGGGTTTTCGCAAATCGCTGGTGGCCGCGGCCAAAGGCGTTGCGGGGGTTGAGAACGTCTCGGTCAACGTGTTCACCAAAGTGATGGCGCATTCGGTGCAGCGCGGTGTGGCCTTGCTGCCCAAAGTCAAAAATATTGTGGCGGTGGCATCTGGCAAAGGCGGTGTTGGCAAGAGCACCACCGCGGTGAACCTGGCTTTGGCCTTGGCTGCCGAAGGTGCCAGCGTGGGTTTGCTGGACGCCGATATTTATGGCCCCAGCATTCCCATGATGATGGGGGTCGATGGTCGCCCCGAAAGCGACGATGGCAAAACCATGGACCCGCTGGAGAACTATGGCGTGCAAGTCATGTCGATTGGTTTTTTGGTGGCGCAAGATGAAGCCATGATCTGGCGCGGGCCCATGGCCACCCAGGCGCTGGAGCAGTTGCTGCGCCAAACCAATTGGCGCGATCTGGATTATTTGATTGTGGATTTGCCGCCTGGCACGGGCGACATTCAGCTGACTTTGAGTCAACGTGTGCCCATGACGGGTGCCGTCATCGTCACGACGCCGCAAGACATTGCCCTGCTGGACGCCAAAAAAGGCATCAAGATGTTTGAAAAGGTCGGCGTGCCGATTTTGGGCATTGTTGAAAACATGGCCGTGCATGTGTGCACGAATTGCGGCCATGTGGAGCATATTTTTGGCGCTGACGGCGGCAAAAAAATGGCGGCTGACTACAAGATGGACTACTTGGGCGCGCTGCCTTTGAACATGCAAATCCGCATTCAGGCTGACAGTGGCATGCCCACCGTGGTGGCCGACCCTGACGGTGACGTGGCGGCCATCTACAAAGCGGTGGCGCGGCAAGTGGCGGTGTCCATCGCCGCTAAAAACAAGGACTTTTCGTCCAAATTTCCGTCCATCACGATTTCTAAAAATACGTGACTGGTTTGACCAATGCTCGCGTCAAGGCTTGGGCCAGCGCATGGCGGGCTTGTGGGCTGGCGGCGGTGCTGTTGCTAAGCGCTTGCGCCACGCAAATCACATCGACCGAAGACCAGCCCAAGAGCAGGCTCGCCTTTCAAAACAAGGCGCTGAACCCGGGCAATGGCGGGCAAGTGATCGGTGCAGAGGCTTTGCAGCCCGATGACATTGTGCTGACGGCAGACAACGGTTTGAAGTCGTCCGGCATTCGCTTGATCACGCTCTCGCCCGTCAGTCATGCGGCAATTTATCTCGGCGTCAACCCACTGGGGGAGCACCAGTTGGCAGAAGCCGTGGGCGAGGGCATTCGCACCCGCAGCTTGCGCGAATTTTTGCAAGAAGAATCGACGATTGTGGCGTTTCGTCACCCTGAATTCAACTCCCAGCACTTGCCCGGATTAAATTCCTTTGTGCTGAAACACGTGGGGCAAAAGTACAACTACCTCGGTGTGATGCTGCAGGCCCCTTTTGCCATTGAACGGCGTTTGTGCGAGCTGCCTTTGGTGCCTTCACTGGTGCGCGATATTTGTATTCGGGGCGTGGGTGCAGTGCAACTGGGGCTTGGCCGCAACGACCAATTTTTTTGCTCGCAATTCGTGTTGGAGGTCTATCGCAGTGCGGGCCTGCCCTTGACGGACGCGGACCCGCGCTTGATCAGCCCGGGTGACTTGTTGCACATGCGCGAGGGCGACGTCCC